>NZ_JASJGN010000209.1:0-11239 GCF_033791525.1 Desulfosarcina sp.
GGAATTTAAAGCTCAAGTCCGACCGCTTGCCGTAGAAAAAGGATTTTTTGAAAGATTCAAAGGTCTCTTTGTGCTCGGGGGTTCCGCTCGCCATGTCGCTCCTTGGGGATAAGAATGATACAACCCTTCTACTCAGTGTCCATCCAGAAATGGTAGATTTTGGTTCAGGCCAAGGCCGCAGCGAAATTGAAACCGCAGGCGTAGTGGCACTACGTCGAGGATAGCGCTGAAGCTTCACTACGTGCTCAATCGAGCGAGAACGCAGGCTTGGGCCGAAAGATGCCGTTTCTGGGTGGGCACTACTTAGCGCCACAACCACTACCTGCCGACGCGCCGATAGACGAAGACGCCGACCGGGTGTTGACGATTCGGGTGATGACCGGCGTGACCGGCCGGGCTGTCGACCAGATCCGGGAAATGGCAACCGAAAGCACAAACCCCAGGATAAAACCTGCCAAACCGAAGACAACGCTGTGGCCGCTGTCGGTCCCATCCACACCGCCATACATGAAAGCACCCGTGAAGGCGCCGGTCAGCATCCCGAATACGGGTACCAGATAGAGTACCGCCATGCGGGACAGGAGGGCCCCGGATGACACCGTCAGCGTCACCCGATCCCCAACCGTCGCCTCGATCGGGTTGAAGGCAGGAGTCTTTTCGGTCCGGGCGGTGCGCCCGCCGTGGCATTGGGAAACAGCGCTGCAGCTGCCGCACCCCTGGCCCTTTTCTGCCACCACCGTAGCGCGGCCATCATTGCCCGTCTCTACCACAAAACCGATTGTCTGCGCCATCACTGACCTCCGCGGCTCTAACCGTCTATCGACCTCAGCACGTCAACCAGGGTATCGGCTCCCACCACCCCGGTATAGCGCTGGACGTGTTGGCCCCGTTTATCCAATACCACAATGTATGGAATCGCGCGACCACCGAAGCGGTCGAAAATCGCCCGTCGCTGTTCATCCACCTGTGTGAGGTCCACCTGCAAGGTAATGACGCCCATGGTTTCAATGGTCGCCCGCAGTTTATTATCTTTATATGTGGTGCGTTTCATGGCTTGGCAGTTGATGCACCAGTCTGCGGTAAACTCGATTAATACCGGTCGACCGAAGGCTTGCTCGAGGCGCAGGTCGGAATATGCCTGCCAGGCAATGCTCTCAGCATCATGATCCACGGATAGGCTCCGAAAACCGGCCACCACCACAATGACCATGGCCAGAATCAGCACCGGCCTCAGCTTGACCCGTCTACCGCTGGTGAACAGGAATACCAACCAGGCGCCGACCGCCCCCACCAGCGTCATCCAGCCGGCCTGCCACAGTAAGGGCGGCAGAAATCCCTGGATAAAAAAAAGACTCCCAGCCAGCAGCACAAAACCGAGGAATGTTTTGAAGTTTACAGCCAGCCGGCTGGAAAAAGACAGCCGGCTCAGCAGGCCGGGCCACAGTAGCAACAGCAGGTAGGGAAAGGCCAGACCCATGCCGATGGCGCTGAAGATGAGCATGGTTTCCTGGGGCGATCGGGTGGATGCAAATGCGAGCACCGATCCCAGAAACGGTCCCGAACAGGGAGTGGAGAGAACACCGGCCAAAGCACCGGTGAAAAATGCGCCCAAATGGTGGCTCATGGGCACCCGGTAGACAAACTGAGGCAGCCGCCAGGACCACCCGGTGAAGGTAGCGATAGCCGCGGCAAGTAGAAAAAGGGATAGCAGGAACCGGAACCAGGGATGCTGAAACTGCTGGCCCCACATCAATCCGAAAGCGGCGGTAACAGCTCCCAGAAAGATGAAAAAGGCCAGACTGCCGGCCAGCAGGGCAGCGGCGGCCAGGGCCCGTGAACGGGTCGTGCCGGTCGTTTCACGCAGCAGCGCCTGAACCTTGAAAGGTATCACCGGCAGCACGCAGGGCATGAAGTTGAGAATCATGCCGGCGGCAAAGGCGACGGCAATCTGGGAAACAACCGTTTGCATCATCAGGCCCTCATGTAGGCGCCAAATTGGGGACGGCGTCGTAACCCGTAAATGGTCAAGGCTCTCGATTTCCAACGAATGAGTCGCCATTGAGGCTTCGCCGAAGTGAAGCGGAATACCGCACAACGCCCATATTTCACTTTTGCGAAGCCGTCAATTGTTGACGCACTCGTAAAAAGTCATATTTCCGACGGCATCGTAAAAAGCCCGCAATCAAGGCTTGCGAATCCCGAGGAATGAGGCGTACTCACGGTACTCCGCAATGACGAGGGATGAAGCGTAACGCAGATATCGGACTTTTTACGATGCCGTCAATTGCCGCATCAACCCATCCGCGGTTGTCACCGGCAGCTGACAGGCACCGTTTTGGCACGCATAGGCGGTGGTTTTGCCACCGGCAGCGGTTTTGTCCCTGAACAGTGGGGATCGCCGCGACAATTGCCCGGCGCGTGATTCTGAAACGATCATCACCAGGCTGCCGGGCAGAAAGGAAGCCCTCAAACGGTCCGTGAACGAAGCCGCATCACCGTCCGCCGGGGTGACGACAATCACCTGGTGGGGCGGGTGCAGAAAATCCTCCAGAGCCAGGAACATCTCTCCGAAAGCCGACGGATTGGCTTCGATGATGGCGGAAAATGCGCTAAATCCCTTCTCCGCCCGTTTCAAATAAGATGGCTCCAGGGTCAGGGCGTTCAATCGCAGCAGATTCATCAGCGCCACGGCGTTTCCCGAGGGAAGGGCGCCGTCAAAGACCGGCTTCTCGCGGGCAATCAATGCCTCGTGATCGTCGGCGGTCATGAAAAAACCGCCGTTTTCAGGGTCATCAAACTGATCGGCCAGTGTCCGGTCCAATTCAAGGGCACGATCCAGCCAGCGAAGGTCGGCAGTTGCTTCAAACAGATCCAACAGCGCGGCGATGAAAAAGGCGTGGTCATCGAGAAACCCGTTGCCTGCGGCAGCACCGTCTTTGAAACTTCGCTTGAGCCTGCCGGCGACTATCATCCGAGTCAGGACAAAGTCCGCCGCCCGACTGGCACGGTCAAGATAAGCGGCGTTGTCCAGGGCAAACCCGGCACGGACGAATGCAGAGATCATCAACCCGTTCCAGGCGGCAAGGATCTTGTCGTCCCGCAGCGGTGCCGGACGCGCTTGACGGCGAGCATAAAGCGCCGCATTGATCCGGTCGATGTCCGATTCCAGCTGCACCAAGGACAAACCCAGTTCTCCGGCTACCTGGTCAAGTTCACGAGGCAGGAATAAAATATTCCTCCCCTCAAAGTTGCCGCGGGCGTCAGCCCCGTAAACCGCCGCGGCTATCCGGGCGTCATCGGCCCCGAGGGCGTCGCTGAATTCTTCGAGCGTCCAGGTGAAAAACCAACCCTCCTCCCGGTGTCCGGACGGCGT
Source organism: Desulfosarcina sp. (assembly GCF_033791525.1). Taxonomy (GTDB): domain Bacteria; phylum Desulfobacterota; class Desulfobacteria; order Desulfobacterales; family Desulfosarcinaceae; genus Desulfosarcina. The sequence continues at coordinate 3,374 of NZ_JASJGN010000209.1, forward strand.
CAGGCTGTCCGCGTCGGTGGCGGAAAAAAACGCCCCGTCCGGCGAGGTCATCTCGCGGGACACATACTCCAGGGTTTTTATGGCGACCTGTCTGAATCGGGAGTTCCCCGTGGCCTGCCATCCCTCGATGTAGGCCGGTACCAGAAGCGCGTTGTCGTAGAGCATTTTCTCAAAGTGGGGGACCAGCCAACCTGCATCGGTGGAATAACGGTGAAAACCGCCGCCCGCCTGATCGTTCATGCCTCCGGCAGCCATTTTTTTCAGGGTCAGCGCGGCCATGTTCAGGCTGACCGGGTCACTGCTTCGCCGATGGTGCCGCAGCAACAGACGAATCGGTAGAGAGCTGGGAAATTTTGGTGCCCCGGCAATCCCGCCGTGCACCGCATCGAAGCGTGTCTTGCTGGACGAGACGGCACGATCCATCACGCCGTCCAAAGGCAGGCGGCCACCGGCAGGCGGCGTCAGCCTCTGCCGAACCGTCCGGGCGAGTTCGCCTGCGGACTGGGCAACCAGATCTCGCTTGTCATGGTAGCTCTCGCGGATTTTTTTGAGCATCGTGAGAAATCCCACCGGCGAGCCGCGGTCGCCGTCCCTGGCCGGGAAATAGGTTCCCCCGTAAAAGGGTTCCCGATCCGGGGTCAGCCACACCGTCATGGGCCACCCGCCCCGGCCGGTAATGGCCTGGACGGCACTCATGTATATGGCGTCCACATCGGGCCGCTCCTCGCGATCGACTTTGACGGCAATGTAGTTGTCGTTGATGTACCGGGCAATTTCCTCGTCTTCGAAGGACTCCTCCTCCATGACATGGCACCAGTGGCAGGTGGAGTACCCCACGGAAAGCAGCACCGGCCGGTCCAGCCGCCGCGCGGTGTCAAATGCTTCATCCCCCCATGGGTACCAGTCCACGGGGTTGTGGGCATGCTGCAACAGATAGGGGCTGCTCTCCAGGAACAGCCGGTTCGTGTAAATTGCCCGACCCTGATCGTCGAGGTGTCGGGTTCGTGGGCGATAGTCATCGCCTCGCCGCCGGGCCATCAGCCGAATTTCATCCTCCACGGTCATATTGCCACCTCTTTTGCCGGCCGCAGCCATTGCCGAATGGCCCTCGGACCATCCGGTTGCCATATCATTGCCAGCAGGTTCGTTCGAACAGGCATTGCCGGAGAGAATCAAGACGATCAGGCCGACGCCAGCCAAAGCTGCTCTGGAAAATTTGGTATTTTGTCGGTTGAAAGCGATGTCCCCCTTTTACTGACATGCCTGTCAATGCCTTGGCTATCTCACCAGAGGGTAATTTTCGCGTGACCAGCCGATCACGCCGGCGTCCATATGGTAGGCGCGGCGAAAACCCAGTTTTTCGAAAATTGCGAGGCTCTTTCCACTGCGGTTGCCGCTGCGGCAGTAAATCAAATAGGTTTTTTCCCGGTCCAGGGCCTTGAGCCGTTCCACGTAATCGCTGGAATAATAATCGAGCAACAACGCCCCTTGGATGTGGCCGTCCTTGAACTCCTTGGGCGTGCGAACATCCAGCAACACGACATCGGGGGCGCCCTGATGCCGGTCGAGCAATGCCTTGAAATGACGGGGTGAAATGGTCTGTGCGACCGGCATGACCGCCGAGGCCATGCACACAGACGCGCCCCACAGCAAAAGCAGCAACGTCGCCATCCATATCGATGGTCGTCTTTTCATTGTCCAACCCTCTTATTGAAACAATCTATTGGCGCTTGGCGCATTGCCAGCCAATTTCATTAACCGCGAATTACCACAATGTAGTAATAATAAGAATCGATTCTGTTTTTTCAATAAATGGATCAATGAAGCCAGGGGCGGGCTGAAAATGGTGAACCGAAGCACTGACGGTCAATGGCTCTGCCGGATTGAACCGCGACAGCGAGCGCATTCCCCGCGGCTTGTCGGAGCGAAGGTGAGATCCGGCTCACCGGGGCCGCGGGGAGGGTTCATTCCATCACCCACAGCCGATAGTGGCCGAAATAGGGCATTTGGGAATTGGCGCCGGGGTCATTTTATTTTTTGCGCGGCCTTATATCCGGCAGGTGCGAATGTCGGTGACGATGATACCCTTGGCCCCGATTTTGGTGAGGCTGTCCATGATCTGGTTCACATCCTGTTTTTTGGACATGGATTTGACCGCCACCCACCCTTTTTTGCTCAATGGGGAAACCGTGGGGGACTCGATGCCCGGAGTGATGACGCAGGCCATCTCCAGCATGGTTTCGGGGATGTCGTACTCCACCATCACATACTCCCGGGCCACGACGATACCGCGGATCCGGTCCAGAAAGGTGTGCACCCGCTCCTGCTGCTCAATGTCCCGGGTCCGGGCCGCCAGGATGGCTTCACTGCGCAGCAGCGGGAGCCCAACCACCTGGAGCCCGGCCGCCTTGAGGGTTCGCCCGGTTTGGACCACGTCGGCAATGGCGTCGGCCACACCCAGGCGGATGGAAATCTCCACCGCCCCGTCCAGCCGGATAATTTCAGCATCCACGCCCCGGCGCGTCAGGTCTTCGAGGACCAGTCGGGGATAAGAGGTCGCGATGCGCATTCCGGCAAACTGGTCCGGAGCCAGATCCGTTTCTGCGGGGACGGCGTAGTGGAAATCGGACCTGCCGAATCCCAACGACATCAGTTCCACCACATCCGCCCCGCTGTCCAGGGCCAGATCCCGGCCGGTCACCCCCATGTCCAGAATACCTTCGCTCACATAGATGGCGATATCCCGGGGGCGCAGAAAAACGAACTCGAGCTGGTTGGTGTTGTCGAGCACGATGAGTTCACGACTGTAACGGCGGCAGTGGTAACCGGCCTCCCGGATCAGCTGTACGGCGTCTTCGGAGAGCGATCCCTTGTTGGGCAGGGCGATTTTCAGCATGACAATAAAGTTCCTTTTAATGTCGTCGGTTTAACTTGTAGTGCCCATTCACAATAGGTAGATTTTGGTTCAGGCCAAGGCCGCAGCGATTTTGAAACCGGAGGCGTAGCAGCGCTACGTCGAGGATTTTAAAACCGTGAGAACGCCGGCCTGGGCCAAAAGATGCCTATTGTGAATGGGCACTAGAGGTGGCGGTAGACGTCTTCTAGCTCCAGCTCACAAGCAATCATCATCACTTGAACGTGGTAGAGTAGTTGGGATATTTCTTCGGCGGTGCGCTCCCGACCCTCGTGTTCAGCAGCCATCCACACTTCACAGGCCTCCTCGATCACTTTCTTGCCTATGGCGTGGACACCCTTCTCCAGTTGACGTACGGTTCCCGACCGGGGGTCCTTGCGTGTGGCCTTGTCGGTGAGTTCGGCAAACAGGGCTTCAAATGTTTTCATCGAGTGGGGCATTCCTTCCGGACGCCGCGGTTCACTCTGAACTGACGTGGATCACGGCGATGTCCATGCTTCGTTTACATTTCCGGCTTCATTAACAGAAAAACCGTCATCTCACAATGGTTTACGGACGGATCCAGTTCGCACCCGGGGTTGGTGTAAAAGGTAGCGGACCTGTAAAAAGGAAGGGCGGCTCTGCTGTTGTGGGGTATCGTAGCAGAGCCGCCGAGGGTAGAGGAATTGAATAATACTTATGGGGTGTTGAACTTAAGATAACCGGATCAATCCTCTCTGTCAAGGAAAAAATACCACATTGTGGTGATTATTTTGTCTGCTGCGAAATTCCGGCTTGTTTGTCCGAATGCGGATGGCCGACAGCGTCAACCGATGTCTCGATAAGCGCGATGGGGTCTCCGCAGGCGATCTCACCTCCCTGAATAACCCGGGCGAAAACCCCCTCTCGGGGCATGATGCAGTCGCCGGCCTGGTAATAGATGGCACAGGGTTTGTGGCAGGTCTTGCCGATTTGAGAGACTTCGACGATGACCGTCGTTCCCAGCTTCACCTGCGTCCCCACAGCCAGATGCTTCCAGTCGATGCCTTCGGTGGCCACATTTTCCGCAAAATCCCCGAAATTCACATCCAGTCCCTTTTCCCGGGCCCCCTGGATGCTTTCCGAGGCCAGGAAACTCACCTGGCGGTGCCAGGGGCCGGCGTGGGCATCCCCGTCCAGACCATGGTTGAGAATCACTCTGGCCCGGTCCACGAGGGTTTTTCGGGTTCCTTTTTTCCGGCTGACGGCAATGGATACTATTTTCACGGCACCTCCTTGGTCGTCGCCTCCTTGGCGATCAGAAACAGGCCGTATGTGGCAAACAGATCCGGTAGAAAACGGACCCGCTTTCCAGAATGATCCTGTCGGTCTGTATCGATACCCACCTCTTTTAGTATTCTAAATCCCACCTGCCGGGCGTATCGCCTGAAGTCGGACAGGGTGATCACCCGGATGTTGGGTGTATTGTGCCACTGGTAGGGCAGCTGCGGCGTCACCGGCGCGTGCCCAGTTGACGCCAGCATCATCCGTACCCGCCAGTGGCTGAAGTTGGGAAAGCTCACCACACTCCGTCGGCCGATCCGCAGCATCTCCCGGATCAAGGGCGCCGGGTCATAAATCTGCTGCAGGGTCTGGGCCAGGATCACATAGTCGAAGGCATCGTCCGGATAGTCCCGGACCTCTTCGTTGATGTCTCCCTGGAGTACGGTCAACCCCCGCTCGATACAGCGGGCCACGCAGCTCTCATCGATGTCGATGCCGGTGCAAACCGCATTTTTGCGGGTTTTCAGATAGTGAAGCAGCGTGCCGTCACCGCATCCCAACCCAAGCACCCGGGCCCCTTGCGGAATCCATGAAGCCACCAGCCGAAGGTCGTAGCGAATACCGTTGCCTGCATTACACGTCGTTGTCACTGTCCAAAAACCCTTTCATGATGCCGGAAAGGCGGTCACTGGGGAGCAGGAAGGCATCGTGCCCCCACTGGGCCTCGATTTCGCAAAAACTCACCGCCAGCCCGTTTTTTTTCATGGCCTTGACCATGGCTCGGGACTGGTAGGTCGGGTAGAGCCAGTCTGAGGTGAAGGAAAGCACCAGAAACCTGGCCCGTGCGCCCGCAAAGGCCGCCACGGCGGACCCGTCACCGAAATGCCGCTCGAGGTCAAAATAGTCCGCCGCCTTGGTGATGTAGAGAAAGGCATTGGCGTCGAATCGATCCACAAATTTGCGGCCCTGATGGCGCAGGTAGCTCTCCACCTGGAAATCCGCATCGAAATTGAATGAAAAATCGGCCTTGTCCTGAAGCCGCCGGCCGAACTTGAGCCGCATGGATTCGTCGGAAAGATAGGTAAGGTGCCCGATCATCCGCGCCACGGCCAGACCCAGGTCCGGTTTCACTCCATCGTGGTAGTCTCCGCCGTTCCAGTTGGGATCGGCCATGATGGCCTGTCTGGCCACTTCGTTGAAAGCAATGGCCAGGGCGCTGTGCCGGGTGGTGGTGGCCAGGAGCACGGCGGATTCAACCCTGTCCGGGTAGCGTACACTCCATTCCAGCGCCTGCATACCGCCTATGGATCCGCCGATCACCGCATTCAGCCGATGCACACCCAGGTGGTCCATGAGCTGTTTTTGAGCGTCCACCATATCTGCAATGGTGACCATCGGAAAATTCAATCCGTATGGCCTGCCGGTGGCCGGATCGATAGATGCGGGGCCGGTCGACCCCATGCAGCTGCCCAGGATGTTTGTGCAGATCACGAAATGGCGGTTGGTATCGATTCCCTTTCCCGGTCCCACCATGAAATCCCACCAACCCGGTTTGTCGTCGCTGTCAGTATAGGTGCCGGCAACATGGGCGTCGCCGGAAAGGGCATGCAAAATCAGAATTGCATTGGACCGGTCTTCGTTGAGACGACCGCAGGTTTCATAGGCAATGGTTACCGGCCCGATGGCGGCACCACATTCCAGTCGCATGGTTGCCGGCGCGTGGGCGAAAGTGAATGTCCGCTTTTCCACCAGGCCCACCGATGCCCCCTGCTGATCGTGCTGGATGTACTCACTCATGATGGATGCTTTAACAATTTAATGGTTGGACAGCGCTGTAGAAAGTTCAGAATCAAGAGGTGCAAATTCTCAGAATCGCGCTATCGCGAGTTCCGCAGGCAGCGTACTGATCGACCACCGCAGTGACGAGGGATACTGCCAAACGCAGACAGTGGCGATTTTGAGCGGCGTCACGCCTGATCGATTTTGGCCAGGGTGGCCTTGAACACATCACAGGTGCGGCACAGCTTCATCTTCTCCTTCCAGGAATCGTGGACAGTCCCGTCGCAAATCGTGCCGTTGATGAACCAGCACAGGTCACCGGTGGAAAATTCCCAGGCCGGGCACTGCTCTCGCTGTTCCTGAGGACAGGAGCGGGTGTCCCAGCAGGGTTGGACGCTGCTATTGCCGAAAAATTTACGGGTAATCAGGAAGTAGAGTTGGCGCTCTACGTGGACGGGGATGGTTCGCCAGCCCTGCTCATAACTGTGGATCGCCTTGATGGAGGTTCCCAGAAGTTGGGCCATCTGTTTCTGGGTTTTCTCCAGTTTCTTCCGCAATGCGCTGAACTCTTTGTCTTTCATGGATTTCCGTCTCTACTTTCCCATTCCTGAATAGCTGCAACCCATGGTTACCTTCCATAGTGCCGGCCCATGCCGCGGGCAGATATACACCCAAGACCAGATGGAAATGGAAACTAACATGCCGTATTTACGATAAAATACTTAGAACCGTTCACATCTGCCACATCGTGGTATAAATGTCAACGGTTTTTAACCAACCTGGAGAGGCGGGGTCAGCCCACATCCTGTTTGATATCGATCCCGAGCTTCTTCATCCGCTTCCAGACGGTCACCCGACTGACCCCCAGCATCTTGGCCGCTTTGGATTGATTGCCGCCGGCCTTCCGCAGCACGTGGACCAGGCTTTCCCGATCCTTGACGCACCCTGGGTCCAGTTCACAGGTTGCCTTTGGATCGAGCGTGCCGTGCACCATCTTGTGGGGTAGATGCTGCGTGCCGATGCCCCCGCTCTGGCAAAGGACGAAGGCGTACTCGATGGCATTTCGCAACTCGCGGACATTGCCCGGCCAGGCATAATCCGTCAGGGTTTCGAGGGCTTCAGGCGTGAGCCCGATTATCTTCTTGCCGCTGCTGGTCGCATTTCGACGGATAAAGCTCTGGGCAATCAGCGGGATGTCCTCCCGGCGCTCGGATAATGGCGGACAGTAAAGCGGAAAAACGTTGATCCTGAAATACAAATCCTCCCGGAACAGTCCCTGTTCGATCAGGGAGTCGAGGTTCTTGTGGGTGGCGGTGATCACCCTGACATCCACGGGGATGGGCCGATTGTCCCCCACCCGTTCGATCTTGCGGTCCTCCAGCACGCGCAGCAGCTTGATCTGGATGGCAGGGGGAATGTCGCCGATCTCGTCCAGAAAGATGGTCCCTTGATGGGCGGCTTCGAAACGGCCCACGCGCGTGCGGTCCGCACCGGTATAAGCCCCCTTGACATGGCCGAAGAGTTCGCTCTCCAGCAGGTTTTCGTTCAGGGCCGCACAATTGACCTTGACGTAAGGCTTGTCGCTGCGGCCGCTGGCCCGGTGGATGGCCCGGGCCACCAGCTCCTTGCCGCTGCCGCTCTCTCCCAGAATCATCACCGGCGTGTCGGACTGGGCCACATTTTCCATCATCTCGAAAAGGTTCAGCATCACCGGGGACTTGCCCAGGATGCCGTGGTATCCCTCATCCAGGTGAAAGGTCTTGCGCAGGTTGCTGATTTCCTGCTGCTGGCGGATCTTTTCAGTGATGTCGGTAAGCGTCTCAACGGCACCGATGATTTCGCCCTTTTCGTTGTGCAGCACCGATGCACTCTTGATGATGTGCACCGAATGGCGGTCTTTATTGGTGATCAGACACTTCTTCTCTTTAATG
>NZ_JASJGN010000210.1:0-10384 GCF_033791525.1 Desulfosarcina sp.
CCAGCAGGTCCAGGACGGCATTGTCGGCGCAGTCGGGTCGGGTGCCGATGGCCAGACCGATGACATCCTTGACCGAAAGGGCTTCATCATACCGTCGGGCCAGTGTTTCAATCGGGGCATAGGTATTCGTGTAAGACTGGAAGTAGGCCATAAACTTCCGGGCTTTAAACCGGCGCGCCACGGGGATTTTGCTTTGTTCGAGTTGTTCCCGTATTGACAGCCCCCTGGCAAATGCCCCGGTACCGGATCCCTGCGCATTGCAATAAATACAGCCCGTCGTGGACAGGGTCCCGTCACGGTTGGGACAGGTCATGCCCGCATCCACGGTGAGTTTGTGAACGCGATGACCGAATCGCTTGCGGAAGTAGGTATTGAGGTCGAGATAGCGTTTTGTCATTGTTTTCAAACCTGATGAACTCCTAAGAAGTCATGTTTTCGACGGTTTTGTAAAACGTTCGAGATCAAGGCTTGCGAATCCCGAGGAATGAGTCGTACTTATTGTACGCCGCAGTGACGAGGGATGACGCATAACGCAGATATCGGACGTTTTACGAAACCGTCATGCTTCTCGGCTGTTCATATAGCGGTTGAAACGCCGCACGTGGCTTTGCATGAGTGAGCGTACGGCCGTGGCCTGCTGTTTTTCCAGCGCTGTGACAATGTCGCTCAGATCCTGATAGTTTTCCTGCATGAACGGCTGGTCTTTGAGGGGATGGGCCTCATAGTACTGCTGGATGTTGTCGTGCACCATGCGCAGGACAAATTCGTATACCCGGTTGCCGGCGGCTTTGGCAATGGCCACGTGGATGCGATTGTCCACCTGGCAGAATCGTTGCCATGCCCCGATGCCGTCACCCACATGTTTTTTGGCCTGTTTCAGCAGTGATTTGAGCTGGCGGATATCCGCCGGGGTGGCTCGCTGGGCTGCGATAGCTGCCACGCTGCCCTCGACCCCTTCCCGGAATTCGGAGAGCTCTGCCAGGGTGATTACGCGGTGGCGAATAAGAAGGCCCAGACTTTCCGCGACAGGTGCCATGCCAGGCTGCTTGACCACCGCCCCGCCGCGCACTCCGCGTTTGATTTCCAGAAGCCCCTTTTGCTCCAGGACACGCAAGGCCTCGCGAAGGGGCCCGCGGCTGGTTTGGAACATATCGACAAGGTCCCGTTGGGCCGGCAGCCGGTCGCCGGTCTTCAGGCGACCATCGAGAATGGCGCCTTCGATCTGAGCGACCAGGTCTTCGAAAATTCGTTGCTGGGTTGTTTTTTTAAACATGGCCCGCCTGAAGTGGATCGTGCTTCAGTAAAAAGGAAAATCAGCTCATATGGGAAGATAATGCTAATGGGTAACCCATTTAATTTGTGACTGGTCAAATGTCAATCAAAATTTGGCTGCGTGGTCGTATTTATGAACACGACCACGTAGTGACCATCAGGTGAACCAGTGAATGGAACCGTGGACGATTTTGTAAATCTCGAACTTGATCATTAACAGCCAGATCGGGCAATTCCGGCGGCCTGCTTGGGCGGAAGGCGCTTGTGTGGATAGCTTATCAAGTCTACTTCCTCGGAGATATGAGTTCCAACAGTTCCTGGGACGTGTCCCGCAGGTGCAGGCTTAGCAATCGGGCGATTGATCGCAGGATTTTAACACCGATTCTCGGGTGTTCATCACAGATCTGATCAAAGCGTCTGCGTGGCAGGGTCAGCAGGGTGACATCGGTGCGTGATTTGACCGTGGCGGTGCGGGAAAAGTTGCCGATGACGGCCATTTCCCCTATCGAACCGCCCGGGGCTTTAACGGCGATTTTCTTTTCAACCTTACCGGCATACAATTTCAATACGTCCAGTGTGCCGTCAACCACGAAGCACACCTCATCGCCCGGGTCGCCTTCACTAAAGACGAGATCGCCGGCTTCAAACCGCGACACGTGCATGTGGTCGCTGATCGTGTTCAGTTCAGCGGGATCCAAGTCAGCAAAAATTGGGATGCTGGACAGGCAGTTGATGATGGCTTCTTTCAGCACGTTTTTCTGACTCGTTGTATCCAATTGTGGATCATCCTCGCGTAAAAAATGTCTGTTTTCAATTTCCATCAAAATAATTGATGAAATGGTTATCCCAAGACACCGCAAGATGTCAAATGCCAATGCATGCTTTGATGTAACATGAAAAACCACCCCTCACCCTGTCCCTCTCCCCAAAGGGGCGAGGGGACGAAGGCAGGGTTGGTTTACTGAATGCCAGCCGGGTGGTGAACTCTGGCCCACTGGATCGGGATTCTTTACTTTAAAAGTGGTGTTTGATATATCAGGCATCCGTATATTGGAAACGCAGCGCCTTTTTCCTAAAGATGGATGTCAACAAACTGAAAAGGAGTGTTGAATGGACGATTCATTGTCGCAGGTTCTGGACTACGGCGTGGAGGAGATGGTCGTGGGCGACAGGGATCACCTGTGGCATCACATCAAGCCCCACCAATGTTTTCAAAACCAGGAGCAGATGATCATCGTGGCGGGCAAGGGGTTGACGGTGACGGACATCCACGGACGTGAATACTTGGATGCGACCTCCGGCGGTGTGTGGTGCGTCAATGTGGGCTACGGTCGCGACAGCATTGCCGATGCCGTGGCCGCCCAGATGAAGAAGATGGCTTACTTCGCAGGCAGCGTCGGCACGATCCCTTCCATCAAACTTTCCAGTAAATTGATGAAACTGCTGCCGACGATGGGCAAGGTCTATTTCTCCAACAGCGGGTCCGAGGCCAACGAAAAAAGCTACAAGATCATCCGCCAAGCCACTACCATCGATCCGGCTCGCCAAGGCAAATACAAAATTTTGTACCGGGACCGGGACTACCACGGCACCACCATTGCGGTGCTGGCTTCATCGGGGCAGGCCGAACGCAAGAAGGACTTTGGCCCCTTTCCGGAGGGTTTCGTCCAGATTCCCCACTGTCTGTGCTACCGCTGTCCTTTCGACAAAAGCTACCCGAACTGCGACATCCAGTGCGCCAGAGCAGTGGAGGAGATCATCCTGAAAGAGGGTCCGGAGAGCGTGGGCGGTTTGATCGTGGAGCCGATCACCGCCGGCGGTGGGATTATCATCCCGGTGGATGAGTATTTCCCCATTATCCAGGGGATATGCAGAAAATACGGTGTGTATCTGGTCATCGACGAGGTGGTGGCCGGGTTCGGGCGAACCGGCAAGTTTTTCGGGTATCAGCACTTTGATGTGGACCCGGACATGATCACCCTGGCCAAGGGCATGGCCAGCGCCTATGAACCGATTTCCGCCACGGTGGTCAAGCAGCACGTTTACGATCTATTTCTCAACGATCCGGCCGACCCGGACAAACGAATGGATTTTTTTCGGGACATCTCCACCTACGGCGGCTGCGCCGGCGTCATGGCGGCGTCGCTGGAGAACATCCGCATCATGGAATCCGAAGGTCTGGTTGAAAACAGCCGGGTGATGGGCGATTACCTGCTCGACAGACTCGGGGAACTGCTGGACCACCCCGCCGTCGGCGACGTTCGCGGCAAAGGCCTGTTCTGCGGCGTGGAACTGGTGACCCACAAACAGGGCAAACAGCCGCCCAGCGAGGCACAGATCGGTGCGGTAGTCGATGCCGTCAAGGCAGAGGGGGTGCTGCTCGGGCGAACCAACAGCAGCCTGCCCGGACTCAACACCACACTCTATTACGCCCCGGCTCTGGTGATCACTAGAGATGAGGCAGATCGGATGGTCAACGCCACCCAAAAAGGCATCGAAAAGGTCTTCGGATGAGGAAAGCGATTGCTTCCACCCACAGATAATAAAACGTTATCCCCTATAAACAAAGGCTCTATGATTTCCCCCGGCGCCGTTTTATTCGCGAATGGGGACGGCAAAACTGCCGGGAGCACGACGAAATTGTTGAACTGATCCACAGCGGAGATGGAAAAGCGGCTGCCGACCTGCTGCTGAATCGGCACTGGTCATTTTCCTATTATGAGGGTTTTATCCGTCAGTTTTATGAACCCTGAGACCCATCGCCGTGCCTTCCAATGGAGCAGGTGTTACTTTATGGGATCGGTAAAGGGCATTCACTGCAGGCGATACGTTCTGCTTCTTGCGATATTGCTGGTTGGTGCTATCGTGGCCTGCGAGTGGCCAATTGGAAAGGCGCCTGCTCCCGTTCATCTCAGGGCCCGTCCATGGCCGGCGGCCGATCGCCTCTTTCAGCAGGACCCACGGTGGTTGGGGTCTGATGATGCCCACAGCGTGGATCTGGGTAAGGGCAGGGTGCTCTGGCTTTTTGGCGACACCCTCGTCCGTGCGGGCAACGGCAACGACCGAACCCGGGCCGACCTGATCCGCAACAGCATCGGCATTCAGACCGGAAGCGATCCCGCTGCGGCATCCATGGCGTTTTTCTGGAGGCAGACGACTGAGCGAATGCCGCAATCCTTTTTCCCCGAATCTGAAAAAACATGGTTTTGGCCCGGCGACGGCATTCGTATCGGCAATCATTTGCTGGTCTTTCTGACGACCATTGCGCCTTTTGAAAATGATCTGGGATTTGCCATTACCGGCTGGCATGCCCTATTGGTCGACAATCCCGATGCCCCCCCCGAACGATGGCGGTTCGCTGACGTGAGGAAAAATCCAGGCATTTTTCCTATCGCTTTGGGTACCGGCGGCGTGTTGCGCAGAAATGGGCACCTTTATGCATATGGAACGAATCAAGGCGGCAATCAGGCCTATCTGGCCAGGTGGGCGGAGGAACAGGCAGGGGCAGGGGACCTGGGTGAACCGGAATGGTGGTGTGGTGCGGGGCTGGAGTGGAAGAAAGAATCACAGATGGACAGTGGACCGGCAGTCCTGTTCACCGATGCCCAAGCCGAGTTCGGCGTTCATTTCGAACCCCGGATCAACCAGTTTGTCCAGATTCAAACCATCGGTTTCGGCGCCGCCGGCCTGGGATGGCGGATCGCCCCCCGACCCGAAGGGCCATGGGGACAGTTGACTGGTTTTTATTCTCCGGAAGAAATGTCGATTCCCGGCGTTTTGATTTATGCCGCCAAATCACACCCGTTTCTGACCGGGGGGGATCTGGTGATTACCTACGCCACCAATCATGTCGATCCAAAACGCTTGAATGACTATCCTGCACTTTACTACCCGCGAGTGCTTCAAGGTTCATTCGAACCTGCTGGTGTTATAGACTGAAAACCTACATCTGTACCGTGGTTTTTCAGTCGCTTGGCAGCTTTTCCAGTCGGGTCGGTTTGCCGGCCTTTCGGCGAACGTCATGCCACTGCTGACGGGTAATTGCAGCCAGATCTCCCGGCAGACTGTCTATGATTTCAAAATAATCCAGATTGTATTTGTTTTTAACAACCTCCTCCCTCGGCTTGCAGCGCACCACGTAAACGGTCTGAACGGACTGATGATCAAAACTGCGCCAAACCTGTTGATCTTTCAGCAGCTGATAGCGGTGACCTTCCAGGGCCTTGATCACTTTTTTCGATTCAAACGAGCCGGCCCGTTCAACGGCTGATTTGTATTCGTGCATGATGGCGTAGGCGGAAGCGGCGGAGGTGCTGGGATAGCGCTGATGTTTCTTTTGGAAATCTTCGACAAATTTGATGCCCTTCGTATAATTGTATTTATACGGGATCTGCCAGCACCAGGGCAGCGTTCCCACAACACCCTCCATGGCTCTGGGTCCGCCGCGTTCAGCCATGCCGATGGTCAGATTGGGCACCAAAATCTGCATCCGGTCCTTCATGCCCATTTTATGGGCCGACCGAATCGCGTTGGCCATTTCCTGGCCGAAAAGGACCAATACCAATACGTCCGGCCGCTCCTTTTCGGCTTTTTTCAGCGCACTGCTGAAATCCGTGGAGGGAAATGGCGTCAACACACCCTTGTGGACTGATTTGTCTTCGGTACCGCTGAATTTTCTCAAGGATGCTTCCGTTGTCCAGCCCCAGGTATAATCTGCAGTGATATAGAAGTATTTTTGACCGGAAAAATTTTTTTTAAGATATGACGACATGGCCCTGGCCGCCATCCACGAATCGTAGCACTCCCTGAACGTATGGCGCCTGCCTTCGCTGCCGGTAACCGTTGTGGAATAGGTGAGTGTGCCGAAAAAGAGGGTCTCTTTCTCCTGGCACACCTTGGATACGGCCACGGCAACCGCACTGGAAGAGCCGCCGAAAACCATTTTCACGCCTTCATTGTCGATGGCTTGGGCGGCATTCCTGGCAGCGAGCGCTGCACTGGATTTGGTGTCATAGGTAACCAGTTCGATCTGCTTGTTTAAAATGCCACCAGCGGCGTTGATTTCATTTTTAGCGAGGTAGGCGGCTTTCCACTGATCCTTGCCCTCCTTTCTGTAAGGGCCGGTTTCGGGATAGTTCAACGCAATCTTGATTGTGTCCTGGCTGGCGAAGGCCATCGATGCTGAGAGGAGCAGGAAAAGCCCAATGAAAATGCGGGTGAATACAGATCGGCCGTGTAGCATTTTTTCTCTCCTTTATAACCGGTTCAATCGGTTTATCCCTTTTTTTCGGGCGTTGCCGCTCGACGGTTCGGCTAAATGAGCCCCATCAGATTGTCTATACTGATATGAATCGGGCTTTTCCTTTAATTCTTGAGCAAATAATAGGCCATCGAAATCAAGTGAACACAATACACAAAATGAACACAATTCAAAAATTTGGATCATCTCCCGATTAGTTTGTGTTAAACTGGAGCAATAAACGGGTTACGGCTTATCTATTTGGTGTGACTCAGAGGATTCAAGGGTTCAAGGATCCAAGGATTCAAGTTAAATGCCAAAAATAACAGCTTGTTAAGACCTAACGAAGATTTTTGGAACACTGTTGACGCATCATCTCGATAAGTTGTCATTATCTAAAAAAGGATCGGTATCATCTGTGAGTACAGATAAGAAAAAAGGATGCATGTGGTATGAATAAGATAGTTGGAAAACATACACTTGACCCCTCGAATCCTCGAACCCTTCTTCTCCAACTAATTTGGAGAAGAACCAAAAATTTTGAAGTTTGAAACGCAATAGCGTGCGAATTTCCCGTCATTTGGGGCGGGGTTAGCGAGCGAACGGGGAATCGATTGTATCATTGCGGTGCTGCGCGATCCTGCCGTTACAGGCAGAACATTCCCCGTGGCTTGTTGGAGCGAAGCAGAGATCCCGCTCATCGGGGCCGCGGGGAATGTTCAATTTATTTCGGAAATCTTCAGGAGGGCAGGTGATAGGCCATAAGTGCTTTTTTGAGCGTTTGCGGGACCGGCACCGACTGGCGTTGCCGATAGTCGTAGCAGACCTGGACGGAGGATCCTTTCGCGAAAAACCGGTTTTGATCTGTTGCGTCGATCAGGGCATAGGCGAGCCCGAAGCTTTTCGTGCCGATAGCGGTGACCCACATGGTCAGCAACAGCCGGTCTTCGAGGCGAACGGGCAGGATATAGTCGCATTCCAGGTGGGCGACCATGAAATTGAACCCGCCGGGAACGGATTGCCGGAATGCATCGTAGAAGAGGGCTTTTCGGCCCTCTTCGAAGTAGGTGAAGATCACGGCGTTGTTCACGTGACCCATGGCATCGATATCGTTGAAACGGACGCTAATTGTGGATTGAAATGGCTGTTTGCGGCTCAACGGTCAGCTCCTTATGGTGTGGCGGGTTCTAAGATGACGGATCGCCGTCTTTCATGGATACCAGGTCTCCGGTGTTGCCATCGATGCAAAAGATTTTCCGGCTGCGGATATATTTTTTGGAACCGATGGCCTCCATGACATTTTCTGAAAGGGCTTTGCGTGAAAACCCCACGGTAACCTGCCAGTGGCAAGCATCGTCGGCCATTTCCACCTCCTCCAGCAGGATGTCTTCAAACTTACGGGTGTCATACAGATCCTTGAGAAGATCCATGGCCGTTTGAACCGCTTCTTTAACCGTGAGCACTTAGCCGCTCCTTCCTATGGTGTCCCGACTGCCGGTTGAAAGGTGGTGCCGGAAATGGCATGATCACCCTGATTGTTGCCAGATCCTGTGGATCAAGTCAATGCGGAGATTGTATGTGCAGTGAACCATCATCAAGCCCCAAGGGAGCTTCGCTGACAGCAGATGTCGTCGTCGTCGGAGCAGGACCCTCCGGGTGCAGCGCGTCGTGGGACCTGGCTGTCAAAGGCTTCCGGGTGCTTCTATTGGATCGGACCGAATTTCCGCGAAAGAAACCCTGTGCCGGCGGGCTGACGGTCAAGGCGGTCCGAGCCCTTGGCTACTCGATCGCCCCGGTGGTCCAAAAAAGTGTTTGCAACCTGTCGGTAAGCTGCCGGATGCGCCATCCAAAACTGCTCACCAGCATCGATCCCATCTGCCACATGGTCGAACGGGCGGCGTTCGATCTTTTCTGCCTGAAGAAAACAGTGGCTGCCGGTGCCCGCTTTGCGGTTGTGAAACGGATCGATGAGATTGTGGAAAGCGATCGAAGCGTGTCGCTGGTTACGGAGAGCGGTACGATCCGCGCCCGGTTTTTGATCGGTGCCGACGGTGCCCACAGCCGGGTCCGTCGACTGACAGGGCGATTTACCAGGTTCAGCCCCGGATTTGCCGTTGAGGGAATCGTGGACCGTGTGCCTCGCAGCGATCTGAACATGGGGTTTGATTTCAGCCAGATCGCCGGCGGGTATGGGTGGGTATTTCCTAAAGAGGGGCACATCAACGTGGGACTGTATACCTTTAGACCGGATGTCAGGATCACCCGTCAGGACCTGGTTGACTATGCGGCCCGAAGGATCGGCAGACCGGTGCCGACGCGCATCACCGGTTTTCCGCTGGGCATGGGGGGATGGCGGTATCGACCCGGTCGCGGGCGGGTGCTGCTGGTGGGTGACGCCGCCGGACTGGTGGATCCGCTTCTCGGCGAAGGACTGTACCATGCCATGGTCAGCGGGCAGGAGGCCGCAGCCGCCATTGCAGATGCCATGGATACCGGCGGCGATGCCTGCAGGACATACGCAAAGGGGTTGATGCCGATTCAACGCGATCTTATTTTTGCTCAGGCTGCCTCGGCTGCTTTCTACCGGCTGCCTGGGACGGGGCATCTGCTGCTGGTCTCGCCGCCCGCCAGAATCCCGCTGATGACAGGGTTTTCCCAGGGATTGCCCCTGCTGGATATTTTTCGTTATGGTTACCGATTCTGGTTTGGGTTGCCGGTGCCCGCCAGCCGAAATCAGTTTTTTTTTGACAGTGGCAGACGAATGGCTAATAATAAAGACTGACGAATCAGGACAGGCGCAATCGTTCTTAACTAGTGTCCATCCATAAACGGTTATTTTGCCCGATATCTGCGTTATACGAAAAATTTTATCCTCGGAATATCAACTATATGCACCCCAAGGGCATTTCTTTAAGGGCACCTGCGGTAAAATTTTTCGCAGGCCTTGATCTCGAACCAAATTCCTCGTTTCTGGACGCACACTAACTAATTTTTCCGCGACCCTGATTCCCATCCTTTCAGATCGCCTGCGGGGGAGGTGACGCATGGAAAAAAACGCAACAACCGTTGAGGTTGCGGACAACGGCGGCAGGCGAGAGGATAAGGATAGGCGGTTTCTGGTTTCGATACCATGCAGCCTGGAGCGGCGAACCAACTGGGATCGGCGCAGTGGATACGATCGGCGGCTTGGGCGAATTTCCGACGGATTCGTAAAAAGTCCGAGATCAAGGCTTGCGAATCCTGAGGAATGAGGCGTACTGACGGTACGCCGCAGTGATGAGGGATGAAGCGTAACGCAGATATCGGGCTATTTACGAATCCGTCAACCTTGATCGAGCTTGGCCTTGACGCTATCTACTTTGTCGGCCATGTGTTGATCCCGGTCCGTGCGGGTCCCGAATTTGAGCGTGGTGGTGATTCGCGGTGCCCCAATGCGATGGATTTCTTCGTGGCAGCGCCGGATGGCGTTAAACACCGCATCCCAATCCCCCTCGATGTTGGTGCCATAGGCGTGAAGCTTAATGTCCAGGCCGGCTTCCGAGAGAATTCGCTGGCAGGCGGCAATGTATGGCGAGACCGATACGCCCACGCCGATGGGCACGATGCACAAGTCTGCGATGACGTTCATGTCAACTCCTCCAATCAACCAATAAAACGAATTCAACCAATTCAACCAGCCACCATCCGTCCTCAGTCTTCCGTCCTCAGAACTCCGTCCTCAGGCAACAGCCGACAGGTCGCCTGGCGGCAGAATCCCGCAATTTCATTACCGTTGCTCTGATGGTCCCGTCGCAGGTGAAAATTAAGCCAGGACGAGGTGTTATTGAGTTCCCACATGCGCGGGGGGACGCACCCGTCACACAGTTCCTTGAT
>NZ_JASJGN010000211.1:0-20636 GCF_033791525.1 Desulfosarcina sp.
TGATGACCCGTTCCGTTGTCGCCAGTGGCGGTAAGATCCCGCCATTGGGTCCAGTGGAAATTTCCGGCATGGTGGGCGGGGTAACGGCACTGGCCGCCATTGGTGCATTTCTTTTCAAACAATGGAACAGCTATAAAAATCGTAAAATTAAATTCATGAAAGCCTTGGGCGACAATCTCTATTTCAAGAACCTGGACAACAACGCCGGCGTTTTTTATCACATCATCGCCGATGCTGAAGAAGAGGAGTTTAAGGAGGCCTTGCTGGGATATCTTTTCCTAGTGACATCCGAAACGGGGTTGAGCGCTGCAGCGTTGGACGATGCCATTGAGGACTGGTTTAAAAAGACATACGATACCCCTTTTGATTTCGAAATAGAAGATGCATTGGGAAAACTAAAGCGGTTGAAGCTATGTAAAATTGTCGGGAACGATAAAGCCGGCAAGCCAATATGGACGGCCGTCTCCTTGGCGGAGGCCTGTAAACGCTTGGATATGCAATGGGACAATTTTTTTCAGATGCATGCGACGTAAGCGTTTACCGGTTCAGCATTCTGGGTTTGTTTTCATTTGTTGTTTAACAGGGCCCTTAACCCCCACAAAAAAGTTGGCGATGCCCAATGACAGCCGGCGGCAGGTGATATCGGAAAAACCCGCATCCGCCATGATGTTCATGAAAACATCGGTTGTCGGAAACCGGGAAACCGAGTCGGGCAGGTAGGAATAAGCGAAGCCGTGTTTGGAAAAGAGGCGCCCGATCAGCGGGAGCACCTTTTGAAAATAAGCCAGGTAGGCCTCGCGCAGACGACTTTTTTTCGGTGTGGCCAGTTCCAGCACCAGCAACATCCCGCCAGGCATGAGGCTCTTATAGAAAGCTCTCAGCGCGCCGGCTTTATCCTGGATGTTGCGAATGCCGAAGGCGATGGTCACTGCATGAAAGGATGCTTCGCCAAAGGGCAGCGCCAGGGCGTCGCCGGCCAGCAGGGAGATCGAGCTGTTTTGACTCCGGAGGATCTTCTCTTGGGCCAGGCGAAGCATGCCCGGTGAAAAATCAAGGCCGGTCACCTTCACCCGCGACCCTTTCTGCCTGCAGATCTCAATGGAGACGTCACCGGTGCCGCAGGCCACGTCCAGTACCTGCCCGTTTTCTGGAATAGCCATGACCGACACCAACTTTTTTCGCCAGACGACATCCTGGCGGAGGCTGAGCAGGCGGTTGAGCAGATCATAGCGCGGGGCGATGCTGTCGAACATCTCCCGAACGAAGGGAAGCTCCCGACTTTCCATTGACATCCTTTCATCTTGCATTAAGTTTATGAATCATTAAAACGACGAAAAACTAACACATCACACCGCCCGTGACAACACGAAGGGGTAACGTTCCAGGACAATCCATGGCAGCCAAACGAGACTATTATGAAGTGCTCGGCGTTGAACGAAACGCCGGCGATGCGGATTTGAAAAAGGCCTACCGGAAGCTGGCCCTTCAATTTCATCCCGACAGAAACCCCGGAGACCAAAAGGCCGAAGAAAAGTTCAAGGAGGCCGCCGAGGCTTACGAGGTACTCCGGGACGCCAACAAACGCCAGATTTACGATCAGTATGGCCATCAGGGGCTGGAGGGGTCGGGGTTCTCCGGTTTCGGTGGATTTGAAGACATCTTTTCCAGTTTTGGAGATATTTTCGAAGATTTCTTCGGATTTGGCGGCGGCCGCCGATCCAGGAGCCGGGCAAACAGGGGTGCTGACCTTCGTTACGATATGCAGCTCACCTTTATGGAAGCGGTCTTCGGTACGGAAAAAGAGATCGATGTGGAAAAGGCTGAAGCGTGTACCGCCTGTGAGGGAAGTGGCGCTGAACCCGGGACCGGCGTGGAGACTTGTTCCCAATGCGGTGGCAGCGGCCAGGTGGGCCGCAGTCAGGGTTTTTTCACCGTTCGTACCACCTGTAGCCACTGCCGGGGCCAAGGACAGGTCATATCCAATCCCTGTAAAACCTGCAGGGGCCATGGCAAGGTACTGGCCCACAAAAAGGTGTCTGTGAGAATTCCTGCCGGCGTGGACAACGGCTCGCGACTGCGACTCACCGGCGAGGGTGAAGCCGGCGTCTATGGTGGCCCGCACGGCGACCTGTACGTGTTCATTCACGCTGAAGCCCATGATTTTTTCAAGCGGGACGACACCAGCGTATTGTGCCAGATTCCTCTTTCCTTTGTTCAGGCGACCCTGGGTGATACCATCACCATCCCCACACTTAACGGGGAGAGCGAACTGAAGATCCCCAAGGGTACCCAACCCGGCGACAACTTCCGGCTGCGGGGTGAAGGGATTCCCTCCCTTAGAAACGGCCACCGTGGTGATCAGATTGTCCAGGTGAACGTGAAGACCCCCACCAATCTCAATAAAAAACAGGTGACAATTCTCAAAGAGTTTGCCTCGCTTGAAGAGCGCAAATTTACTAGCAAGCTGAAAACCATTCTAAAAAGCGGTCCATCCAGGGTGGCCAACTGAAACGCCGGCATCGATCCGGAAAGACCCACAGGAGCGGATAGGTCATGTTCGAACTAAAAATTGTCAGCCATTTTGCTGCCGCCCACCAGCTGGCCATGGTGGCTAAAAAATGCGAAAACCTTCACGGACACAACTGGAAGGTGGAGGTCTGCGTAAAGGGAGATCGATTGAACAACGCCGGTGTGGTGGTTGATTTCGGCATCCTCAAAGGGTATGTAAAAGAGATCATGGGCCGCCTGGACCATAAGTTTTTAAACGAACTGCCCGATTTCAACACCGTCGCCCCGTCCTCGGAAAATCTCGCCTTTTACATCGCCAACAGCCTGCAGGAGATGATCAAGGAGCCCGGGATGGCCGTCAGCCGGGTGACTACCTGGGAGTCTGAAGACGCCTGCGCCACCTATTTCCCAGAGTAATCGATCTCAATAAGAAGCCTAAAAAGGGGGAACCACCGCAAAAGAATGCCGGCGGTTCCCCCTTTTTATTATTTATTCCGTCTATTTTGTTATGTTGCTGGCGCGATCTTCTTCCAGCAGGCCACCAGTTCATCCCGGGTGATGATGGCGGTCGCGTTGGGCACATGGGCACTGATGTTGTCCATGCCCCCCTCCTGGCGGTCCACCAGGATCACCGCCCGAACCACTTCCAGCCCTTCGCTGCGGGCTCGCTCGATGGCTTTAATGGTGGAACCGCCGGTGGTGGCCACATCATCGATCACCACCACTTTTTCGCCGGGCAGGATGTCCCCCTCCACCCATTTGACAATACCGTGGTCCTTCTGGCTTTTGCGGATGGAAAAGGCATTTACCGGCTGGCCCTTGAGCTCTGAGGCAAAGGCAGTGGCCATGGCGATGGGATCGGCGCCGAAGGTGAGTCCGCCCACGGCCGATGCCCCGCTGTCCTGCATGGCCGCGAACATCAAATGGCCGGTGAGAAACATGCCGCGGGGACTCATGGTGGTGGGCTTGCAGTTTACATAAAACCGGCTCATGCGGCCCGACACCAGCTTGAATGCGGGTGTTTCACTGAACTTGAAGGATTTTTGACACAACAGGTGGATCAGTTCATTTTTCATGGGGCGCCTTTCAGACGGCCGGATTTATAAGAAATACTTGATTTAAAGGGATTTTTCGTATAAAAAAGCCTCCACCGAACTGGAAGAAGCCCGTCATTGGGATTCAGTGGAGGCTTCGGCAAGGAAAACTGGAAACAGCACTCCTTGAGCTTGGAAGCGATTCATAACAGCTGCGAGGTTGCCGGTCAATGCCAAACCCCGGTGGGATATCAGCCGTATTGCCGCGTTCATCGAACCGCTATAGATGTCTTTTCGCATCAATTGCCTTCTTTTGCGTGTGGCTGACCGCAGCGTTGCCAGCCGGTTGCGATGAGACGGCGTCGTCGCCCGACATGGACCTGGTTAACACGGTGGCCCTGGCTCTCGAAGCCAACATTTCCGCCCGCATTTCCAGTGAGCGGACGCGTGCCGCCGATGCCGCGCTTAAATCCCGGCGCACGGAGTTTCTGCCTACCTTCAGCGCCGAGTACAATTACACCCGCAACGACGAACCCCGCTTCAGCGTAATTCCGACTTTAGGGGTCGTGCAACCCGAGGAAGAATACGCCTTCGTGACCAGCGTCACCCAACCCCTGTTTACCGGATTTGCCTTGACCAATCAGTACCAGCTTGCCCGGATGGGGCTGGACGTTGCCCGTCTCAACGAAGCCCTGGTCCGCCAGGATATTGTTTTTAACGCCAAGCGGATTTATTTCCTTCTGCTCCAGGCCCAGAAGCTCAAGGTTGTGGCCGAAGAAGCTGTCACCATGCTGGAGGCCCAGACGGAAGTGGCGGTCAACTATCACGAGGTGGGGATGACGCCGCTCAATGATCTGCTAATAACTAAGGTCGAGCTGGCAAATGCCCGCCAGGACCTGGTGGCGGCGCAAAGCAACCTGGAGATTGCCCGGGCCAACTTCAACCTGCTGCTGCGGCGACCCATCGGCACATCGGTGACACCGGTGGACGTCCTGGATTTCGAGCCTTTGTCCCGATCCCTGGTGGAGTGCCTGGAAACGGCGGAAAAGGGTCGCGTGGAAGTCGCCGTGGCAGACCTGGACATTCAGATCCGTGAGAAGGAAGTGACCCTGTCGAAGAAAGATTATTATCCGACGGTTCAGGTTCAAGGCAATTACTATAAATTGGGTACGGACTGGCAGGTGGACGGTGGTGAGGGTCTTTCCGACAGCAGCTTTTGGGATGTTCAGGCCCAGGCCCGCTGGGATTTCTGGCAGTGGGGCAAAACCGGTCACGGCGTTGCGGAAAAGAAAAGCAAGCTTGCTGAGGCCCGTCTCAGTCGCACCGAACTGTTGGACAACATCCAGCGACAGGTCAAGCAGGCTTGGCTCAAGGCCGATGAGTTTGAGAAGAATATCGTCACGGTACAATCCGCCATCGATCAGGCCAGGGAGGGGTTTCGTATCAGTGAAGAGATGTTTAAAGAGCAGATGGCCACATCCACGGAGGTCCTCGATGCGAGGACCCAGTTTTCCGAAACCATGACCCGATACTACAATGCCCTATACGATTTTCAAATTGCGGCGGCGGCCCTCGATCGGTCCATGGGAAAGCCCAGTATCGACATTGCCGAGGTCCAATGACCAGCATGGCTGAAAAGAGCGCGGTCATCCGGATGTTTCACGTCCACAAGCGCTACGGTGCCAAGCAGGCACTGGTGGACGCCACACTGGATATTGCCAAGAACGAATTTTTATTCATCAGCGGACCCAGCGGGGCGGGTAAATCCACCCTGCTCAAGCTCCTCTACCTGGCCGAGCCGGTCTCAGAGGGGCAGATCCTGGTGGACGGCATGAACCTTTCCCGGATCCCCCGCCGTCGAATTCCTATGCTCCGGAGAAAATTCGGCATCATTTTCCAGGATTACAAGCTCATCCCCAGCCGAACCGTATACGAAAACGTGGCCCTGGTTCTGGAGGTCCGGGGCAAGAAGCGCAGCCTCATCGAAAAGAAGGTGAAAAGCGTTCTTCGCGTGGTGGGTATGGAAGACCGTATGGCCGCCTACCCTCCCAGCCTGTCCGGTGGTGAGCAGCAAAGGGTCGCCGTTGCCCGGGCCGTGGCCGGCGACCCCACGATCATCCTGGCCGACGAACCCACCGGCAGCCTCGATGATGAATCGGCAGCCACTATTTTTGAGCTGCTCAACATGTTTTATAACCGCGGGGCAACCGTCGTTGTGGCCACCCATGATAAAGCCCTTATCAAAAATGCAACCGGCCGGGTGCTGCAGATCCGGCAGGGACGGCTGGATACGCCACCGGATATCTGACCCTGAACCGAGCGTTTTAAATTGAAGAGGCGAACCAATGATCTTCTACACCCGGCGTGCCATCAAGGACATTCTGGAGAACCGGTTTCTCAATGTGGTGACCATCATCACCATCGCCTTGTCCGTTCTGATCTTCAGCGCCTTCGGCCTCTTTTTCCTCAACGCGCAGGACATGTTCAACGCCTGGAAAAAGGGGGTTCGAATCATGGTTTACCTGGCGCCGGGTACCTCCGAGGCCCAGCGCCTGGACACTCGCTACCGGCTCCAGACTATCGCCGGTATCCAAAGCATCAGCTTCATTTCAAAAGCGGATGCCCTTGAATTGATGAAAGCGCGCATGCAGCGGCAGACCTCCCTGCTCGACAACATGCGTGAGAATCCCCTGCCAGATGCCTTTGAAGTGACCCTGGTCACCGAATCCAACTCGCCGGAAAAAATTGAATTTCTGGCACAACGCATCGAAGGCCTGCCATCGGTTTCCGAGGTGGAGTACGGCCAGCAATGGATCGACCGATTTGCCAACTTTTTCAATTTGTTCAAGCTGGTCGGCTACGGCATGGGCGCCATGTTCTTCATGGCCACGATATTTATTGCGGCTAACACCATCCGTCTGGTGCTCTATTCCCGACGGGAAGAAATCCATATCATGCGTCTGGTGGGCGCCACGGACAACTTCATCAAGTTTCCCTTCTACTTAGAAGGTCTTATCCAGGGCCTGTCCGGAGGCCTGATCGGACTGGGGATGCTCTTTTCCGCTTTTTCCGCCATCGGGTCCCAGTTTGAACAGACACTGTCTGCTGAAATGGTTGCCATTCGTTTTTTTTCCATCGGCACGTGTGCCGCCATTCTTGGCGGTGGCATGATCACGGGCCTGTTGGGGTGCTTTTTTTCCCTTAAACAGTTCGTGAAAGAATGATGGATCGGTCGGACAAGAAAAACATGCTGCGTATCAGGATCAGTTGCCGTCCGGAGACGGTTTGTCTGCTTTTGTTGACTGCGCTGATTCTCAGTTGGTTCGATCAACCGCTTTTTGGTGCCGGGGATCCCAAACCGGCGACGATCCTTGTATCGGAACTCAACATGCGCTCCGGACCCGGAAGCCACAACCCGCCCATTACCACCTTGCGTAGAGGGGCCCGGGTGCTGGTGCTCTCATACGAAGGCGAGTGGGTCCGGATTCTATTCGAGGATCAGACCGGGTTTATCATGAACCGGGAGAGCTATCTGCGCATCGACGAACCCGGTACGGCACCGGCAGGTGATGTGAGTCCTCCTGAATTGACGGATAGCGCGACCGACAACCTTAACCGGAAGCTGGATATTTCAAGGGAAAAGGTAGACTCTTTTTCGAAAGCGGAGACCTCCATCATCGATGCCCTGGACAATACTGAAAAAGCGCTTGACCGTGCTCGGAAAAAGGTGGCTCGGCTTTCCACGGAGCTCAAGGCCGTGGAGTTGCGCATTCGGGAGCTCGAGGGGCAATACCGGGAGATCGAGCGCCGTGCCAACGTCAACGAGAAGTATGTGGCCGGCCGACTGGCCGCCCTCTACAAGCTCAGCTGGCTGGGTAAATTCCACGTCCTGGCGTCGGCGGAATCCATGTTCGATTTCTTTTCAAGCAAACGTGGCATGGAGCAGATCCTGTCCCATGATGATGACGTGCTGACCCAACTCTCCCGGGACAAGGCAGAGATGCAGGTGCTGCTGGCACAGCTGGTCACAGAGAAAAATGACAAACAGACGACTACGGCAGACCTGAGCAGTCGCATCGACGCCATGAAGACCGAACAGGCCAGGCGGGAGGCGCTGCTTACTGATATCCGGGGAAAAAAATCTTTGCAGTTGGCGGCCATTGAATCCTTTAAGACATCGGCCCGAGCCTTGGATCAGACGGTTGAATCCTTCAAATCCGAACCGCCCCCTGCGGACTCACCGCTTGCCGTGGTGGCGGAAAAACCCTTTGCTGCGCTTAAGGGCTTGCTTATGATGCCGGTGAAAGGTAAAATAGTTTCTTTTTTTGGACTTTACAAAGACAGTAAATTTAAGGTGAGCCATTTTCAAAGCGGTATTAACATCAAAGCGGACAGGGGTGAACCCATCCGGGCCGTTTACAGCGGTCAGACACTGTTTTCTTCCTGGTTCAAAGGCTTTGGCAACATGCTCATCATCGATCACGGCGACCACTACTACAGCGTGTATGCCCATCTGGAGGAGCAGTTCAAGTTAAAGGGAGATCCGGTCGAGGCCGGTGAAGTGATTGCCACCGTGGGCGATACCGGCTCAATGACCGGAGCCGGACTGCATTTTGAGATACGCCACCACGGGAAACCGATGAATCCATTGGGTTGGATCAAGAAAGGCTAGAGGAGATACGAATGACAGCCAGAAAAACCCGACACCTGAAAATGTGGGTGGCAATGGTGCTCGTGTCAGCTGTGCTGATACTGGGTCACGGCTTTTACCGGGATCTGTCCGCCAATAGCGAAGAGACCTACAAGGGCTTGAAACTTTTTTCCGATGTTATCGAGCTCATCCAGAAAAACTATGTGGATGAGGCCGATACCCAGAAAATGATCGAAGCGGCCATTCAGGGCATGGTCCGGAGCCTGGACCCCCACTCTGCCCTGCTTCCTCCCGACGCCCTGAAGGAGCTTCAGATCGACACCCATGGCGAGTTTACCGGCATCGGTATCCATGTGACCATGCGCAACAACCTGGTCACCGTCATTTCCCCCATCGAGGGCACGCCGGCCTACCGGGCCGGCATCAAGGCGGGAGACAAGATTATCAAGGTTGACGGAACGCCCAGTGAAGACCTGCGGGATGCGGTCAAGCGGATGCGCGGGCCCAAAGGCACCAGCGTCGTGATCACTGTTCTCCGGCAAGGCGCGCCAGAACCGCTGGAATTCAGCCTGGTACGCGACGTGATTCCCATCTACAGCGTCAAGGCAGAGCTGCTCGAGCCGGGATACGGATACATCTGGATTACCAACTTCAGGGAAAACACAACCGGCGACCTGATCGAGGCCCTGCAGGCGATGGAAACCGCCGAGACACCTATGAAGGGCCTGGTTTTAGACCTGCGGGACAACCCCGGGGGAATCCTCAACCAGGCCATCGAGGTGTCCGATCTATTTCTGAATGAGGGTGAAATCCTCAGCATCAAGGGCCGCGATGGACAAAACACCAAAGTGTTTCGGGCTAACGCCGACGACGTAAAACGTACCTATCCTATTGTTGTTTTGATTAACGGCGGAAGTGCCAGCGCCTCCGAAATCGTGGCCGGTGCGCTCCAGGACCACAAGCGGGCCCTGATTCTGGGGACCACCTCCTTCGGCAAGGGGTCCGTGCAGACCGTGGAGACCTTGCGGGACGGCTACGGCCTCAAATTTACCATCGCCCGCTACTACACCCCCTCGGGCCGTTCCATTCAGGCCAAAGGGGTGGAGCCCGATGTGGAGGTCAAGCATCGCATCATCTCCGACACCGACACCACAAGCGAACGGATGCTCAAGGAAAAAGACCTGAAAAATCATCTGGATGCCGATCCAGACGACACTTTCGAAGAGCCGCGGGCTGAACCGGACACAACCAAAAAAGAAGTGCCATCGGATCCCCCGGCGCTGAAGCGCTTCAAGTCCAAACACAGCCCCCTGGATCGGGACGCGCTCTTTTCCGATAACCAGGTTTTGCGCGCGCTGGACATTTTGATCAGCTACGATATCTTCAAAGACCTGAAAAATGGCTAAGAAAGGTTCCGCAAAACCCAGGGTCCGGAAAAAAAAGAAAAAAACAGGCATCAACCCCAAACTCCAGTTGATGAAGATCGTTGCCGGGGTGACGCTGCTGGTGTGCCTCCTTGTCACGGCCGGGCTATTGGCCAACCGTCTTCTCATGCGGCCCGCACCACCGGTGGCTTTAGCACCCCAGCCGATTCCCATGAACCGGCCTGACACAGGCCCGGTGCATCACAGCGTCCCTGATTACGAAGCCTTCCACCGGGAGGCGGTGGTACCGCCGCCTCCGATCACCCGGATCAAGCCGGTAACCAATGGCATTCCCGTGGCCATCATCATCGATGATATCGGCTACGACCGGAAAATGGCCGAAGGGTTTCTGGAGCTGGATGTGCCGCTCACCTTTTCCGTGCTTCCCCAGGGCACCTTTAACCACAGCATCATTGATCAGGCCCTGAAAAAAGATGTAGAGATCATGCTTCATCTGCCCATGGAGCCGGGCAACTACCCCAGCGTCAACCCCGGGCCCGGAGCGCTGCTATCCTCCATGAAGCCTGATGAACTCATCGCCCAGCTCAATGCGAACCTCGACCGCGTCCCCAGTGTCAAGGGGGTCAACAATCACATGGGTTCCAAGCTGACGGCTTCATCCGAGCAGATGCGCCAGATCTTTACCATCCTGAAAAAGCGGGACCTCTTTTTTGTAGATAGCCGCACGACGGCAGACACCTTGTGCCGGCCGTCGGCAGAGCTGCTCCACCTGCCCTTTGCAGAGCGGGATGTGTTCATCGACCACGAGCAGACCCGTAAGTTTGTGAGAAAACAGCTCAAGCTGCTAGTAAAAAGAGCCAAACGCCAGGGCTACGCCATCGGCATTGCCCACCCCCACCCGGTCACGCTCGAGGTGCTGAAGGAAATGCTCCCCGATCTGAAAAAAGCGGTTTTTTTCACTCATGCGTCCAAGGTGGTTGCTTTTCAGCAGGGATGACAGCTTCGTAAAACGCCCAATATCTGCGTTGTGCGAAATTCCTCGTCACTGCGCGTACTTCAAGTACGCCTCGATCCTCGGAATATGCACGCCTTGATCTTGACCGGTTTACGAAGCCGTTCGGATGTGGACTTATTTTGAGGCTATTGTGGGATTGAGGAATTGGGATATTCGGGAATTAACCTAACCAAAGAAACCCAATACGTGTTCGGATGACGGAATACCGGTCGAGTCTGGAAACCGCTCCACCAATGCCTTAATTCCTCTATTCCTAATCCGGAATGCCGACCTCCTCGTAAGTGCGGGCCTTATTTTCATGCGGATGTCAATCCCACTCATATGTCGAATAATTAAGTGTGATACTGAGGCACAAAGATGAACTTGTTTTCTGGAATTTTATACAATTTCAAGGGTTTGTGGCTGGGGATCCGAACCCCCCGGCTCTTGCTTCTGGGCTTTTTGCGTTTTGCCGTGGTGGCTATCTTCACGGTGGCCGTCTCCGGGCTGATCCTGGCCAAGCATGCTGAGATCCTGACCCTGTTGTGGCAGCAGCCCGAAAGCCCGTGGATTGTCTGGGCCTGGCACCTGGCCTCATGGTTGCTCTCGCTGATGCTGATGGGCATGTCGGCGGTGGCTGCTTATTTGCTGGCACAGGTGCTGTTTGCCGTATTTATCATGGATCTTATGTCCCGTATCACCGAGCGTATGCTTACTGGGCAGGTGACGGCTGCCCCCAATGCCCCGTTCATCAGGCAGATGGGTTTTCTGGTCCGCCAGGAACTGCCCCGCAACATAATTCCGGTTTTGCTGACGCTGATCATCATGGTCCTGGCCTGGTTTACGCCCCTGGGACCGTTGCTGACGGCCATTGGTCCCATGGTAGCGGCCATCTTCCTGGCCTGGGACAACACCGACCTCATTCCTGCCCGCAACCTCCAGCCATTTGGTCGACGATTCAAGGCCTTGGGAAAAGCACCGCTCTTCCATCTGGGCTTCGGATTGCCCTTTCTCATCCCCGTGCTGAATTTGGTCTTCCTGAGCTTTGCCCCGGTGGGGGCCACCTTGTACCATTTGGACCGGGTGAAAAAAACGGCGCCACCATCGACGGTCTAAGGGCGCTGGTCAATCCAGTTTATTTCAACCGCCACCGGTATCCGGTGAGCACGGTTTTCCTTCATCCGATACCGGTTTTTCGGGCCGCAATGGCTACCCAGCCCTCTTTTTCAATCACCTCAACGACCGCAAAACCATTTTCCTTCAAGCCTGAAAGCACGATCTCCTTGTTGGCCGTGATGATACCGGAACAGACCAACAGCCCATTTTCCTTCAGCACCGCCTTCACGTCCGGCAGCAGGTCCAGGATAACCTCGGCAAGGATGTTGGCCGCCACGATCTCGAAGGTTTGACGCACGTTATCCACGAGGTTGCCCGTGGAGAGGCTGAATGAATCGATGTGGTTGGCCAGCAGGTTTTTCTCGGCCACGGTCACGGCCACCTCTTCGTTGTCCACCCCGTAGACGTTTCCTGCACCCAGTTTAGCGGCGGCGATCATCAGGATGCCCGACCCGGTGCCCACGTCCAGGAAGGCGTCGCCGGGTCTGAGATGGGTCTGGAGCATCCAGAGGCACAGGTTTGTGGTGGCATGGGTGCCGGTGCCAAAGGCCATTCCCGGGTCGATCTCCAGAACGATCTCTTGCGGTCCTGCCGGGTACTCCCGCCAGGAGGGCTTGACCACGATGGTGTCGGTGATCTTCTCCGGCCAGAAATACTCCTTCCAGGCCTCGGCCCAATCCTGCTCGTCCATGCGGGCGTATTCAACACGGGTTTTGATGTTGGCGACGCGCGCCAGTCGCTGCAAAGCCGCTTCAAGGGATTTGCATTTGTCGCCAGAACGTTGTGTGTCTGCAAAATAGCCCGTGACGCCGGGCGTTTCCGGTGGAGGGATGGCGTCCTCTCCCCAGTCCTGCCCCGGGTCCAGTTCCGGGTCGTCCACGACGACCCCCTTCAGGTTCAGATCGTAAAAAATATCGGCCACGAGGTCTGTTGCCAGGGCGCTGTCCAGGCCGTCGAAGGTTACTTTTGCGGCAATCCATTTCATGACGATTCCCTAAGAAGTCTGAAGGAAACGCTCCTTCGGCGGGTTGAAATAGCCGTATTGCAGATCGGGAAAGCGTTTGCGGATCAGTTGCAGCAGTTGGTCCATACCCACGGGTGGGCCAAGGGGAGTGACGGTGTTCATCGTCTGGAGGTATCGCTGGGGATCGAAGTTGAGGTTGCGCCACTGAAGCTGGTGAACCGGATGCTTTTCCAAAAAGACAAACAGCGCTGCGGCTTCTTCGGGGCTGTCGGTAAATCCCGGACAGTTCAGATAGTTAATGGCCACGTGCTTGCCTTTGGCGATGGCCAGGTCAATGCTTTCCACGACGTGTGAAAAGCGGTATCCCTTGGGCCGAAAATAGGCGGTGTAGCAGGCTTCCCGAACCGAATTCATGCTCACGCGGATGCTGTCCAGTCCAGCATCCAGAAGCGGTGCCAGCACATGCGGCAGGCTGGCGTTGGTGTTCAGGTTGATGGTGCCGTGCGTGGTTTTCTCGCGGATCAGGTCAATTGCCGGTCCGATGGCCCGGGCCGCCATGAGCGGATCGCCTTCGCATCCCTGACCGAAGCTCACCACGCTCTTTTCCACACGCGCAATGTGGGCCAGGGCCACGCCGGCGATCTCTTCGGCCGACGGGGTGAAGGCGATGCGGTTCTGGCTGCTGGTCAACCGATCGTTATGCTGCAGGGAAATGCAGCCCAGGCAACGGGCATTGCAGGCGCGCGAAGTGGGCAGGGGCGCCTCGAAACGGCCTAAGAAGAAATTCTTGCCTGCCGGACAGCCGTATGTCAACGCGCAGTGCTCCAAATGCCGGGCCAGACGGTTGTCCGGCAGCTGCCTTCGCATCTGTTCGACGCCCGACACGATGCTTTCCCGGGGCATCCGGCGCAAGTCCTGGCGGGGTTCCGTATCTACCACGATGCTCGCTGATCTGAATCCGTGAGCGTGCCAGCCCACCGCACCATAGGAAAACAGGGGTAGAATGGCTGCGCCGGGACGCTCTTCGTAGGCGCAGGTTCGGGCCAGCACCACGCCGGGAGAGTTGAAGGCCGCCACCGGAAAAATGCGTTCGCCCAGTGAATAGGGGTTTCGGTCGACGGGTCTCGTCTGTCCGGTTTCCAGATCCATGACCACGGGCACCCGGTCCGGCAGGAACATCATTTCACTGCCGTAAGGCAATTCGATGGTGTCTCCCGTGGTGATGGGTGACAGCAGCTCTCCGTCGGCACCCACGGCAGCAAAATCTTCCAGGTCGAAAATCTCACCTTTTTCATTGGCCACCACGGCAGCGAGCAAGTCCGGGAGTAGACGCGCTTTGGGTTTTCTTTTTCTGGGCGGTCGTTGCGATTTTTTCATGGATTGGTCTGCTTAGCCGACAAGCGGTTCAGTGGCGCCAGGCGCCCTGGCGGGACACCGGCAAGAATGCCGACGGAAAGGATTGTATCGATCATCGTGGTTCGCATTGGCCCCGGGCGCCGCCAGCGTCGGCCGGAGCTGACAGCTGCTGCCGGAGCGATGGCGATGCGGCCGTTGCGTGCCACCCGGTGTACTAGGAAGAGGTCTTCGGCGATGGGCACATCCGGAAACCCGCCAACTGCGGCGAAATCACGTTGGCGCAGGAACAGCCCCTGGTCGCCGCAGGGCAGCTTGAGCCAGCCGGCGCGCAGGTTGGTGCAATAGGCAATGCATCGCATGGCCGGCGTACGAATGTCCGTTGTAAAGCGAAACGCCCCCAGGCGGGTGCGCCGGTCCATCAGAGTTTCGAAAACTTGATCCACATAATTGCTCGGCAGCCGGGTGTCAGCGTGGAGAAAAAGCAGCACCTCGCCTCGAGCGGCCCTTGCTCCCCGGTTTTGCTGTCCGGCCCTGCCTCGTCGACCGGATACGATGCGGGCGCCGAGGGAGCGGGCAATTTGAACGGTGCGGTCCGTGCTGCCGCCGTCGGAGACGATGATTTCCGTATCGGGGGACGCGGCGGCGGCGAGGGTTCTGGGCATCTGCCGTGCCTCATCGACCGTGGGGATGATCACCGACAGGTAGGGTAGCGGGACATAGCAGCCGCCTTTTTCCCGGGCCAGGTCGTCCGGCGTGTCCACATCATTCAGCGGCGCCAGCAGATGGGACGTCATCCCTTTTTTCCGGGCCAGCGCCAGGGATTTTTCCAATACATCCGGCCTGCTCCACACGATGCTGTCGAAGATGTTTTCGGGCTTTGTCATGCCTACCAGCCAGTAGCCGCCATCGATGCTTGGCCCGAACACCAGGTCATTTTCATGCAGCGCGCTGAAGGCCTGCTCTATAATTTCAGTTGTCAGCCCGGGAATATCTGTTCCAACCAGCACCACTCGGCGGGCATTGCCATCGAAGGCGCGTTGCACGGCCAGGTGCATGCGACGGCCGAGGTCTCCGCAGGCCTGGGCTATATAACGGATTGGCCTGCCGCCCAACCATCGGTAAAGCTGTTGCTCATTGCCGCCGTCATGGCAGAACACCAGTCGGGCACCGATGCGCTTCGCTGCCTGGCGAGCGGTTGCCACGGTTTTTTCGGCCAGTCGTTTCTGAAGGGCCGCGGCTCCGGCCGGCCCTAAGGCAGGGATCAGGCGGGTTTTGGCGATACCGATCCGTGGGTATCGGCCGAAAACGATCAGTTGGGCAGAGTCGGCTGGGGTTAACACAGTTCTCCTGAAAGGCGTCGGTTTGATAAACTGCTGTATGTGCGGGCGGTACGCCCTTTTCACTATCATATCCTGCGGTCAAAGTACATCCGATAGCAGGGCGTGGATGGTCCCGCGCCGATGCAACGGGATTCCCAAATTACGGCTTGATCTTGGCGATTATTTGGGATATGGCTCATATCCAGCGGACAGGCTGAAGCTTGTCTTTTCGATTTCAAAAAGTGAACCATCCATAAATTTAGGCCACGAAGGTTTCCGTCCAGAAGGACGGGTGACGTTGTGGCCTTTTTTGTTTCTTCAGGGAAGCGATGGATGGATTCGTTTTGGTTTGAAGGCCCGGCTGCAGACCTTTTCGAGCGATATGTCAAATGAGAAACGGCGAATCCCCGATCCGCGGTGTGACGGTGGTACCAAATGCCCCGGTGGGTCGATTCGCAAGGAGCGATTTTTTAATTGGCCTATCGATTTGAGTCACAACCCATCTTATGACATATAATAATTCTTGGAGGAAACCGATGCGTTCATTTAAAACGTGTGTAAGATCAGCAATCGTAGCATTTATGGTCCTTTTTTACAGCCCGGTCCTGGCCCATTTCGGTATGGTGATTCCATCCGACAGCATGGTGATGCAGGCGGACAGCCGAACCTTGCGTGTAACCCTCTCCTTTTCCCATCCCATGGAGATGGTCGGCATGGAACTTCAAAAGCCCAAGGTCTTTGCCGTGTCGGCCAATGGTAAAAATCAGTCGCTGCTCGGCCAGCTGAAATCGACCACAGTGATGGATCACGGGGCCTGGACGGCAGATTACGCCATCAAACGGCCAGGGGTCTACATGTTCCACATGGAGCCCCAGCCTTACTGGGAGCCGGCCGAGGACTGCTTCATCGTGCACCTTACCAAAACCGTGGTTACCGCTTTCGGCGATGATGAGGGCTGGGATGCAGAGCTGGGCTTGAAGACCGAGATCGTTCCGCTTGCCAAACCCTACGGCCTTTATGCAGGCAACGTGTTCCAGGGAATCGTGAAAGTGGACGGCAAACCGGTTGCCTATGCCGACGTGGAAGTGGAGTATTACAACCAGAAACGGACAGCCCACGCACCCACGGACTATATGGTCACCCAGACCGTCAAGGCCGACGGCAACGGCATTTTTACCTATTCCGCACCTGTTTCGGGATGGTGGGGCTTTGCCGCCCTGAACACAGCGGAAGAGACGATCAAGCATGACGGCAAGGACAAGGACGTGGAGATGGGTGCCGTGATCTGGGTATACTTTCACGACTGGAAATAATCGACGATGCACATTTCAGAAGGTGTCCTGAGCGGGCCGGTGCTGGCTGCCGGTGCGGCCGTGGCCTTGGCCGGAACGGCTGCCGGGCTGAAAAAAATGGAGTTGGACCGCGTGGCCCAGGCCGGCATGCTTTCGGCTGCTTTTTTCGTGGCCTCGCTGATCCATGTGCCGGTGGGACCGTCCAGCGTTCACCTGATCTTAAATGGCATCGTGGGGCTGCTGCTGGGGTGGGCGGCCTTTCCCGCCATTCTGACGGCCCTGTTGCTTCAGGCCATGATGTTTCAATACGGGGGAATCACCACCCTGGGTGTCAACACCGTGATCATGGCCCTGCCGGCAGTCTTATGCTACCATCTGTTCGGCCCGTTTGTCCTTAAACCGTCGCGCATAGCCGTGCCGGCGGCTTTTGCCTGCGGTGCCGGTTCCGTTTTTCTGGGTGCGGTCCTGGCGGGTGTCAGCCTGATGTATACGGAAGGCAGCTTTCTCGAGGTCGCCGGCCTTGTCGTTACCGCCCACCTGCCCGTGATGGCTATCGAAGGCGTTGTCACGGTCTTTTGCGTGGCCTTTCTAAGGAAAGTCAAACCGGAAATGCTGCCCGGTTACGATGCCGCGTTTTTGCAACAGAAATAACAATGAGTTACAGGAAATGGTTATGAAACGACTGCATACCGGATTCGCCTTGACATTGCTCTGTAGCTTCCTGAGCCTTCCTGCTGCCCATGCCCACAAGGTGACTGTCTTCGCATGGGCCGAAGGGAATCGGGTATTCACGGAAAGCAAGTTCAGCGGCGGCAAAATGGTGAAAGCAGGCAAAGTTGAAGTGTTCGACAACAGTGGAACGCTGCTGCTGGAGGGCCGGACCGATGACCACGGAGCCTTTGCTTTCCAGGCGCCGTCAATTGCCGATTTGAAGATCGTACTCACCGCCGGTATGGGGCACCAGAATTCGTGGCTGCTTTCCGCCGCTGAGCTGAGCCACGGAGAACTCACCCCGCGCGCAGCGCATGCGTCTCCGTCTGAATCGGCCGGTTTGGAGACAGGCGGGGAAACGGCTTCCCCATCGGTCGAACCGGGATTGACGGCCCGGGAAATAGAAGCCATCGTTTCCCGCCAGCTCGAACAGAAGATTCAGCCTCTGACGCGAATGGTCGCCGAATCCCGGGAAAAGGGGCCCACGATGAGTGAGATCGTCGGCGGCATCGGCTACATCATCGGCCTGGTGGGGCTGGGCGCCTATGTACGATATCGAAAGGACCGCCGGCGATCATGATCAGAGAATCCTTTGCCGAGGGCAACTCATGGAT
The DNA here is from genome assembly GCF_033791525.1 of Desulfosarcina sp. GTDB lineage: Bacteria > Desulfobacterota > Desulfobacteria > Desulfobacterales > Desulfosarcinaceae > Desulfosarcina. The sequence continues at coordinate 17,945 of NZ_JASJGN010000211.1, forward strand.
ACACGGCATCGACCCCCGGCTGCGGGTGATCGGCGCCGCGGCGTTTGCCGTCGTGGTGGCTGTTTCCTACGATTTTACAGCGCTCTTCATCGGTCTGATCCTCTCGCTATGCATGGTGTTGTCAGCCCGGCTCGATATTCGGGCGGTTGCCCAACGCCTTTTAGCGCCGGTGATATTTCTACTGTTGCTGTGGGCGGTGCTGCCCTGGTCCTATGAAGGGGATGCACTGGCTGCGTTGGGACCGGTGACCATCACCCGACAGGGAGTGACCCTGTGCGCTCAGATCAGTTTGAAGACCGTCTGCCTGATGGTGGCCTTTATGGCCCTGGTGGCCACCATGACCGTTGACACCCTCGGTCACAGCCTGAACCGCCTGCGGCTGCCCGACAAGATGGTGCACCTGCTCCTGATCACTTACCGCTACCTGTTTGTCATCGAACAGGAATACCAGCGCCTGGTGCGCGCCATGAAGATCCGCAACTTCCATCCCAAGACCAACCTCCACAGCTACCGGACTTATGCCTACCTGGTGGGCATGCTCTTTGTCAGGGCTTCGGAGCGAGCCCGGCGGGTACACAGCGCCATGATCTGCCGGGGTTTTCACGGACGGTTTATCAGCCTTCGCTCGTTTCCGCGCAACCCCCTGAATCTTGTTTTTGGCCTTGGCATCATTATTTCGCTGGCGCTGCTGATAATGCTGGAGTGGGTGAAATGAATTGATGCGGCCCACGCGCCCATGCTATAGGCTTCGGGATAATGTGTTTGGACTGCGTTATCGGTCGTCGCAGTATTACCATACGGCTTCCTCCCTCTGGCCTTGCCAAAAACATTATCCCGAAGCCCATAGTTAAATGCATGTTTGATTTCAGCGTTTATCGGATCCAACCCGTCGAAAGCATCAATCCATGCGTCGCGTGATTTTTAACCTATCCAAGATCCGCTACGGTTACCCCGGTGGCCCGCTGATCCTCAACGATCTGGATTTCCATCTGCACGCCGGCGACCGTGTCGGTCTGGTGGCCCCTAACGGCAGCGGCAAGACCACCTTGTTTCACATCATCATGGGCTTGCTTAAACCCCTTTCCGGAACTGTCGAGGTGTTTGGTGAGGCACGGGAGGCGGAAGCGGATTTCATTGAGGTGCGCCGGCGCATCGGGCTTTTATTTCAGGACGCGGACGACCAGCTTTTTTCTCCCACGGTGCTGGAGGATGTGGCCTTTGGACCGCTGAACCTGGGAAAGTCTCGCGACGAGGCAGTGACCGTGGCCAGAAAAACCCTTGATTTTCTGGGACTGAACGGCTTCGAGGACCGGGTTACCTACAAGCTGTCCGGCGGGGAGAAGCGACTGGTGTCCCTGGCCACGGTGCTGGCCATGGAGCCGGAGGTGCTTTTATTGGACGAACCCTCCACCGGCCTGGATTCAGCGACCAAGGACACGCTCATCGACATTCTCAAGGGACTGGATCTCTCATTTGTGCTCATTTCCCACGAATTTGATTTCCTCTCCAAAACCGCGGGACACATCTACACCATGGATGGCGGACGGATCCGCTTTGACCAGGAGCTTCATATCCACACCCACGAGCACGCCCATCTGATGGGCAAGCAGCCCCACCGGCACTTGTGACGCTTGCTTGCATCCCGGACGGAAAGCATCCCCTCAATCGTAACTCATTGATGAAATTGATATTCGCTTTACAGCGGTATGAATATGTATTATTTCATAATTGATGGTGAATGATAATCTGGACTGTCATAAAGGAAAAATCATGGGTATTGACAAAGGTGGGTTGAAGCTGCAACGGGGCGCCCTGCTGAGATTTGTTGACGAAGATAAGGGTGAAGTTACCGAAGGACTTTTTATCGGTCCTGAAGACAACAGCGACTTTGTCGTCGTTCCGTTGTCTGAAACGATGCTGAAAAAAAAAGAAGGGGAAAGCCTGAACGCCAGGTGCAGTTTCCAGGGCGATATGGTTGAATTCCGTTCCACGATTGTGGAAATTATTGACCGCCCGGTCCGCCTGTGGCGAATCCAGGTGCCCACGGACGTAAACACCTTCGATCTGAGAGACCACAAGCGAATTCAATGCTCCGTTTCCGCAAATATCGAAGCCATTCACAGGGGGCAGTTCGTTACGGGTATTATTCGGGATATCAGCAAAAGCGGCGCACGCTGCATGTTTCAGCGGACAGAAGACGCGGAAAACGCGTTTGAAATGGATCAGAAGATTACACTGCGCTGCACGTTTCCGGGTATTCCGGGAGAACAGTCCACGTTGGGCACGATTACCGAGATCCTAAAATCTGAAGCGGAACTGTCCATCGGCATTCAGTTTGCGGAATCCGTGTGGTGGGTGCCGCCCTATCACTGATTCTCCCCCTCCCACATCACTAAGACCGGTTGGCCGTGTGCCCCGCTCCCTGCAACCCACCGGTACGAGGATCGGGGCCGCCCGTCGTCGAGGCCCCTGTCCCTGCACCCATCGGTTTATCGCGTTTCCCGGTTACTGTCCCGCTTCAACCTACCCCTGACAAGCCACTCCGGCCGTAAGGGCGTTGTCCAGATCATCCACAATATCCTGAATGTCCTCGATGCCTACGCTCAGACGAATGAAATCCGCGGTGACGCCGGCGGCCTGCTGTTCGGCGTCGGTGAGCTGTTCGTGGGTGGTGGAGGCCGGGTGGATCACC
>NZ_JASJGN010000212.1:0-23255 GCF_033791525.1 Desulfosarcina sp.
CAAGACTGCCATGGGCACCAAGGAAGAGGATTTCGTCTCGCACCTGTTCGTGGCCTCCACCCATCATTATTTCCTCTTTTTTACCAACCTGGGCAAGGTCTACTGGCGCAAGGTATACGAAATCCCTCAGGCCGGCCGCCAAAGCCGGGGCAAGGCCATCGTCAACCTGCTGGATTTTGCCGACGGCGAATGGATGACCGCCGTGCTGGCTGTTCCCGGGTTCGAGCCGGGTCTGCACGTGCTCATGGCCACCCGCAGCGGGACAGTGAAAAAGACGGATCTCATGGCCTACAGCCGTCCCCGGATTGGCGGGATTATCGCCCTGGGCCTGGCAGAGGGCGATGAACTGATTGCGGTGAAGCTCTCCGACGGCACCCAGAATGTATTTTTAGGGTCCGCCACGGGCAAATCCATCCGCTTCCATGAATCGGATGTCCGCCCGACCGGCAGGACTGCCCGTGGGGTGCGGGGGATGCGACTGAGCAAGGACGATCGCGTGGTGGGCATGGAAGTGCTTCAACACGGCCAGACGCTGTTTACCGTGACCGAAAACGGATACGGCAAACGGACCTCCATCGACGAGTACCCGATCCACCGGCGTGGTGGCAAAGGTGTCATCTCCATTAAGACCAGCGAGCGCAACGGTCAGGTGGTGAACATCATCCTGGTTCAGGACGAAGACGACCTGATGCTGGTGACCGACACAGGCAAGCTGATCCGCAGCCCCGTTTCCGGTACGTCGGTAATCAGTCGCAACACCCAGGGCGTGCGGCTGATGGACATGGACTCCGGGGAACGGGTGGTCAGTGCCGCCGGGTTGGCTGAAACTGAAGAAGATAACGGCGGATCGGTGGATGGCGAAGAGGCGCCAGGTGAACCGCCGGAGGAATAGACCCTATGAAAACGACTGTGGATGTCAAGACCACGACAATAGGTGTGGTCGGGGCCGGCAGCTGGGGAACCGCATTGGCCAACCTGCTGGCCGTCAAGGGATTTGCCGTCGACCATTGGGTATATGAAGCCGAGGTGAAGGCGCAGATGCTGGAGAAGCGGGAGAACCAGCGATTTCTGCCCGGCGTTACCCTGTCCGACAATCTTCATCCCTCCGGGGATCTGGAATCGGTCGTGGCCGGAAAGGATATGGTGCTGGTGGTGACTCCCTCGCATGTCACCCGCCGGACGATCGAGCGCTGCGGCCATGCCATCGGTCCGGACACCGTTGTGGTCAGCGCGTCCAAGGGGATCGAAAATCAGACGCATCTGACCATGTCCGGCGTGCTGGCTGAAGTCATACCGGGCTTGTCGGCGGACCGGCTGGCCGTGCTCACAGGCCCCAGCTTTGCCAAGGAGGTGGCCCGCCAGATGGCCACGGTGGTGACCGTAGCGTCCAATGACACAAATTCGGCGGCATTTGTCCAGCAGGTGTTTGTCACCCCCTATTTCCGGGTCTACACCATCGATGACCTGATTGGCGCCGAACTGGGAGCTGCCGTGAAAAATGTGATCGCCATCGCCGCCGGTGTGATCGACGGGCTGGGATTGGGACTCAATACCCGTGCCGCCCTGATCACACGCGGATTGGTTGAAATCCGCCGGCTGGGCCTGGCCATGGGTGCTCAGCCGAGAACCTTTACCGGTCTGGCCGGCGTCGGGGATTTGATCCTTACCTGCACCGGCGACCTGAGCCGCAACCACACTATCGGCAAACAGATCGGCGAGGGAAAAAAGCTCAAGGATCTGCTGGCCGAGATGCACATGGTGGCCGAAGGGGTGAAAACGGCTCGTTCGGTATACAACCTGTCCCGCGAACGGGATGTCGAAATGCCCATTTCTCACGCGGTGTATCATGTGCTCTACGATGACCTGGATCCGAAGACGGCCCTTTATCAGCTGATGACCCGGGATCTGAAACAGGAACTGGATGAAACCTGAGTAGCAAATAAATTACAAAAATCAAAAAACAAATCACAAACAAATCACAATAACCAAATTCAAAATTCCAAACCTGATGATCTTGGAGGAAGGGCATTTCAATCATCAGTATTGGAAGAAATCAAAAGTACGATCAATTGTTGACGGTTTCGTTAAAAGTCACCTGTCGTGTCATGCCCGCGTAGGCGGGCGCACGCAGTGAAGCTTTAGCGCTATCTATAAATACCTGTTCATACTGGATCCCCACCTTCGCGGGGACGACAACAAAACCGAAATTTCGAATAGGTGATTCTGACCATTGTTTGAGATTTGGACATTGTAATTTGGAAATTGGTACTTGTGATTTGTTGTTTCCGGTTTATCCGATTTAAGTATATTCCAAAGGGAGCAAACGGGTGACGGAAGACCGCAAAAAAAGGCCCCACAAGGGAGAGGGACACCGTCAGCGGCTCCGCGACCGGTTTCTCAAATCCGGGCTCGACGGCTTTGCCGACTATGAGGTCATCGAACTGCTGCTCACCCTGGGCACGCCTCGCAAAGATTGCAAGGAGGCGGCCAAAGCGGCCTTAAGCCGATTCAAAACCCTTCAAGACGTCCTCGGTGCGGCGCCGGCAGACCTGTGCCAGGTGCCGGGCATCGGACCGATCAATCTGTTGGGGCTGAAGCTGGTTCCGGCCGTCTCCAGGCGATACCTCCAACAGCGGCTTGAGGGGAAAGAAGCCCTGACCAACTCGCGGGAACTTTTCGACTATCTCAATCACACCATCCGTGATAAAAAAAGGGAGTGCTTTGTGGCCATCTACCTGGATGCCAAAAACCGGGTAATTGCCGCCGAAACCCTTTTCACTGGAACGATTACCGCCAGCGCCGTCTACCCCCGTGAGGTGGTGACCGCCGCGCTGGCTCATACGGCAGCCGCCGTAATTTTTGCCCACAACCATCCTTCCGGGGACCCGGCGCCGTCGCCTGACGATATGGCCATCACCCGGCGGCTGGCTCAGGCCTGCGGACTGATGGGGATAACCGTTCATGAACACCTGATCATCGGCACCGAAGGCTACTTCAGTTTTGCCGATCATGGCCACATGGCCACAATCAACGCTGCCGTCGGCTCCCGGTAGCGCATCCGACGAGCCGTACACCGGAATGATCTGATAGTTTAGTGAGAACCAAACGATGACCGTGAACCAGAAAAAATTCCCTCCTTGTTTCGCAGACCTTGAAAACGTTTTTCCCATGGGAGAAGAAGGACTGAGACAGACCCCGGAATCGTGCTTGCCCTGCTGCTACAAGACCGAATGCCTGAGAAAAGCCATGGCGGACAAAGGCGGCGTCACCGTGCGTCAGGAGATGGTGGATCGGGCTTACGCATCCGGCAGGGTGGGTTTTTTTGAGCGCTGGTCCCGGAAAAAGGCCTTGAGTGCACAAAAAAACATAAAATACAAAAATCAAAAGACAAATAGCAAATAAATCACAATCGCCAAATTCAAAATTACAAACCTGATGATGTCGAGAAAAGGACTCTCCCATCGTCGATATCGGATTATCCATTTCGGAGAGATCAAAATGACAATCAATCGTTAGCTTTTGCTCTTTTTGAGATTTAAATAGTGCAATTTGGGATTTAATTGAGATTTGTTATTTGTAGATTGTTGTTTAAGGTTTGGTGCTTGTAGTTGAAGGAATTGCGAAGCATTTTGATCCCTTCGAAGGATCTTCACCAAAGGAGAAACCATGGCAAAACTTTCCGTTTCCGATCTTGACGTCAAGGGCCGTCGTGTGCTCATGCGCGTTGATTTTAATGTTCCACTGGAAAAGGGACAGGTTGCCAACGACAAGCGATTGCGGGCGGCCCTGCCCACCATCCGTGATATTCTGGAACGCGGCGGCCGTCTGATTCTCATGTCCCATCTGGGGCGACCCAAGGGAAAACGGCTGTCCGAACTTTCCTTAAAGCCCTGCGCCCGTGCACTGGAAAAATTGCTGGGACGACCGGTGGCCTTTGCCGATGACTGCATCGGACCCTCCGCCGAAGCAGCCGTTCAGGCACTTGCGTCCGGAGAAGTGCTGCTGCTTGAAAATTTGCGGTTTCACAAGGCCGAGACAGACAACGACGAGACGTTCGCCCGGAGCCTGGCCAAGTTGGCAGACGTGTATGTCAACGACGCCTTCGGTACGGCCCATCGGGCACACGCCTCTACCGAAGGCGTGACCCGATTCATGGACCGTTGCGCCATGGGTTTTCTCATCGAAAAGGAGATCGCCTACCTGGGTGAAGCTTTGGATGCGCCCAAGCGGCCATTCGTGGCCATTCTGGGTGGTGCGAAGATTTCGGGAAAAATCGACGTCATCGACCGCCTGCTGCCCAAAGTGGACCGACTGATCATCGGCGGCGGCATGGCCTATACCTTCTTCAAAGCCAAAGGCCTTGAGATCGGCAACTCACTGGTAGAGCCGGACAAAATCGACCTCGCCCGGTCCTTGCTGGACAAAGGTGGGGTAAAACTGGTTCTGCCGGTGGACTGCATGTGCGCTGACCGATTTGACTTTGATACCAGAACCGTCGGTGAACTGTCTCCCATATCCGTTAGCACCATTCCTGCAGGCGGATTCGGCCTTGATATCGGGCCGGCTACCGTGTCGCGGTTCGCAAGCATCCTGGAGGACGCCCGGACCATCGTGTGGAACGGACCCATGGGCGTATTTGAAATCGATGCCACCGCCGTCGGCACCTATGCCGTGGCCCGGGCCATGGCCGCGGCCACGGACAAGGGCGCCATTACCATTATCGGCGGTGGTGATTCGGCAGCGGCAGTGGAAAAGGTGGGTCTGGCCGACCGAATGTCCCATATCTCAACCGGCGGCGGTGCGTCACTGGAGTTTTTGGAGGGTAAAGTCCTTCCCGGCGTGGCCGCATTGACGGATCACTGACGCCGGATATACGCCTATTCACATTCATTCACCGGGTGGGATAGTGAAAACAGGGAAAGCGAAGAAATGGTGCTTGGTTGCCTGTTTAATGCTGGGTTTTCTGCTGCCGGTGCTGGTTTTTCGCCATGAACTTGCCGCCGGCCTGATGACTGCCTACCGGTGGATCTCGGACCGTGATCAAGTTGAGCAGTTTGTCGCCGCCTTTGGCCGCGGGGCGCCGCTGGCCTTCATGTCGCTTCAGGTCGTTCAAGTGGTTCTGGCCCCGGTTCCGGGTGAGGCCACCGGATTTATCGGCGGGTACATCTTCGGTACCGCCAGGGGCTTCATATACTCCAGCCTGGCATTGGCTGCGGGCTCCTGGATTAACTTCGCCATCGGCCGATTCCTCGGCCGCCGCTATGTCCGTCGCTGGATCCCGACCGACAAACTGGCGCGTTTCGATAATTTGTTGAAGCGGCAGGGCATCATCGTTTTACTCATTCTTTTTATATTCCCCGGCTTTCCCAAAGATTATCTGTGCCTGTTTCTGGGAATCACAGCGATTCCCCTCAAGGCGTTTTTGCTGATCGCCTCGATTGGCAGAATGCCCGGCACTTTGATGCTGAGCCTCCAGGGAGAATTCCTCTTCCAAAAAAACTACGCGATATTTGCTGTGGTTTTTGGGGTGACGCTACTGGCGGCAGCGCTGAGCATCAGGTATCGGGAAAAAATTTACCAATGGATGGAAAAACTGAATAGAAAACCGCCTGGTGGCCGTTGACCCCTGTGGGCAATCGTGTTATGTAAGAAAAACAGTACCATCCGTGCCATCATCGTCTGCAACACTAAACCCACAATTTGTTCGAGCCTGAGAGGAATTGCAGTGGCTTTCTGGAGTGTCAGAGAAGAACTCAGTCAGTTCAACCGCCTTCGCCGTTCCTATTACGAACTGCTTAGGGACGAACTGGATCAGTTTATGCTCGACTATGCCCTGATCCAGTCTTACCATCAGTTTGCCGACCGAAAACTGCCCTATCCGTTCATTGAAAAAAGGGAGCTAAAGCCTCGTGCGCGGATTCCCGGCATTGAGTACGAGAGCCAGAAGACATTCCTGGTGCTTTTCGTCGAGGACGTCATCCCGGCAGTCCACAAGAAGTACATCCGATTTTTCGATGTGAACAAACCCACCAAAACGAACCTGCTGGAATCCAAGGCGCTTCCCTTGCCTGACAACTTCGACCGGACCCATAAATACTTGGACTCCGTTCAGTTCCATGATTTCATCAATTTGCTGTTGCCGGTGGATTATGCATTGTTGATCCAGCGCGACCCCACAACCCGCTCGGCCAATCGCTATGGCCTGACCCACTACCATGTGAGAATCGACTGGCCCATCGCCGAAGCGGCTGAAGATCTGGCCCAGAGCCTGCGATATATCTCCAAAGACATCTATGAGAAGGGCGACAGATACGCCGAACTGGCCCAGCGCAAGCTCTTCGAGTATTATGGCATGCCCGTTATGGTGGGCGGCCGGCGCACGGCTGCTTTGGTGGCTGCCCAGTACCTTAAAAGAATTCCATGCATCTCCACTGTTTATGCCGGCAGCAGCGAATCACGGGCCCTGTACCGCATTTCCGAACGAGGTGTCTCTAAGGCGGCGCTGGTCCGTTTTTCCAACGACGAGGTCCGGCAGATCGCCGAGTCCCAGAAGATGCCTCTCCCCACCTTCAAGAAGAACTACGTCATTTCGAAGAAGGGCAAGCAAAATGTATGCATCTTCCAGGCCACCTACGCCTATACCGACCACTCCCGCCCGCCGGACGACGGCAAACTCCGGGAAATCAATCCGGACGTGAACTGGCTTACCGTCGGGGCTGAGCATGTGATTCCCAAACCGGGGGTCAGAAAATACCCGCCGATTAATCTGAATCTGATCTATACCTAGTGACCATCCAGGGATAGGAAAATTTGGTTGAGATCAAGGCATGCGAAAGATTTTACCGCAGGTGCCCTGAAAGAAATGCCCTTGGGGTGCATATAGTTGATATTCCGAGGATAAAATTTTGAGCCTAACGCAGATATCAGACAAATTCGCCATTTATGGATGGGCACTACCTAACTGTTGCACACGTTTATGGCCTCCATCTGCTTCGTTACCAAGGGATCGCGGTAAAGCGCTACCGCTTCACCCTTAACGCCTTGCAGATGAAACCCATAGTCACGTGCAAACTTCAGATTATATAAAGAGGTGGGTATATTGAAGGCTTAAGGTTATAGGCCCTGGGCTGCCGGCGATAGAGGATGAAGATCGGTAATTCCCCAATTCCATAATCCCAAAATTCGTTGCTATAAAAAACGAGCCGCCACCCATTGTTTCAAATCCGCCAGCACCTTATCCCGATCGGGCTGTTTTTCATTATAAATCTCGTGATAAAGGTTTTCATAGTGGAAAAGGGTTTTGTCGGCCACTGTTAATGCGTCGAAGTAGGCCAGGGCCGCGGGAGCGCTGACCAGTTGGTCGTCTCCGGCGATCTGCATGAGGATGGGGGTGTTGATCGCATCCGGTGCGCCGCCGGTGGCACCAATTTCAGCCACGCACCGGGCAAACCACCGCGCACTGATTCGGCTGTGTACCCATTTACTTTGCACATACGCCCTCACTTCGGCACCGTCGTGGCTGATGCGGGTCGGATCCAGTTGGTTGTCCAATGGAAATGCCGGCCAAACCATGGACAGGATGCGGGCAATGGCTTCCAACACCGGCGACGGCGGTTTGGGGACGCCAAGCAGGGGAGAAGAGACGATAAGGCCATCGACATATCGGGGGTGTTTTCTGACAAAGGATAGCGCAATCAGGCCGCCCATGCTGTGCCCCAGCAAAAGGAGCGGCAACCCATCGGTTGGATCTGTTCTTGCTTTTTCGATCAGTATTTTGAGATCCCGGAGGTAGTCGTCGAACTCGTTGATATGTCCGCGTTTCCCCTGGCTCCGACCGTGGCCTCGGTGGTCGTGTATCCACAACGATGCACCCATCGGGCAAAGGGTGTCGACCACATGCCCGTACCGGCCTGAATGCTCTCCCAGACCGTGGGATATGACTACCCGGAACCGCTCGGTTCCCGGCACATATTTCCGGTAGAAAAGGGTGGTGCCGTCGCCGCCTATAAACTGGTCGGTTTTTTCCTGGATGTCTGCCATTGGTGGACTCTTGGTTTGGATGGTTTTCTAATATAATCGGCAAGATGGCCGATCGGACTAATGCCTGCTCGTAGTCAATCATTATCATTTTTAGCACAGACCCCGACCAAAAACAATTTGCTTATAAATTGCTTGAAATCAATCGACATAACCGATACCGTGGAAGTCATGACAGCATGGTAGAAAAGAATTTCAGGTGGCCAATCAATCGCTTATTGAAAAGGAAAAATGATGGAGAAATTTGTTGCCCAAATTCAAAAGGAATGGAAAGTTTACGTCATGGCCATCTGGATGATCGGGGTGACCGGTTTCCTCTATCATCTGATCGGGCAGGTCCAGGGGATCAAGCAGACGAACATGAAACTGAGTTCTGACGTTGACTCCATCGAGAGCATCTTCATCAGTACGGACAACAATGTTGCCGATGTAAAAAAGCAGGTTGAAGGAATGTCTTCCAAAGTGGCAATTATTCATAAACGCGTTATGCGAAAATAAGGGAGGCGTCCCGATGGACAGTTTGAAAGGATTTCAGAAACGATATCTCCGGGGGTTGGCCCACTCTCTCAAACCGGTTGTCTTCGTGGGACAAAAAGGTTTTACCCAGTCGTTGGTCGATGCCATTGACGATGCGCTGGGTCACCATGAACTGGTGAAGGTAAAATTCGTCGAGTTCAAGGAAAAAGAGAAGAAGCTGACCCTTGTCGAGCAGATAGGGAACTCGGTTCCCTGTGAGATGGTGGGACTGGTTGGCCACATAGCCACCTTCTTTCGCCAGCAAAGCGATCCTGAAAAAAGAAAAATCAACCTTCCCAAACATGCTGACGGCTGATTGCCGTTGGCATTATCTCTGTTTGGGTTCCGTCCCGCTGACAAACAGTGCTTTAACCGCACCATCGTCACCATCCATGGCCCCACGGCCGGTCACCGGATCCATCCACACCTTTTTCATATTGTCCGGGATGTCAAAATAGAGCGTCGTTGATTCGGGTCGGGTGGCCTCCATGAAATCGATCCAGACGGGAAGTGCCGCCCGTGCGCCGGTTTCCTTATCCCCCAAAGGTGAAGAATCATCCATGCCCACCCATACCCCGGCGGCCACCGCTGGTGAGAATCCCACGAAAAGCGCATCCTTGAAGTCATTGGTTGTGCCGGTTTTGCCGGCGACGGGCAGATTGAGTTGTCGTGCCTGTCTTCCTGTACCCTCCTCGACCACGCCTTGGAGCATGTCCACCATGATGGCGGCCTCGGTATCAGTCATCACGGGCCGAATGGCCGGTCTGGCGCGCCACAGGAGCGCATTGTCTCTATCAAGAATCTCCGTGATACCATGGGGCGAGATATGGTTGCCGCCATTGGGAAAGACGCCAAAGGCGGCAGTGATTTCAAGCAGGGTGCTATTGGTGGCTCCTAAAGCGATGGACAGGTTTGGTGATAGCGGTGAGTCGATGCCCAGCTTATGGGCGAACTGAACCACCGCAGATGGTCCCAGGCTTTCCACCAGTCTGACGGCCGGTATATTTTTAGAATGGGTCAAGGCTTGACGAAGGGTCATTTCCCCCTGGTATCGTTTTGAAAAATTTTCCGGCTGCCAGTCTTCGCTATTGTTTCCTCCTTTGAAGACAACCGGTGCGTCCAGTACCAGGCTGGCCTGGGTAAACCCGCGGGCGATGGCCAATGCGTAAAAAATGGGCTTGAATACCGATCCCGGCTGGCGTCGGGCATCGACGGCCCGATTGAAGGCGCTCTCGGGAAAATGCCTGCCTCCAACCATGGCCAGAATGCCGCCGGTTCTGATGTCGATGGCCACCAGCGCCCCTTGGGGGGCGGCTTCTGGCTGCTTTTTTGAATTCATTCTCTGCTGCAGGCGGTCCAGTCCGTTTTCTACTGCCGCTTCAGCGGTTTGCTGAAGGCGTTGGGACAGGGTGGTGTGCACCGTCAGGCCGCCTTTGTACAGAAGGCTGGGGCCGATGGCCGCTTCCAGTACGGGCTTGATGTACTGCACAAAATAGGGGGCGAATCCGGGGGTGGTTCCAGGTGAGGCATTCAACACCGGTTGGCGGGTTGCCAACTGGTACTGGACGTCGGTGATGAGGCCCTGGTTTAGCATGAGGCTCAAAACCAGGTTCCGCCGCTTTTCCGCCAGATCCGGGTTGACCAGCGGGGTGTATCTGGACGGTGCCTTGGGCAGGCCGGCGACCATGGCACACTGGGCAAGGTCCATCTGAGATGCGGGTTTGCCGAAAAACAGTCGGGCCGCCGATTCTACGCCATAAGCACCGCTGCCGAAATAGATCTGGTTAAGGTAAAGGGCCAGCAGTTCATCCTTGGTGTAGCGCCGTTCCAGCTGAACGGCCAGGATGGCCTCTTTGATCTTACGAATGATCGTTTTCTCTTGTGATAGGAACAGCGTTTTGGCCAACTGCTGGGTGATGGTGCTGGCGCCCTCCACAAATTGGCCGGCAATGATATCCTTGACCACGGCTCTGAGAATGCCTTTCAGATCAATACCACTGTGGGTATAGAACTGGCGGTCTTCCGTGACAATCAGGGCGGATTTCAGGTCCTTGGGGATCTGGTCGATGCTGACCGGTGTTCTTTTTTCAAGAAATAGCTCAGCCAACAGCACCTGGTCTGCCGAGTAGATGCGGGTGGCGGCAGATGGTTCGAAATTCTCCAATTCCCGTATCTGGGGCAGGTCCCGGGTGAAGGCAAAAAACACCCCGGCCGTGGCGCCCGAAAGCAGCCCGATCAAACCGGTAATCAAAATGACGGAACGGATTCCCCAAAAACGGCGGTTGCCCATTTTTCTATTCATCCGTGAGTCTGGTGCGGATCATTGTTCGCTTTATTGATTTTATCGGCCATTATCTGCATAGGCAAGTGGTGATTGGAAAAAAAGGATAGTTTCAGGCGGTTGACTTCGATTCGAGGGGGGCGTAAATTGAGGACAAACGAACGGCTGACAACAATTGCCAACACCTGGCTAACACCGAGGAGAACTTATATGTCTCATCAACATGACCACGACCACGACCATGACCACGCCCACCCACACGGGCACGATCATCACCACGGGCATGCCCATCATCACGCGCCGATGTCATTTTCAGAAAAGCTTGTCAAATTGCTGGATCACTGGATTCAGCACAATGACCATCATGCCGAGGACTACCGAAAATGGGCCCAGGACGCCCGGGAGAGTGGGCAGCTCGAGGTAGCTGATCTGCTGGGCTCAGCTGCCGATTTGACCGGTTCCATCAGCGACCGGCTGCGTGAGGCTGGTGGAAAAGTGCATTCGGATTAGCAAGTCTGAATACTGCGGGACAGAAATCAGAGGAGCGTGTCGTCCTCGGGTTAGCCCCTTATGCTGTTAGAAAGATTTATACGCTGCCTAACGCCAGCCTCACGGGGGGCATGGTTCTCGCCGTCCCGTGAACACAAGATTGTATGTAGTTTGAGATAACTGTATCGGGTAAAATTTATTCGTGCCTGTTATAGGCATCACGTACATGCAATGCGGAAAGGACGATTTGTAAAAGCGGTCAGGTACAATATATTGTATGTGTAAAATATAGAAATTATTCCAAGTATAGCAGATATCTGCCGTTCGGGAAATCGTGTGGTATGATCTGGCTATTCTCTCAAAGCTGCTACTAATTGGTGACGCCAATACGGTGATCGACTTTGGATTAAAAATGAAAATCGATCATGAACGTACTGTATGAGTTATCCAATCTCGTTTTTTCATCTCCGGGTTGAGTCGGCGGGAGTGAATCTTCGATCAGAAGATCGGTTTCCTGCACAAACGCCAGACGAATAGAGAAAAATCTATAATAATGGTAATTTAAGCCGATCATCCCGGAAACGACAAAATTCTCGTAATCAATATTACGGTCGTCACTCGTAATGACACTGCCGTCATAAACGACAGAATAAATCAATCCGGTCGCTTTACCTCCTATAACCAATTCAACGCCATGGGGCGAAGACACCTCCGGCTTGGGTATGAGCATGTTCGTATAAAATCCCAATCCTGGCGGTGCCGGAAAAGCGTTGAAGCCTTCCTGCATATTCCAGCCAAAACGAATCCCCAAACCCATCTCTACGGCCGTTGATAAATTTCCCAAATAGGCGGCCGGTGCCAAAGACAGTTGCACAGCCCAGCCATCTGTATAGCTGCCTATATGCATAAGACTATAGAAATGGGCATAAGCAAGGTTGAGGATGGGTTCAGTATCCCGCTGCGAATCCCACCCTTGCGGGCTCTCCCCGAGGCCTAAATTTTCGTGAACAATTTCTTGAAATTGTTGGGCAAGAGACTCTTTTCCGAGTATACCGACCGTTGCCTGAAATATTTGGGCCGACCGCTGGTTAAATTTCTGCCAGTTCAGAGTGTATGTCAAGGTGCCGGCATAGGGCAGGTCCCCTGGTGGTGGGTTCGGATTGGTCAGATCTCCTGGAGTGATCATATTCTGCCCCACTCCCTGACCGTAAAGTACGATGGATTCATCATCCCCAAATGAGGGAAGGTGATTCCCAACCCAGTTGACAAATTTAGGTGCCCCAGTATCTTCCCAACTGGCGTAACAGGCACTGTGATATTGGAAGCTCCAGCCGTTACTAAAGTTGCTATCTTCCTTTAACAACACATCATTGTCGATTTCAAAACGCAGCGTGTTTTTGTATACAGAACGGTCAAGGTAGAAGTCATCGGCAAATAGAGCTGTATTACCGAAGTGGGTTAACAATACCGTAATCAGTATGCTTGCAAACCAACGCATTTCCTTTGCCTTATAAAATTAATCTCATCTTGGTCCCGATGAAACTTCACATCTTCTTTATGACATGTTTTTTAAAAACAAAGGTTATTTTTCAGCGATATGTTGAGCCATATCCGTTTCAATCTGCATGAAGGTATTGAACCATTTGCGGGATTTTTCCAACCCAACTGTTTGTACAAAATTGCAGATGGGAAAAAGCAGTTCAGATTCAATGCATTCTATTATTACAGCCCTGAGGGTCTAATACCCCGTCGCTTGCGACGATAAAATAGATTTCATCCTTTGGTGATACCTCGCCGCTTGCGGCGGGGTAGTTCATTTCTTTTGCATGTGGAGCGATAGTGACAGCGCATTTGCGCCTATCACTTGTATTTATTTCCCGTCTCAAGATGCCTTTGTGTACCAGTTCATCGACAACGGTGGATGCATATGGGGTTGATATCGGTATTTGTTGGGCAATCTTTGTTACGGTAACCGGTCCATATCGTTGAACCACACGGCATATGTGGAGGTGAGTAGATGAAATATTGTCTTTGCTGTGCCCTGCTGCCTGCGGTTTGCAAAGTTCCAGGATCATTTTGCTGGTCGCCCAGATACATTTGGAGATCTTCATGATCTCGTCTTTATGGTTCATGTAATTTTTCCCAATCGGTTACCTCCAGTTTGAAGGTTACTAATCATCAAATCGGACATTGTTACCGATAGTTGTGATATTTTTCGTTTCAAATTCCAAGTATTCCTTCAATTCTCCAATGGAATAATTTGTTAACCTTTTCACACCGGCCAGGGTTCGCTGGGGTACCTGTGAAAAACGCTGAGCCACTTGCATCGCTTCATCTTCCAGCTTTTCGGGCGAGACAAGTTGATTGGCGATGCCGTATTGATGGGCCTGTTCGGCGGTGATTTTTTCACTTAGAAGAAGGAGTTCCTTTGCTTTGCTGGCACCAATCATCCGATTCAGAAAAAAGGAGCTGCCGCCTTTTGGCAGCATTCCAATTTCCTGAAAAACATTATAAAAAACCGTGTCGGAACTAAAAATTCGGTAGTCGCAAGCAAAAGAGATGTTCAAAAAAAGAGAAAGGACATTCCCCCGACAGATGTTGATAATCATTTTGTCCATTCTGACAATGTCTAAAAGAAGCTGATCGATGATGTTGCAAAATCGTTGCAGTTCGTAGCGGGACATCGAATTGCTAAAACCTGCGTGCCTTTCAGGACATTCGAAAAGGAAAAAATGCATGTATTCGTCACTTCCGGATTCGTGATAGGAGCTATGGATAACCAGCGATTTGATATCGGGGTCGTTCGAAATGCGTCCAAAATAGTCTGAAAGGAAGCCGGTTCGGCCAAAATCGATGATATTATGAAAGAAGTTTCCGGAAAACTTCAGCCATAAGGTGTCCTCCCGAATTTCTGAAACAAAAAAATCCGGATAGCTTTCCAAGAGGTTACTTGTTTTCATTTTTCACTCCTTCTTTCATGAAGAATGATGGCTCCTTTACAGCGTTTTTCAGGAGCTTTCCAGACCCTCTCAAAGGATTGATGCTTACCGTGATCGGGAAGGTATAGGTAGTTCTTTTAGATTGCGTAAGTAGGCCTCTGATATAGGAAAGGCCGTTGAGCGCGTATTGGAGTGCCAAAAATTCGATGTTCACAAACAACAACGGGTTGATGGGGCTAACTGATTCACTCTCGCATTTTCGGCGACACCGTTCGGATAGAATCACGCTAAAACACTGGTTAAGGATAACTTTTTCACAAAACAAAATCTGCGATTCATCTGCCTTCTTGCCAAGCAACTCCAGAAAATTTGAGAGGAAGCCTTCCTGCATCTTTTTAACTGACTTTTTCTTTACATCCTCTAATAAGCCCGTCGGGTCATTTTTTTCCCAGCACATAAAGTCGGAATGGTGGCTTCTCGGATCAACGATTTTTCGCATAAGAAAGAGAATTTTTTATAAAGCCTCACTTCAGCCGGTGCGACCTGTTCAATGCGGTTAACCGACAGAAAATCTTGAAAAGATTCCCTGAAGCTGTACTGCCAGCTGTCTACGTAAAGAATTTCTTTGGAAGGCAAACGGTTCTTGATTGCCAGATAAGCTTTCCCCAGCCCTTATGCAAATTTCTTCGACGGAAGTATCGTAAAAACCCTTCATTGCGAAAAGTTCGCAGCCAGCCATTCTGATTTTTTCTTTAACGTTCATCTTTTGCTATTTTTCTCCAAAATGTTACCTACCGTCACTCTTGAAATGGACTCAACCTTGTTTGGTTCAAATTTCGATCCTTTTGCCAATGGCTCTATCCAAATTTGCACCAGCATTCAGGAACCCATACAGGGACCGGTAGTAATTGCTTTGCGCCTGGGTTAAATCGGCCCTGGCGTCAAGCACTTCCGTAGACGTGGCCACCTGTTGCTGATATCCCAGATTGGTGATTCGTGAATTTTCCTCGGCTGAGGCCAGCGATGCTTTAGCGGTCTCGATGTTATTTTGGGCCACATTATAGTTCAGGTAGGCCTTTTTAATTTCCAGCCTGATGCCGTCTTCGGCAAGCTGGATCTGCTTCAAAAATGCACGCTTGTCCGCTCTCGCTTTGGCCACCTTGGATTTTCTCTTGGACGCGTTAAACAGGGTCCAGGTTACCTGTACGCTTAGCAGCGCGTTGTGGTCATTGTAGTAGTTATTGTTGTCAGCCAAGAGAGAATCGCCGTCCTGGTAGTAACTACCGACAAGAGCCACTTTCGGATAATATTCGCTTTTTTCAAGCTTGACCGCTTTTTCAAAGGTTTCCAAAGTCAGGTGCATGGCATGTAAAACTGGTCGGTTCTGCAACCCATACTCCGTGAGTGTTTCCAGCCGATATTTATCTTCCGGCACCGTAACAATATCCTCGATTAGGATCTGCCGGTTGATCTCATAGGCCAGCCAGCGGTTCAGATCCGATACAGCAAATTGCAAACCGGCTTTGGCTCGTTCACGATTTTGAACTGCATCGGCAAGAGCAACCTGGGCTCTTAGCCAGTCATTTCGCCGGGTCAAACCGCTATCATAAAATCGCTTGGCATCGTGTTCATGAGCTTTTAGATATTTTACGGTATCCTCTTCAACCTCCAGTGTCTTGTGTGATAAAAGTAATTGATAGTACGCACTTTTGACACCTTTGGCGACATCCAGAAAGGTCCCCGTTTCCTCCATTTTTTTAACTTCGACATTCAATTGACTCATCTCATAACTGGTGGAAAGCGCGAATCCGGTAAACAGAGGTTGGGAAAGGGTGACATCCCAATAATACTGATTGCTATAAGCCACCTGGATCTGTCTGCCGTTTTGTAATAGATAGGGGGCGTCTGCCAATGTCGTAAAATTGTAGTTGGCGTTAATTGTCGGTAGGAGGTCGGCCATCGCGCTGCGGCTTTCGAATTCTGCTCCTATCAGATTCTCCCTGGCCTGCTGAACGGCAGCATAGTTGCTGACCGCAATGTCAATCGCCTGGGACAATGAAAGTTCCATGTTACCCGCGTCCTCTGCGTATAGAGGTGCTTTAATAAATATAAAAGTGGTCATTGCGATTAAAAGTGATAATTTAATTTTGTGCATCCCAATTTTATCCTCATTAAAATGAACCGGTTTCTATTTTTATGTGAGTTCCCGACCCTAAAAATTATTGTTCCAAATCGATTGTCCTCAATAATTGCTTTTTTTCTATATTCCAGATGTGATACTAACAGTCATGCCTTACACCTTCACCTTCACGATGTTCGAATGATGGATGCTCTTTTGTGTTGCATGATTTCGTTTAGATTTCATCACCAGCCAGTAAAGCACCGGCACGATAAAAAGAGTCAGGATCATACCAAATATCAGCCCCACCGAAAGAACGGAACCCAGCGGTGCCCACAGCGGTGAACCACCGATGATCATGGGCACTACCCCGGCCGCTGCAGCGATCGATGTAAGAAAAACAGGTCGCATCCGCCTTTTCCCTGCATCCAGTGCCACCGAACGCACGTCCTCTTCTTTTCTAACAGCTAGCAGCTTGTCCGCATAATCGATAAGAATGATGCCGTTTCTGACCACAAGTCCGCTGAGGCTGATCACGCCGATAAATCCGGTAAAGCAAAAAGGATTATTGGTGATATAAAGGCCGAAAATGGCGCCGAACCAGCTAAGGGGAATGGTGATCATGATGATCACAGTTTTTTTCAATTCCTTGAACTGAAAGAGCAAAACCATGAAGATCAGGATCAGGCTGGTACCCAGGGCAGCTGCGAATTCGCCCATGGTCTCTTTTTCATCTTCCAATTCTCCGCCGTAGTTGATGCTGATTCCCAGGGGGAGATCGATGGCGTGGATTTGCGGCATGATTTTATTTAATATCTCGTTTGGCATTCGCCCCATCTGTGCTTCACTTCTCACTGTCAGTGTACGTACGCCGTTTCTGCGCCGGATCTTTCCGGTCTGCCATTCGGGCACCAGCTTGGCAATCTGGCGAAGCGGCACTGCTGCACCTGTTGCCGGTGAGGTTACATAGGCGTTGCCGATAGCGTCAAAATCCGTGCGGCTTTCTTTATCGAAGCGGAGAAAAATATCTATCGGGTTGTCGCCTTCCCAGAGAGTCGATACAGCAGCGCCTTTGAAACTCAGGGCCAGCAATTGGGCGATACTCTGGCTGCTGAAACCTAGACGGTTGGCCACGTTTTCATCCACCTTTACACCGATGTCGTAGTAATCTTCCCGGAATGTGGTTCTGACAAAATTGGTCCCGGCGGTATTTTTGAGAATCTCCTTAATCTGATTGCCGATTTTCTTGATGGCCACCAGATCGTTCCCAACCACCCGGACCTCAATGGGGGCATCTACTGGCGGTCCCTGCTGGAGTTGCTTGACCAAGATTTGGCCGTCCGGAAGAAAATCGTTCAGCTTGATGAGCAGTTCGTCGACCAACTCTTGGGTGGCCTGGTTGGAAGCAGTATTGATCAGCACTTGTGCGTAATTCTTATCCGGCATCTGAGGAGCATAGGTCATATAAAACCGGGGTGAAGCACATCCCACGAAACTAGCCACCTCCGTCACCCTCTCATCCTTGCCCAAAAGCCTTTCAATTTTTTTTACAGCCCTGTCCGTCGTTTCCAGATTAATCCCCTGGTTCATATAGATTTCCAGGCAGAACTGATTCCGCTCGACAATCGAAAACATCCTAATCGGCAAACGGCTCATAAGCACAACGGTGGCGACAATAGTCATAAAACCGACTAAAAGAGTAATACCCGGACGGTTGAACGCTTTGAGCAACACCGCATCATAGAACGCCTGCAGCCGATCCAGGGCCGAGGGTTTCGTCTTCTTTTTCGCTGCGGAATGCAGGCCGGTTTTGATTAAAAGATAGCACAGCAGTGGTGTCAGCAGGATTGCTACAAAAAGGGAAACCACCAGCGCAACGGCAACGGCAACTGGCAGCGTGAAAAGAAATTCTCCGGCATTTCCGGACAGGATCAGATCCATTGGGATAAATGCACAGATAATGGCAATTGTTGCGGAAAATACCGGTACAAACAGATCGGTTGCGCTCTGCCATCCTGCATCCCAGGGGGGGGCGCCCTGGTCGAGGCGCTCGATATAATCATCGACGATGACAATGGCGTTATCAACCACCATGCCCAAGACGACGATCAGGCCGGCTAGCGTCATCTGCTGCAAGTCGATCTTCAAAAAATCAAGAAAAGCAAACGTAATCATGATGGTGATGGGTATGGCAAGTGCTGAAACCAATGCCACGCGCAAGGGCAAAAGCACCATCATCACTAGGATGACGGCCACGATGGCGATTAAAAACTCCTTGAGAAAATGCATGATGCTGTGATCGACAACCGATGGCTGGTCGACAACTTTCCTTACCCGGACATCGGACGGCAGGCGCTTTTTTGCCAGGTCCAGTCTTTCGTCAACCTTCTGACCAAATTCTACAATATTGTATCCCGATTGCATTTCCACCGAAAGCATCAGGACTTTGGTGCCGTTTACCCGGATAAAAGAGTCCGGCTCCATGTACCGGCGCTCCACCTCGGCGACATCCTTCACACGAACGATCTCCCCCTTAGGCGTGATATAGACCTGTTGCTCCAAAATTTGATCTACAGAATCATATAGGTCGCTCGTGTGGATCTGAATTTCCGAACTTCCGGACTTGATCTCACCGGCGTAATTGACGGTGTTCATGGATTGCAGTGCCTCGATGACCTGCTGTATGCTGACACCATACTTGGAAAGCTTTTGTGAATTGCTTGTGACGTATAGCTGTTCCTTTTGTTCCCCGTAGCGTTTGAGTTTGGAAACCACCAAAAGCGGCCGCAACTCATCTTCTATGATTTCGATATAATCTTTTAGGTCGGTATAGGTATGACGGTCCGATTCTACGGCGATCAGCAGCGCAATGGTATCGCCGAAATCGCTGTTGATGACCGGTCCAATTGTTTCCCGCGGCAAGCTCGCCGCTTTTAGTTCATAAAGGTCATGGCGTAGTTTTGACCAGAATTTGTCCCGGTTTTTGACCCAGCCCTGCAGTTCCACTTGTATGATCGACAGTCCGTCCGAAGTTCTCGATTCGGTTTCGTCTTTTTTCACTTCTTCGTAGCGGAAAAGATGCTCTTCTATTCTTTTGGTCACTTGTTTTTCGACCCGGATAGCCTTGGCACCCGGATAGGTCATGATGATCAACCCTTGCCGAATTGTCATTTTTGGGTCTTCTCTGCGTGCCATGTGCATCAGAGAATACACACCAACCACCACGAGAAGAAGCGTTATCAGCAGGGTGATCTGACGGTTTTTCATGGATGCTTCGACGATGTTCATAGTGCATACCTGGTTACCATGATTGCTGCTCCGTCAGTTATCTTGTGCTGTCCGGCAACGATCACGACATCTTCGGCGTTTAGGCCCTCTTTGATTTCAATTTCATTGCGAAAGACGGAACCGATAAATACCCGCTGCCGCATGGCCGTTGCTTTCTCTTTATCAACCAGGAATACATAGGTCAGATTGTCTGCATCCCTTACGATGGCTTTGCCGGGGATCGATACCATTACAATGGTTTTGTCAGTGACGATTTGCGCATTGGCAATCATTCCGTCCCGCAGGGAAAAATCCGGATTGGAAAGTTCGATTTTTACTGTATAGGTGCGGGTTCGAGGTTCAGCCATGACCCCGATCAGGGAAACCTTGCCCTCGACAATGCGTTCATCAAGAGCATTGATGGTTACTGTCGCTTTATGGCCCAGAGCGACTTTTCCGATTTCCGATTCTGGCACCGAAACCCGGGCGTAGATCCTATCAGTCTTGACGATGGTAAACACAGGTATTCCGGTAGAAATGGTCTGCCCTAATTCCACATCCTTTGCGCCGATAATACCCGGTACCGGGGAAAGCAGCTTCGTATCCCGTACCTTTTTCTTGGCGATATCCCGGGCAGCCCTTGCCTGCTCCAGAGCCGCCTTAATTGTGATGAAAGCCTTTTCGGCAACGGCACCTTCTTTGTACAACGGCATCATTCTGTCGTAGGTATCCTGGGCTTCGAAAAATTGGGCTTCGGCAATTTCCAAATTGCTGCGGTAGTCATTGATTTCAACCTTGGCCAAGATTTGGCCCTTTTTTACGTGATCACCTTCATCTACATATACGTGATCCACTTTGCCCGGCACCAGAAAACTGAGCGGTACCGTTTTGTCGGCCTCAAGGACCCCGCTGACCACGATCGCTTCATTTGTGGATACACGGGTTACTTTTCTGGCCATCACCAACCGCTTTTCAGGCAGCCTGACGGCATCGGCTTCTTTTGCCTTGCAGCCCACCAGACTGGTCAACATGAACACTATGGCTCCGAGCCAGTATATTGCCGGATGAAATTGCAGCTGTTTAGGTGTCATCAATATTAGCTCCCTTGCGGTTTTATGATTGAGGATTTCTTGCTGCCCCAATTCCACTCAGGTAAGTTCGTAGCACCAAATCGGGTGCATCATTGGCAGCGATATCCCCACGTCTGATACTTTCCCAGGCGGTAAAAATCATCATGTCCAGGCTGGCAACCAGCCATGCCTCCGGTACGTCCGGCGATGCAATACCCTCAGTTTTTAATCCTCGGCAAAGGTCTTTAAACTGGCCAATGACTTTATCGTGGCCTTCGATAACCTCAGGGTCATCATGGTGCAAAGGTTCATAAACCGTAAAATGCAGGCTGGCGCCCATGGGAATGATGGCCCTGACCAGCTTCGCGAGTTTTTTCTCGGCCGATAAGGGGCATGTTAGGATTGGAAGAATAGCGACTTCCATCTTTTGGCCAGCGTCCGTGATCATTTCCTTGATCAAAGCCTTGCGCGATTCAAAATGTCGGTACAGTGTTGCCCTTCCTACACCTGCTGCTTCAGCGATTTCGTCCAGGGTAGAAACGGGGTTGGATGCCAGCGTTTGAATTGCTGCCGCAATAATGCGATCTCGAGTTGTTAGTTTCATAAGCCCCTTGTATACGTTAAAGTCCCATATGATACTTTGATGTCCCATAGAAGACATATAAATACCGATTAGGGTAATGTCAATATTTTTCTGGAAATTTTGATTAAAATTTAATGTTGGCCCATGAACGGCAGGAGGCCAAATTTTAGAAGTAAAATATGATTATGTGTGGAAAAACTGAAAGCTCGAAGTTGCAGTTTGAGTTAGCTTCTGATGGAGGTGCCTATTTCAGTTCATGAATGATTTACGGCATTGTAAATAGATGGATGATTTTGATGAAACCTGTATATTTTGAGTGGTGCAAAAAGTTGGTTTAGGTTGCCATCGAGTTTAACTATCAGAGAACACATAGAATTTGCATTTAGCAAATGGATACCATAGGCTTACCTTGGGTGCTCTACCCAGCTGACAAACCTTTAACCGAAGGAGGTAGGCCATGAAACTATCCAAAGCTGCCAAAATCTGGATCGATTACCACAAGACCCATTCGAAAAAAAAATACGGTACGATCCTACCACGCCATCATCGAAAGGTTCATTCAGGAATTCGGTGATGGTCCCATCGATCAAGTCACCCCTGAACACATCCTCACCTTCCTGAACCGCCTCACCGAAGGGAACAAGCCCTAC
The DNA here is from genome assembly GCF_033791525.1 of Desulfosarcina sp. Classification (GTDB taxonomy): domain Bacteria; phylum Desulfobacterota; class Desulfobacteria; order Desulfobacterales; family Desulfosarcinaceae; genus Desulfosarcina. Next base: position 21,952 of record NZ_JASJGN010000212.1, read on the forward strand.
AACCAAGCGGATCCGCTATTCCCAACTGTCATCATTCTTCAATTTCGTACGTAACAACATCGATCCTGATTCGAAAAACCCATGCGATAGACCTATGATCCGGAAGCTTTATCGGGAGAGGGTACCGTCGAGATGGGAAATCGTCGAAAAGGAGACCGTTGATGAGATCATTTTCAGAACCACCAAGGTCCGCAATCGACTGATTCTGGAATTGATGGCCCGTGGCGGCATGCGTATCGGTGAAGTGCTGAAACTGCGGTTGAAAGATCTTCAGGACCGCAAATTGATCCTGCGCGAACCAAAAAGCGGGAAAGAGTACGAATTTGTATTTATCCCGCAAAAAGTAGCTGATCGATCAGTACAGATACGCAAACCTAAGCGTTGATTTTATCGGGAAAAGCGGCCCACAAGATATTGTATGAGGAAGCTTATCATACTGAAATATTGTTTGTTTTCCTCCATAGCAGCTACATGTCGTTAGGAGCATCGTGCGGTATGATCTGGCTATGTTAACTCGACGTAGGTTTACTAAACTGCCTAAAAACTTACCTTAGCGAAGCGTGTAGAGGTTTTCCTATATTGAAATTTTCTACAATAGAATAAGATGCCCCGCATTGCTTGATTATTCAATTCACTTGGAGTATTAACCATTCTTGTTTGCGGCTCCACTCGTTTGCGGCTCCACTCGATGTCTATTCTGGTGGAAATTCTGTGCGCGGGTAACCGAATTAATGGCTGCGGCCTTCGCAACAACACGCGAGAACTAAGGTTTATAGCATCTGATTTAAACATCACCGCCTATCCAGGCTATCCCCGATAGTCCTTTCAATGCGAAAGCGTTCCCCATGACTAACCTGTCCATTGTCATCCCTACGATGAATGAATCTGAAAACGTGGATGAACTGCTGCAAAGAATAATCCCGAATGCGGAAAAAGTTGTCGGCCAAGATTTCGAAATCATTTTCGTAGATGACGACTCCAAGGATAGCACCAGATATCAAATCAGCCAATGGCAACACGATCATCGAATTAAACTCATTCTCCGTCGTGAGGAAAAGGGACTGGCATCAGCGGTCCTAACCGGGGCAAGGGCCGCAAAAGGCGAAATCCTGTTGATCATGGATGCAGACCTGAGCCATCCGCCAGAAACCATTCCCGACATCATCCGACCTATTCTTGACGGAAAAAAAGACATGGTTGTCGGCAGCCGCTATGTTTCAGGCGGCAGTGCCCCGGATTGGTCCGTATTTAGGCAGCTCGTATCCAAAACGGCCACCTTGCCGGCAAGGGTGTTCACCGATATC
>NZ_JASJGN010000213.1:0-23520 GCF_033791525.1 Desulfosarcina sp.
CACCACCTCCTCCTTTTGAACCGCGACAGGGAGCGCATTCCCCGTCGCTTGTTGGCGCGAAGCAAAAATCCCGATTATCGGGGTCGGAGTGAAGCAGAGATCCCGCTCATCGGGGCCGCGGGGAGGGTTCAATTTCCTATAATCTTTCGTGTAACCTTCTTTTTCTCACAAACCATGATAGCGAAATATGTGTTCACCGTTGTCGTGAACGGGAGCCCGCTAGTTCAACTGGTAAACGATGGGGATGACAATTCTAGCCGCCATGGGCGGGTTGGGAAACGGGCTGGCGTTGTAAACCGTTTTCAAGGCGCTTTTATCCAGAAGAGAAATGCCGCAGCTTTTCCGGACTTCGATGTTGTCTGCGCGGCCGTCCGGGTAAATGGTGAAAGAGACCATCACTTCCCCGGACCATCCGCGTTTTCGCGCGATGCTGGGATAACACAAGTGCTCCCTCAGATGTCCGCGGATGAAGTTGAAATGTGTGCCAAGATAGGCAGTTCCCCCGTCGCCACGCAGGGCTCCCCCATTACCCGAACCTTCATCATCCGGACCGCTCAGTGAACCAGTACCCACATGCCCGGAAGATCCTTCGGACAGGTCATCTGCGCTGTTTGCCCTGATTTCGGCTGATGGATTCGTGGCAGCAACAGACCCGGCGCCCGGGAATAGGCTCGGGGATTCGGGACCTGCTGCCGGTTTTGGCATGGGTAGAAGCGATTTCGGTTTTTTTTCGGGTCGAGAATTCACCTGAGTAGGGGGAGGGGCTTTTTTGGCTGCTATGATTGATGGATCGGGTTTAGCCTTCTTTTTAGTAACCGGGTCAACCGTGTTCTTCCGAGGCACGGGTTTCGGCTGGACGGGTTTTAATGGGGGTGTTTTCAGAATGGCTTTCAGTGTGTCGTCCGGAAGAATTCGGCGGGCAGGGGTCGGTCTCTTTTCAGTGGGCGGTGTTTCTGCCCGAACGGGAGGTGGCGCCTTTAAAACTGGCGGCGGTGCTTCCACAACAGCGACAGGTCCTTCATCAACTGGGGGTAAAGTTTCTGCGGCGGGGGGCATTGCTTTCAGAACCGGCGGTTGTTCCTCGGCAACCGACGGTGGTGGATCGGAAACACTGGACTTGGGGGTGATCCCCGGATTCATGGGGGGGGGGACCTTCCGGTCGCCGGGGAAATCCTTTGGAGGTGACGCTTCATTTTGAGGCTGCGCTTCATCGCCCCCGGACCCGCCGCCTGCTGCCGAACCTTTCTCCCCGATTCGGCCGCCGGAATCGAGGCTGAAATCGAGGGCCACGGTCCTGACCGTCGGGGTAATCCCGTGGCTGACCCCGTAAAGGAGAATCGCGGCCATTCCGTGGACCATCAGGGAGATATAGATGCCATGGAGCTGCGTCCTCATAGTCGGCTTTCGGTTTGCAGGTGGACCTTGGTGAAACCGAGGGTCTTGACCAGATCCAGCACATCCACGAAGGATTGAAGGGCGATGGCCCGGTCGGCTCGAATCATCACCGCCACGGAACGGTCAAGCCCCCGAATGGCAATGCCGAGGTCGAGCAGGGATACGGCCGTCGCGTTGATATGCACCTGGCCATTCCGGTCGATTTCGATGATCTGGGATTCCATTGACTCCACTGATTTGTCCCCGGCCTTGGGAAGATCGACGGGAATAACCCCCGACGCGATAAAGGTGGAAGTGGTCAGAACGATGGTAAGCAATACCAGCATTATGTCCACCAGGGGGATGACGTTGAGGTAATCGAATTCCTTTTCATCCATTTTCGATCTCCCATTGCATCAGGAGCACCTTGACCCGTCTCAGGAGCAGGTTGTAGGCGACGATGGACGGAATGGCCACCACCAGCCCCACCGCCGTGGCCTTCAGGGCGAGGGCGAGCCCCACCATGATCTTCCCGGTGTCCATGAAACCCTCTACCCCCATGGAGTAGAAGGTCATCATGATCCCCAGGACGGTCCCCAGAAGGCCGATGTAGGGTGCATTGCTGCCGATCGTGGCGATGATATGGAGTTTTCCCGACAATAGTAGTTCCAAAGATTTTTTATTGGAAAAGTGATCGACACGAATACGGCTGTAGACAATAAACCGCTCCGCCGCCACCGACAGAGCGACGACGCTCATCAGGAGCAGAAATCCGATCACCCCATAGTCGATCAGTTCTTTAACCCATTCCATCGGACCCCTCCTTTACCCCTTTGAACGTTTGACCGACCAGGACCAAGACGATGCCCAGGCCGACGCCGGCGCACCCGAAACAGGCGGCGCAGTTACCGCTGCAGCGGGAAAGCGGAAGCATGCCGGCCAGGCCGCCGGAGGCCCCGATCAGCGCGTACAGGATTTGCTGCTTAACCTTTTTCATATGCGGGCTTTCCTTTCGGAGCAGGAATTGGAAGAAGGGTCTTCCCGTAGTCGATGGCCCCCCTGGCGCAAGCGGTCTTGCAGTCCCCGCAGGGCATGCAGGAAAGGGCATCGATTCGGGCGGTCCGATCTGTCAGGTCGATGGCCCACGTGGGGCAGCTGTCCAGACAGTCACCACACCCGTTACATTTGGCGGGATGGACCGATACGCGCCGCCCCCATCGGGCCCCGGCCCGGTTTGAAAGCCCGTCCAGCGCCCCAATGGGACAGAGCAGATTGCAATAGGCCCGGCCTCCTTTGGCGAAAAAACCCAGCAGAAGCACCAGCCCCAGGTTGATCAATCCGGCGGTCCGCAGAAAATAGGCCATGTCCGCCCCTGAAAAGGGGGCCCCGATCATGCGGGGGATGGTGGCGAAGTTGCAGTATGAACAGCAAAGACTGCCCAGCCCCAGTGCAGCGGCTCCGAAGTAGACCGACAGATACCCATAACGGAAGGCGGGGGCAGGAATTTTAGCAAAATTGATTTTCAGGAACCGGGGCACCAGCCGGCTTCCCAACTCCATGGTTCCCCCGATGGGGCAGAGGTGGCTGCACCAATACCGGCCGAAGAAAAAGGTCGTGAGCAGGATTCCGAAAACTAAAGCCACCCCCATGTAACTTCTCAGATATCCCATGAAATAGGCGTCCAGGCTGGCGCCTTTGCGCCATACGAAAAACATGCGGGGGCACCAGGTGCCGCAGAAATTACTGTCCCCGGTGAACTGAAACAGGAACGACAGCGGCGGAAGAAACAGAACCATTGCCAGCGCCATGATCCAGTAGCGGCGTCTGCCGGGAAAGGCCGGTTTAGTGATGTCCGCCCGATGCATGGGAATCCTCCTTTCCCTTGAAGATAAGGGGCACCTTCAGCACCGATTTTTCGGTGCGGGTGTCGTAAAAGGCCAGGTTATATTTGCCACGGGGGGTGTCTTTTCGATTGTATCGTTCCGGTTCCGCCCGAAACGACGCCAGACACCCTTTTCCGCAGAAAAGGTGCGTGTTCCCCTGATACGTGTATGAGAGGTCTCCTTCCCGGACGGACATGCCGCAAACCGGATCCAATGGAAAAGAACGCAGGAGCACCCATAAGGCGAGACGATCCCACGGTTGCACGCCGTAAAGGATGTCATCCCGGAAATCAGGCAGCCGCCGCAACCCCAGGTCGACCACCGGTCCCGAAAAACGTAGTTCGTAATCCAGGGGCGGGTTGCCCTCCAATACGACGCGGACATCCCCCCGGTAGGGTGGCAACACCGTTGCCGTGGTAATCTGGGTATAACGATCCCACCCGCTCTCCAGAAAGGAGGGGTGGCGGGCCTTGCCCCCGTTAACGGACAGGAGCCCGATGGCGTGGCTCGAATCCCCCCAGCGATACTCCGCCGCAGCCAGTGAAATAAGGACCGCCAGAACAAAAGTGACCATCGATCTGATACGCACGATTCCCTCCTTAAAAATTATAGGCCAGCCGCACAAGAAAGGTTCGCGGCGCCGCCGGTGTATATCGTTTGACGCCCTGTGTGTCTTTCTCGACCTCCACGGCGTAGTATTGGTCGAACAGATTGTCCACATTGAGCGATATCTGAAAAGGCGCCTTTTCGTACCCGATGAAGGCATTGGTGGCGAAGTCATATCCTCCGTATTTTTCTGTATTGGCGTTATCCACGTAGTAGGACCCCCATGAAAAGGTTTCCAGTTTGAATGTTATCCCTGACGCGTGGCGGTAACGCCCATAGAAGGAATACTGATGGGCCGGGATGAATGGCAGGGTGTTGCCGCTCCGGTCCATATTAACAACCCCGAAGCCTACCCGAACCGGCTCGGTAAAATCCTCGAACGTATAGTTGGTGTAGGAATAACCGGCGCCGAATTCCAATCCCTCCAAGGCTTCCCAGGGGGCATACCAGGCACCGGAGAACTCGAACCCCCGCTTCAGGGTTTCCCCGGAATTGGCGTATTGGCTATCTCCGCCCGGCCCGATCACCTGGACCACCTCATCCTCTACCGGGGAGTAGTAGACGGCAGAATCAATCACCCATGATCGGGTCCGGGTTTTGAGCCCAATTTCGTAATTTTGAATGGTCACCGGATTCAGATCCGGGTTATCGCTGACTTCTCCCTCGGTAGGGGTTTGAAAGCCTTGGGAGAAGTTGCAGTACAGATTTAACCAGTCGGTGAACTTGAAGGTGGCTCCGATCCTGGGACTGAACCCGTTGAAATTCTTTCGGACGTCATCGGGATCTTCCGCCGCAATATACATCCCCCTGCTGTAACTGTATTCCTCGGTCCGCGTGCCGGTGATATCCATCTGGATCTCGTCGTAGCGCAGTCCCATATCGACGATCCACCGGTCGGTGGGTCGGAGTGATTCTTGAACGTAGAACCCATAAAGATCAACCTGGCGGTCCTGGGTCTCGATCAAATCGCCCCTTCGATCAGAAAGCACCTCGGTGATCCGTCCCCCCGGTGTCGTGGCAAAATCGGCATACCGGTAATATTCGGTTTCCTGGTCGTCCCACCGTCCGGTGGCACCGAAGGTGAGTATGCCCTCCATACCGGCGAGGCGGTGGTCCCGGTTGACCTGAAGATCGGCCCCGAAGGTGTTGGTGTCCGCATCGTTGATTCGGCCGGTGATGGGGTGTTCATGGGTCCATTTGTTCAGGTAGAGAACGGGTTTGAATTCCCACGGCCCCACTTCCTTGGTATACTTGGCATTGACGAAAAAAATATCTGAATACCGCCCTGAGTATTGCCAGGGTCCATCGGTTTCTGGGGCCTCGCCTGTCATCTCGTATTTCTCGAACTGGTCCTCGTTCAGTTTCCCCGGTAATTGGATGTCTGCGTTGGTGTATCCAAAATAGCTCTCCAGGGTCGATCCGTCATTGAGCATCATCGCACCTTGAAGGGAGGCCTGGTTGGTTTCAAATTCATTCCAGCGTCGCCATGAATTCTCCGATTCCCGCCGGCTGCCGCTCAGGGTGTAGTAGACGGTCTCGGCGATGTTGTCGGAATAGGACAGGTGGTAGTTCCGGGTTTCATAATCCCCGACCCCGACTTTGGCCACGCCGCCTTCCCGTTCAAATGGACTTTTGGTGCTCATGTTGATGACCCCTCCGGCGGCATTGGCGCCCCACAGGGTCGAATTGGGGCCCTTGACCACCTCCACCTGGTCGATCAACTGGGTGTCGATGAAATCCAACCGGGTCAGGCCGTCGGGGTCGGTGATGGGGACGCCGTCGAGAAGGACCATGATATCCCGAACCCCGTACCGGGCCTTGAGACCGGCCCCTCGAATGATAATTCGGGAGTCGTACCCCCGGTTGGGGCTATCGATTAGAACACCCGGAATCCCCCGAATGGCTTCCTTGATGTTGGTCATCGGGGTCTCCTGAATGGCCTCTTCACCGACCACCACCACACTCGCCGGAACCTCGGCGGTCTTGCGTTCAATCCGGGTCGCGGTGATGCTGACCTCATCCAGTTCGTGTGCAGGCAGCGGCTCTTCCGCCACCACCGTGCCGGGGAGAGCGTGAATGACGAAAAGCGCAAGCAGGCCAAAAAAGATTGAGAATGATTTCATGTCGATCCCAGGGCGAGGGTGAGAATTCTTTTCGGGTCCTTGAGAGGACTGGCTGGAATATCCTTGATCTTAATTGTGACGGAAGGCGGGGAAAAGTAAAGACTAGAACATTGCGTATGGAATACTTATAAAATCTAGATATTATCGGATGGAAAGGAGATAGGTCCTGAGATTCACTTTTTTATTGGTGATCCCGATCTTCTTGCGGATATTGTTGCGGTTGACCTCCACGGTCCGGGCCGACAGGTTCATGAGGCTGGCGATCTCTTTGGTGCTTTTACCGTGTTTGACCAGGTTGGCCACCTGGATTTCCGTGGGAGTAAGTTTTAGATATCCTTGAGAAACCCCGCGCAGGAAGGGGGACAGGATATCGTTTAACTGGGTTTCCACGATCTCAAGAAACCCCTTCTGACGCTGGTCGAGCCCGCTGGTTTTGAGCTTCTCAAGCAACGGTTTCACCAATTCCCGAAAATTGAACACCAATCGCTCCTCGAGTTCGGTCTTGTCTGCCTCCCGCTGCTTCAGGAGCACCTTGAGGGCCGCATTGACCTCCTCCAGATCCCGGGTCTGGGCCTCCAACTCCCGCTCCCGGTCCAGCAAGGCCTGTTCCACCCGTTTGCGTTCAATGGCGTAGCGAATTGAGCACCGGAGGACCTCCGGGGTCGTTCGGTCTTTGACCAGATAATCCTGAGCCCCTTTCCGGAGTGCCTCCACGGCGGTCGCTTCGTCGTCCAGGCCGGTCAGAACGATCACCGCCACGGCGGTAACGCCGGGACAGAGGCAGGAGAGAGTCTCCAACCCCACGCTGTCGGGCAGGGTCAGATCCAGCAGAACTACATCATAGACGCCTGCTTCCAGCGCCGCCCGCCCCTCCGCCAGCCGATCGAAAACCGTCACTTCGCAACCGGTCGGGTCCGCTTCGTAAAGCATCTCTTGAATCAACCGGATATCGCCGGGATTGTCTTCGATCAGGAGGGCCCGAATGCTATGAATCATGGGGTATCCTTTGCCGGAAGCTTAACCGTGTCAACCCAGAATCGGCGAATCGATTCGGCAACCTCGAAAAAGGCCTCCAGATCCAGGGGCTTGCAGATGTAGCAATTGGCGTGGCAGTCGTAGGCGGTGAGGATATCCGCTTCGGCCTCGGAGGTGCTCAGGATCATCACCGGAATCCGCCGCAGCACCGCATCCGTTTTTATCTCCTTCAGAACTTCCCGGCCGTCTTTCCTCGGCAGGTTGAGGTCCAGCAGGATCAGGTCGGGCCGAAATCCCCTCGAGTAGGGTTCTTCCCGCCGAAGGTATCGAAGCGCCTCGACACCGTCGGTCACCACCTCCAGGCGGTGATCCATTCTGCATTCCCCCAATGCCTCCTTAAGCAGTCGGGCGTCGCCGGGGTTGTCCTCGATCAGCAAAATGTCTATTTCCTTGCCTTCCATTTTACAAATCCTTGGCACTTTTTTCACTCGCCGGCAAAGTGAAGTGGAATGTCGAACCGAGGCCTGGCACGGATTCCACCCGGATGATACCGCGGTGGCGCTCCACGATTCTTTTGCAGATCGCGAGCCCCATGCCGGTTCCCGGATAGTCCTCCCGGGTATGGAGTCGCTGAAAGATGGTGAAGATTCGATCGGCGAACTCGGGATCGAGTCCGATACCGTTGTCTCGGATGGAGAAGGCCCAAAACCGGTTATTCCGATCGGCGGAGACATGGATCTCCGGCGGTATCTCCCGACGGAACTTGATGGCGTTGGCGATCAGATTCTGGAACAGCTGGGACAGCTGGGTCGGATCGGCCTTCACTACGGGCAAGGGATCATGGGTGATCCGGGCACCGCTCTCTTCAATGGCCACCCGAAGGTTGGCGACAACCTGACGGAAGACCTCCAGGGTGTCGGTCAAGGACGTCGGGTTACCACAGGTTCCCACCCGGGAGTAGGACAGCAGGTCTCGAATCATTCTCTGCATTCGCGCGGCGCCATCCACCACGAAACCGATAAAGTCGTCGGCATCGGCGTCGAGCCTTCCCTTGTACCGCCGTTCCAGCAGTTTGACATAGCTCGACACCATCCGCAGGGGTTCCTGAAGATCATGGGAGGCGACATAGGCGAACTGCTGGAGATCTCGGTTGCTCCGTTCCAGTTCCTCGGTCTGCTCAGACAGTACCCGGGCCGTTCGTTTTCGATCCTCGACCTCGATGGTTAACCGCTCCCCGGCCCGAAGAAGTTCCTTCAGATGCCGGGTCCGTTGCCGTTCGAAGCGAAACAGAACCATGCCGGCCAGCAGGGTGAGCCCCAGACAGGATAGAATGAGTACCCCCTGTGCATATCGAAACCGTCTTAAATTTTCGGTCAGGATCTCCTGAACACGATTCTCCAGTCGGCTCACGACCTCCATGAACTCAAAAAAGACGGCCTGGTAATGAAGCTCGGCGTCGTCCTGTATAAAATCATGCGCCTCTTCTCGAACGCGACGGTTCGCGCCGGCCTCCCATTCCGCTCGCTTGATTTCCAATTCATCGATGTCGTTCTGAAGGCCGGCGCTTAGAAAAGGAAGCAGCGCCGTTTTCCAATCCGCCTGCGCCTCCGTTAGTCGCCGAAGGGTGCTTACCGCCGTGACCAGTGGTTCCCAGTTCTCCTCCAACCCGCCGACGATACCATTCGCCAATATCTCCTCGATCATCAGACCGGTGATAGCTGCCTCCAGCTTGATTTTGCTGACAGCGTTCATCATTGGCGCGTCCAGGGAGGTCATGCGTTCGCCAATATAGAACCCGTAGGATACAAGGGCGAGAATCAGCAGGCCGATGCCTCCCACCGAAAGATAAATTCTAGCGGGTGGGGCCGCCCTGAAAACAGGGGATGTGCGCTCACTTTTTGGCGGCATCTTTTCGAAACTTCATCATCTGTCGCTTTTTCTGGATCATGAGGACGTCCTGATACATGTCTTCGAAAGCCGCTTTCATGACCGCGTCGAAGTCGGCGTGTTTCCCGCCGTGGGCTTCGATGAACCGGTCGGCATCGGCTTTGGTTTCAAATGCCCATTTGGCCCGGGCGGTCATTACCCCTGTCTTGTTCCCTCCGATCACCCAGAAGGCTGATTCCGCCGCAATTTGTTTGTGGGTGCCGTAGTCTCCCACCGTGATTCGGGATACCGGTTTATCGGTATGAAGTGCCATGTCGATGGCCGCGCAATGGATCGAGCACGTCATCTCTTCATTCCCGTCTGAATGGGTGATGATCGTCCAGGAGTGGCCGAACTGCGTTTTTTTCATTCCGCAATACCGGCAGGATAAATCCTCCGCATGGACCGACAGCACCCAAACCGGCAGCAAAAGCATCACCGTAAGCACCCATTTCGCCAGAATAACCGGCCTCAATAACTTCGACATGTGGACATTCCCTATCGAGAAGACTTTTTTTTAAGATTAGGCTCTAAATACGCGGTGCAGCAAACAAACCGCCGACTTCAGTCTCCCGACATCTGTCCCTCGCGACCGATCAGGTCATCATGTAGAAGCCGATGGTCACATCACAGGCGTCTTCACCCACGAATTGGCAGCCGATCGTCTCTTCGGCCACCGAACGCACCACCACCGCCTTTTGAATAACCGAGCCGGCTGTATTGTCGAGGGTGAACTTGACCCGGAATTGGTCGTTGACGTGCACGTCCGGTTTGCCGACGACTTTGAAACCGATGCCATGGCGAGAGAGGTTGTCGATCTGTATTCTTCCCCAGTCGTCCGATTTCAAGGCAAGCCGGTCGCCACGACCGCGGATAAACACGCCGTCGAGGTTGACCCTTTTGCGATGCTCACGGCGAAGTTCGATTTTGATGTACATTTCATTGCCGCAGGCGCAGGTGGCCTTCAGTCGTGTGCCGATGCTCCGGATGTCGGAAATGTCCAGCAGCTTTTGGCGGTTACAGTGCTTGCAGGCGATATTGGCCGTTTTCCCGTCCTTGAGCAGTGCGGTGCTCAGCATGCCCGGGTCATCGGGCTCCCCTTCTTCGAAACGCCAGTGTGCCTCATCCTCTGCCCTGACCTCACTATCGATTATCTCGATGGGGCCTTCGTAGTCGATGAGGTCGTCGCCGGCTGCCTGAGCCCCGGGTGTGACGAATTGAAGGATCGTCTCGCGAATCTTGGCCGGCGCCTTCTGGGCCTGCCGCCGGATCAATGCATTGACGATGGTGCTGCCGACGCATTTGACCAGGTTTTGTGTTTCGCTGGACCAGGCCACCGGTTGTTTGACTGCATCACAGCCGATGATGCCCAGCAGGTAGCGGCCGTAAAACAAGGGGGTGAACAGAAACGATTTGACTCCCGGAGAATGAAACCCCTCATGGGCGGCGACATCCATCGCTGTCAGGGTATCCATATCCGCAACGGTGACAGTACTGCTCTTTTTCACCTGGCTCAGAACCCTGGAAAAGGGATCTAATCTGGCGTTCTGCAGGCTTGGTGCCGGGGTTCCGATTCCGTCGCTGAGCCATTCGTGCGTGATGGATAGCCGGGTCTTCCGATCATGAAACAGGCATACATAAACCCGGTCCGCCCCCGAGACCAATCCGACTTTTTCTAAAGCGTAGACAATAATTTCGTCGATATCGGCCGGGGAACAGATGGAAAGGTCATCGATGATGGAAAACAGCAGGTTGACAAAGTACTCCTTGAGCTGCAGGTTTTCCAAGGCCTGTCGATAAGGGGTAATGTCTTCCACGGCCAACAGCATGCCAGGCAGATTCTGGTTCGGCGTCTCCACCGGTTGGGCATTTACCCTGGCGGACCATACGGCTCCGTCCTTTGTCTTGAGTTGGAGTTCAAAAGGCTCTTTCTGGGCTCCGGCGAAAATCCGACTACGATTGATGAAAAAAACGGCCTGGTCTTCTGGTGCGATGAACAGGCTGATGGGTTTTCTCAGCAAGTAGGCTTGGTCTGCGCCGAGCATGTCGACGGCGCGCGGGCTGACGCCGTCGATGAGACCGGACTTGTCCAGCGATATCAGGCCGGTAGTCGATGCCTGTAAAAAACGGGAGCAATCGGTCAGTTTTCTTTTGAGCGCTTGCCTTTCGCCGACGAGGGACTGGTTGACCCTTTTCAACTCGGTCTGGTGGCGGGTCAGTTCCGCGATTTTTTGCTGCAGCAGGTCGGACGGTAAATGCTCAGTCGAGCGGTCGTCTCTGGTCATAACGTTTCCCTCGGCCAACCATCCACCGGCGAACGGGTGATGTGCAGATGAATAGTGGTGCGGTTACTGGTAGATTTTGTTCAATTCCTCGGATGCCTCGACGGCCAGTTCCGAATCTTCAGTATATTCAATGGCCGCCTTCAGGGCCATTCTGGCATTGTTGTAGTCTCCCAACAGGCGATACGTTCTTCCCAGCTCCAATAGCAAGGCGGGGTCTTTGGGATAGAGTTGTGCCGCCGCTTCTAGCATGGACAGCGCGGCGTGCAGTTGCCCGGAAGCCAGGTAGGTCCTGCCCAGATTCAACTGGGCGACATAAAATTCCGGCTGCAGCTCCAGCGCCTCTTTCAAATAGTGCCGGGCCTTGTCATAGTTCCCCTTGTTGTAGTAAGCCCAGCCCAGATTGGACAATGGAAAGTGAGGCGTGGCGTAAAGCATGTCTCCACTCACATCCTCCAGAACAATGATGGCTTTGTCCCATTCTTTCCGAACCAGATAGGCACTCCCCAGGTTGTTTTTGGCCAAGGAGTAGTCGGGTCTCAGCTGTACCGCTCTTTCAAAATGCACCACTGCAAGATCGAACCTCTCCTTTGCCATATATACCAGACCCAGATCGTTATGCAGGAAGGGATCGGTTGGGTTTAATTTTTCCGCTTTGAGCAGTTCTCCCAGTGCTGCCGTATAATTCCCGCCGCTCATGTGGGCTTCTCCCAGGTTAATGGCGGCAGCTGCTTTTTTTTTATCCTGGTGAGAAATGCCTGTGGTGACGCATGCTGAAAGCAGCAGCACGGTAAAAAGTAAAAAAAGTATTGCATCCGGTCGCCAACGTGCCATGGACGTTCTCCTTATTATGAGCGTGTCCGGGTTGATTCATCTATCCCGGCAATCCTTCGATAAGACTATAGTCGGGCTGTGTCTTTGATCCGCACCAGCTTGATGTCCTGGTCCTGTAGAAAGGTTATGATCAATTCTGGTATCTTTTTCTCGGTAATCAGTCGATTTTCTCCGGTGTCAGTTGGAATGAGAATGCCGTTGACAGAAATGGCCGTGTTGAACTCAGCAGACCGTTTCGCTCCATAAAAAATGGGGGATGCCGTATAGGCCATACCAGCGGTTTCCATCAGGCGTTGAATGATTTCCACCGGTCCGGCGTCTACATTGATTTGCAGGATCTCAAGCCCCGTACCCCTGATGGCATTTACCGCATCACCGTAAAGGTCTCCGAAATCGATGAGGATTTCCCTCCCGTTCCCGAAAGAGAGCAGGTTCGACAGGGCCTGGACCTGAATGCCGGCATAGGGGAAGCTGATGCTGGTGTTGGGTGAGTAGTGAAATCCCATTAAGGCGGCAAACGAATCGATAAGTGCCTTCTGGCTGGTGCCGTCGATGCTGCCAACATCTGCCGCTCCCTCCGTGCGAATCGGCCGCCGTGTTGCCTCCGGCGTCCCGGACAGGATCTCCTTGATGAGAATGTCGTTCTGGTCCAGGTAGCGGACAATGCTGTCGTGGGTTCGCTCGGAGGCGGACATGATGGGGGTGATGCAGGAATGGCGGGGGACGCGGCCATCGGCCGACGGTTCGGTGCGGATCCATTTGGCGCTGAGCTTGATGCTTACCCCCCCATCGTCAAAGGCCAGGTGGTTGCTGGATGCTTCTCCTGAAAAGGCCGAAAAGACGGCTTCCAGAATGTCCTGGGACGAGGCGTTGTCGGATACCTTCACCGCCTTGACATTATCCCAGTAAGATTGAATCAGCGGCAGATCCACATTCATCACCCGATCCTGGGATGTCAGAATCACCTTTGACCCGTTCTGCAGGTCGATCATGGGGTAGCGGGAAAGGTCAAGCTCGAAATCCTTGCCCTGTTTCATGGGGAAAAAATAGGTCCCCTTGTCCAGCAGGCGGCCCCCGATCGCCGATGCAGCTTCGGCAGCCGGACCGGTGCCGGCCGTCTCCGAGGGAAGCGCGGCCATCTCCGGAGCAGGCGCAACGGCGGGTTGGGGTTGGGGTTCAACGGGTTCGGTTTCCTCGGCATCCGTTATCTGTTCGACCAGATTACCGGCTTCATCGAACAGGGCGCTGTACCAGCTCTGTTCTCGGATTGAAGGATCGGGCATGTAAATCTTCTGCCCGGCGTAAATTCGATTGAGGTCCTTGATGTGTGGGTTGGCGGCCTTGAACAGCTCCAGCCCCTGGCTGTAGGTGGTGTTTCCGTATCGGCCGCCGAACTGGTTGGCAATCAGCGTGGAGACGGTGTCGCCCCTTTGAATGGTGTAGGTCCGGGTATGCTTTTCCATCATTTCTTTGGGGCTGCTGATCATGACGACCGGGATGGTGACCACACCGGAGGCTTGGCCCGGCAGGGCGCCCTGGGTCAGCTTTTTCAGCGGGATGTCCACCACCTGCCCGGGACGGATCCTGTCGATGTCTTTCACATGGGGGTTGAGGCGCTCGAAAATGCCCAGAAACTCCCTGAAATCGTTGTGAGCGAGCTCCCCTTTCTGGCGGAAGATCTTGAGCACCCAATCCCCCTGCTGGACCTGGTAGGGGTCGCAGAGGATATCCCAGCCGCGGTCGTAGCGCACCACGTAGTTTTTGTATAGCATGGCGCCATAAGTGTCCGCCGTCAGGAACAGCAGGATAAACGCCAGTACCGGCAAGTGAATCCTGCGAAGGAGGGGGCGTAGAAAAAGGTTCGGTTGTTTCATGACCATGGCCGTTTACCTGTCTTTTTCGTTGGGGTTCCGGCTTGGGGTCAATCCCCGTTGCCACCGGAAACCGATGATGTCCGTTCAGCAGGCTGTTGAAAAACGACTGTGCCCGGCTATACGGCGTTACCATTCGACGCCAAATGCTCAATTATCATCCATAAATTCTAATTATGATGCAAATGTTGCCTTGTCTTGGCTGCGCCCATGACGTGTTTTCAACACCGTGTCAGGTCCTCTTCTTTAATCCGAGTTCAGCGGCGATCTGCCGGGAGATGGCTTCAACGAAGACGGCCATTGCCCCCGGTTCCAGTGGTTTTCCCGGTGCAGGCACCTGCGTCAGGTGTTTCGGATGGACATAGCGTGGCTGATTGACCAGTGAAGGGTCTGGAGAAACGGCAAATCCATCCGGAAAGCGGTTCTGAAAATACATGTCCTGGAAACCTGAAAATTTGAGAGCGTGGGCTGTGGAATCCACGATGGCCGTTTCGTTGGAATCCAGAAATCCATTTTTAAGGGCCACCTGCAGCCCGGCAAGCGACTCACCGCCGTGGGTGCAGGCGATGTGGCCATTGCGATTGGCCGTGAGCTGCCAGTCCATGATGTCCTGTTCGGCCACCTCCACAAAGAAGACCCGCTGACGGCCGGCAACCTGGTTGTAGCGATCCACCAGATGGATCACCCGGGGCATGGAGACCGGGTTGCCGATCATGGCGGCCTGGGCCACACTGGGTTTGACGGTCATGGGCACGAATTTTCGTTTACTGGAATCCGGTTCGCTGTAGTATTGGAATACGGGGTTGGCGTGGACGGATTGCACACCCACGATTTTAGGCAGGGCGTCGATGATACCTACCTCATGGAACTTGAGAAATCCGTTCATCACGGCAGTGATATTGCCCGCATTTCCAATGGGCACCACCACAACTTTGTCGGCCATGGCATAGTCGAAGTCCTGGGCGATTTCATAGGAATAGGACTCCTGTCCTAAAATGCGCCAGGCATTTTTAGAGTTGAGCAGGGCCACGTTGTATTGCTCGGAAAGGGCTTCGACAACTTTCATGCAATCGTCGAACACCCCGGGTATCTCGAAGACGTCGGCCCCGCTTCCCAGCGGTTGGGAGAGCTGCTGGGGGGTTACTTTCTTGTGGGGCAGCAGGACCGCCGACTTGATCCGGGGTTTGAGATAAGCGGCGTATAGAGCCGCGGCGGCGCTGGTATCCCCAGTGGACGCACAGATGGAGAGCACCTGGTCGACCAGCCCCTGCCGAATGAGAAAATTGATGTAGCTCAGGGCGCTGGCCATTCCCCGGTCCTTGAAGGATGCGCTGGGGTTCTGACCGTCGTTCTTGTAAAAAAAACGCATGCCTGCTTTGGCCTGGAGAAGGCCGTTGGCTTCCACCACGGGGGTGTGGCCTTCTCCCAGGTAAACCACCGAATCCAGAGGGATGACGGGACCGATGAACTCGTGGTAGCGGTAGATGCCCTTTACTGCCGGGATCTTGAGCATGCGCCGGTAGTCTATTATGCGCTGCCAATGCTCGCCGTCAATGGCCTTTAGCCGATCGAACTGCCGGTCATGGATGAGCAGTACGCTTCCGCAGTCCGGGCAGGTGTAAAGCAGGGATTCGATGCCGTGTTCGGCAGGGCAGCCCAGGCATCGGTAGACGAGTTCTCCGCTGGGTTCAGGGATCAGGTGCGGCTGGATATCTTCCGGGAATTGGTCGCGTCTCACGAGGGTATTTTTTCCGTTCCGCCCATGTATGGTCTAAGCGCTTTCGGGATGACGACGGAGCCGTCCTCCTGTTGACAGTTCTCCAACAGGGCCGCCAGGGTCCTGCCCACGGCCAGGCCGCTGCCGTTCAGGGTGTGGACCAGCCGGGTGCCTTTTTTGCCTTTTTCCTTGAAGCGGATGTTGGCTCGCCGGGCCTGAAAATCTTCGAAGTTGCTGCATGAGGAGATCTCCCGATAGACCCCCTGGGCGGGCATCCACACTTCGATGTCATACGTTTTGGCTGCGGAAAAACCGATGTCTCCGGTACACAGGGTGATCACCCGGTAGGGCAGTTCAAGCCGTCGAAGCACGGTTTCCGCATTGTCCAGGAGCGATTCCAGTTCGTCGTAGGAGACCTCCGGCCGGGTGAATTTGACCAGTTCCACCTTGTTGAACTGGTGCTGCCGGATCAACCCGCGCGTATCCTTGCCGTAGGAGCCAGCCTCGGAGCGGAAACAGGGGGTATAGGCCGCGAAAAAGACCGGCAGCTGTGACGCGTCCAGAACCTCCTCCTGGTAGATGTTGGTCACCGGGACTTCAGCAGTGGGGATGAGAAAGTAGTCCAACCCCTCTAGCTTGAAGAGGTCCGCCTCGAACTTGGGCAGCTGGCCGGTGCCGGTCATGCTTTTCCGGTTGACGATAAATGGCGGGAGCACCTCTTTATACCCGTGTTCCGTGGTGTGCAGGTCCAGCATGAAGTTAATCAGCGCGCGCTCCAGGCGGGCTCCCACACCCAGGTAGAGGGGGAAGCGTGCGCCGGCGATTTTGGCGGCGCGGGTGAAATCCAGGATTCCCAGATTCTCCCCGATGGTCCAATGGGGCAGGGGTGCATAGGAAAAGACAGTGGGTTCACCCTCCGTTTTGACCAGGGCGTTGTCCGTTTCGGTTTTGCCCACCGGCACGCTTGCGTGCGGGATGTTGGGCATGGCCATGATCATCTCGCCGATGGCCGATTCGCCTTCTCCCAAATCTCTTTCCAAGTTCTTGATGGTTGTGGACACATCCCGCATTTGATCGATGATGGCATCGGCATTATCCCCGCTGCGTTTCATCCGGGCGACCTGGTCGGACACGCTGTTGCGCTGGCGGCGGAGTTCTTCCAATTCGAAAAGGATGGTTTTTCGCCGGGTGTCCCGGGCCTGAAAGGCCTCCCAATCAAAGGCCGTCCCACGGTTTTGCATGGCTGTTTTGACCAGTTCCAAATTTTCTCTGACGAGCTTGATTTCCAGCATATTTGTCCTTATTATCCAAAATCACGTTTAAACGGGGCCATACATCAGATTCCAGGTGGCGGTGACAGTTTGTTATGGGGGCGGTGAACGGCATACCGATGACATAGGCTTTAAGACAACTAACTTGGTCTGCGTTATCGGTCGTCGAAGTATAGCAAATACGGCGTCCTCCCTTTAGCCTGGCCAAATTAATCGTCTTAACGCCTATAGGCGAACACCGAAGGCAAAATCAAGCGCGAGCTTATCTCAAGTGGTCTAATTAGTCAATCATGATTGCCGGTAGAACCGTGATAGGCAGCACATCTCCGGCTGCTTGCAGCCGTGGGTGTGAGCGGTCGGAAAATTGATCGTTGTCATCAATATGATCCTTCCCCCGTGCTTTTCTCGCGGGAAAGGGTTTAACTGTTATCGGTGAGTTTCTGCGACCAGATACAAAAAACAAAGATGGAGATGTCAATGGATGAAGTTCGGGAAAAAAAACAGGAAATCAGAAATGGAATATCGACTTTCTTCAATTCACTTGCCAGCGATGTGCTCAAAGCAAACACCCGCGTTATCGAAAATCGACTGTTTGAGTTCGCCAACTTTCTCGAATCCAAGATTGTCATGCTTTACGTGAACACGGAAAATGAAGTGGCCACGGATGCCATTATCAAGCGGGCCTATGAATTCAACAAAATCGTGGTGCTTCCCGCCTTTGATACGGCCAAATCCAAAATGAAACTGATGAAAGTGGACAACCCGGACAAGGATCTCATCAACGGCCCGCGGGGAATTCTGGAACCGAACCCGGCCAAATGCAAGCCGGTTCCGCTGGATTCAATCGATATCGCCATCGTTCCCGGAATCGCCATGGATGAAAAAGGTGGGCGGATCGGATCCGGTGACGGATACTACGACCGGATCATCCCCGACCTGCCCATGACCACCCGCAAGGTGGGCCTGGTGTTCGAGGGACAACTGGTCCCCCAAGTGCCCATGGAATCCCACGACAAACATGTCGATATCATTATCACTGAGAGACGGGTGATCTATAAGATTTGACGGATTCGCAAAAAACCCGATCCGCCTGAGGCGGATAAATATCTGCGTTACGCTTCATCCTTCGTCACTGCGGTCTACCGTAAGTACGCCTCCTTCCTCAGGATGGAACATGAATGTTCGCCGTAAGGATCTTGAACGATTTGCCATTCGCTCGCCTAAGCTCGCTTTCGCGGCACGCAAGCCTTGATCTCGGGCTTTTTACGAATCCGTCGGAAATGCGACTTTTTACAAGTTCATCAATATTTAGCTCATCGACGCATTGCGTGGATGATTGAAAGCGCCTCCCGTTGCGGGGCGCTTTTTTAGTTTGGTGCCGGTTCTGGGTTCGGGGTTCGGGGTTCGGGGTTCTGAGTTTTGGGTTCCGCCCTTCGGCTTGAAATGTCGGTGTCCATCCACAAATGGTAGATTGTGGATCAGATCAAGGCCGCAGCGTTTTCGAAACCGGAGGCGTAGCAGTGCTACGTCGAGGAATTCTAAAACGGGAGAACACAGGGCTGGGCCGGAAGATGCCAATTCTGGGCGGACACCGTCTAACTTCTTGACCTGACTTGCCTTAATTGATAAACACGTGCTGGGAGAAACGTGCCAATGAAATACCAGCGCCTGAGAAATGAAATGGTCACCAAACAGATCATCGCCCGCGGGATCACGGATCCCCGTGTGCTGTCGGCCATGCGGACCGTCCCCCGCCATTTGTTTGTCAGCGAAGCCATGATGGATCAGGCCTACGGCGACTTTCCGCTGCCCATCGGTGAACAGCAGACCATTTCGCAACCTTACATCGTCGCGGAAATGACCCAGTCGCTCCAAGTGACCCCGGAGGACCGGGTGTTGGAGATAGGCACCGGTTCCGGCTACCAGGCGGCCATATTGGCCCAGATCGCCTTTCGGGTCTACACGGTAGAGCGCATTTACTCGCTGTATACCCGAACCCGAAAGCTGTTTGATCAGTTGCGCTACCACAACATTGTCACCCGGTATTCCGACGGTACCACCGGTTGGAAGGAGCACAGCCCTTTTGATGCCATCATCGTCACCGCCGGTGCGCCGGAGATCCCCATGGTGCTGGTCAACCAACTGGCCGTGGGCGGCCGGATGGTGATTCCGGTGGGGGATCGCCACACCCAGGATCTTATCAAACTGGTTCGTGACGAAGAGGGCATCCACCAGTCCAATCTGGGCGGGTGCCGTTTTGTCAAGCTAGTCGGCGAGCACGGCTGGAGAGAGCAGTAAATGCTCAGGCGTCTTTACGACTGGGTACTTCACTGGGCCGCCACCCCGTATGGCACCTGCGCATTGTTTCTGCTGGCTTTCGCCGAATCCTCGTTTTTTCCCATTCCGCCGGACGTCCTGCTTATCGCCATGTGTGTGGCCCGGCCGGACAAGTCACTCAAATACGCCCTTGTCTGCTCCATCGGATCCATTTTCGGGGGGTGCCTGGGATACCTGATCGGCTGGCATTTCATGGCTTCGGTGGGCATTCGCATCGTGGACTTTTACGGCCTGACGGACAAAGTGGCCTATATCGAAACCCTCTACAACACATACGACGCCTGGGCAGTGGGTATCGCCGGGTTCACCCCTATCCCCTATAAGGTTTTCACCATTGCCGCCGGCATGTTCAAAATCAA
The DNA here is from genome assembly GCF_033791525.1 of Desulfosarcina sp. Taxonomy (GTDB): domain Bacteria; phylum Desulfobacterota; class Desulfobacteria; order Desulfobacterales; family Desulfosarcinaceae; genus Desulfosarcina. The sequence continues at coordinate 19,559 of NZ_JASJGN010000213.1, forward strand.
CTTCACGGTGTTCGTCCTGGCATCCATGGTATCCCGATCAGCCCGGTTTTTCCTTGTGGGCGGCTTGATCTATCTGTTCGGTCCGCGCATCCAGCGCTTTATCGACCGCTATTTCAATCTGCTGGCAGTTACCTTCACGGTATTGCTGGTGGGTAGCTTTATACTGATCAAATTTCTGTTTTAGGTGTGGCGCCAATCTCAAAACGCCCCATTTCGGCCAATATCTGCGTTGGTCTCCCATTTCAATCCTCGACATACCCGATGTATGCCTCCGGTTGAAATGGTCGTCTGCCTTGATCTTGAACGAACTGCAGCATTTTGAGATAGGCTGCATTGAGCCGGCATATAAAAGGGAATAGCCATGACCTGTATCGTGCAAAAATTCGGCGGCAGCAGCCTGTCCGATGTCGACAAGATCATGAAGGTTGCACGAATGATTGCCCGAGTCAAAGAGCAGGGCATGGACGTGGCCGCCGTGGTCTCCGCCATGGGCAAAACCACGAACCAGCTGGTGGAGATGGCCCGCAGCATGTCATCGACACCGCCGAGACGGGAGATGGACATGCTGCTGAGCACGGGCGAACGGATCACCATGTCCTTGCTGTGCATCGCCCTGAACGAACTGGGTGTAGCGTCGGTCTCCCTGACCGGATCCCAGTGCGGCATAATTACCAACCATCGCCACAATGATGCCCAGGTGATCGAGGTGCGTCCCTTTCGGGTGCTGGATGAACTGGCCGAGGGCAGGGTCGTGGTGGTGGGTGGGTTTCAGGGGGTGAGCTACAAAAGGGACATTACGACCCTGGGGCGCGGTGGATCGGACACCACGGCGGTGGCTCTCGCCGCTGCGATCGATGCCGATCGCTGTGAAATATACTCGGACGTGGACGGGGTTTACTCCGCCGACCCGTCCAGGGTGGCCGATGCCCGTCACCTGCCGGAAGTCTCTTATCCGGTGATGCAGGAGATGAGCGCCGCCGGCGCCAAGGTGCTCAACGCCCAGGCGGTTCAGTTCGCCAAGGAAAAGCAGATTGCCATTTATGCGCGCAGCACATTTGACCGTAGACAGGAGACGGTGGTGAGGAAACTGCCGCCGGGCAAGGTGGCCGGCGTGCAGGCAGTGGTCAGCGAGGAGGCGATCACACGGGTTCGCATCAGCGGGGATCACGCATTGGCTGGTTTCCAATGGGCATTGGGTTTTTTGGAGCAAGAGCAGGTGCCGGTGAAGGAGGTTCATGCCGCCGATATACCCGACGATCCTGGTGCATCGCGGGTTTCTTTTGTGGTATCCTCTCCCAATGTCTACGGTTGGCAAGAGATCCGGGAGGCCCTGGCCCGGCGTCTGGGCAAGGCCGTCCGGTTCGATACGCACCTGAGTGCGCTGTCGTTGATTGGCGAAGGGCTTAACCGGACCAACGACACCCTGAATGAGGCCCTGGCCCTGCTGGAACGACATGAAATCGCGATTGCCGGTGTCACCACCACTTCGTTTCGCATCTCACTGCTGGTCCCCCGGGAAAAGATCGACGACGGCGTGCGCCTGTGCCATGGGAATTGGATTGCGTAAACGATTTAAATACGACGGTGAACCACCCCTTGCAACTGTACCCTGAAATTCGACAATGACTAAAATGATCCTGGAAACCATCAAAATTCTTGTTGTTTTTTTCGTTGGGGCAACCCTGCTGCTCTACCTGTTACAAGGCAGAATGATCTTTATTCCCCAGCCGACCGCCCCGCAAAACCAGTCCCGCTATGCCGAAAGCGAAGTCCGTATAGACCACGGTGGCGTCACCCTTACCGGCTGGTTTTTCAAAAATGAGATCGGTCCCGGCCATCCGCTTGTGGTCTATTACGGGGGAAACGCCGAGGATGTGAGTCTCAACTTTGCGGATCTCGGACGCTTCAACGCCCGATCGTTTCTTTTCATGAACTACCGCGGCTACGGCGGCAGCGACGGCAAGCCGTCTGAAAAGGCATTGCTGTCCGATGCCCTGTTTGTGATCGATCACATGGTGGCGACCGAAGGCGTCGATCCGGCCCATATAGTGGTCATGGGACGCAGCCTGGGATCAGGGGTCGCTGTGCACGTGGCGGCTAAACGTAGGGTGGGCGGTGTTATCCTGGTCACCCCGTTCGACTCTCTGGTCAATGTGGCAAGGTCCCACTATCCGATCTTTCCGGTAGGGTTGATGCTCAAACACCGCTTCGATTCCGCGGCCCTGGCACCGGGCATCACCACGTCGGCTCTTTTTCTCACCGCATCCAACGATCAGGTGGTGCCGGTGCGGTTTGCCCAAAAATTGGCTTCGGTTTGGGGCGGGCCGCTAACCGCCGTCACCGTTGAGGGGACCGACCACAACTCTGTAGAAACATCGCCGGTGTATTGGGATGCGGTCAACGCATACCTGTCGTCCGATCGTCGCCAATGAGTAGAACACATCTCAAAAATAGTCTGAGCGCCCATGGCGGCGTTACAAAACGACTAAAAATGCTCACATACTACCTGTATGCTCCGCTTTTTCGCCGTTTCAAGCCTTGCCCTGAATCCTGATTCTTATTTTTGAGATGCGTTCTAATAAAATGGTAAGGATACCCTGCTATGGAAAAGAAAACTGTTTTGCTGTTGGGTGCCACCGGGCTGGTCGGTGGTCATATTCTCAATCATCTACTGGAGAATGAAACCTACGAGCGTGTCATTGCGTTGACCCGTTCAGCACTCCCAGGTACCGAGGCCTTTTCAAAGCTCGACGCCCGGATCATCGATTTCGGGCGTCCGGATGAGTGGCGGGATCAGGTGGCTGCCGACCAGACCATCTGTGCGCTGGGCACCACCATCAAGAAGGCCGGCAGCCGGGAGGCGTTCCGACAGGTGGACTACGAGTATCCCCTGATGGTTGCCCGGGCTGCTCTAAACGCCGGCAGCAGTCACTTTCTGCTGGTTTCGGCCATGGGCGCGGATGCGAATTCGCCTCTGTTTTACAACCGGGTCAAAGGCGAATTGGAAGCGGCGATCCTAACGCTGGGATTTCCCCGTGTCAGTATTTTCAGGCCATCCCTGCTACTGGGGGACCGCCGGGAGTTTCGTCCGGGTGAGGCGGTCGGTCAGGTGCTGGGCCGGTGGCTCCGCTTAGCCATTCCCAGGCAGTATCAGCCCATCCATGCCCGCACGGTGGCTGCAGCCATGGTACGGATCGCCGTGGAGGATCCACCCGGCAACCGGGTGCTGGCTTCGGCTGCTATCGCCGAACGGGGGGCCGATTGACGGGCCCATCCATAAGGTGTATACCCACGTTTCAGTGATAAGACCGACCGGTTTTACTTTTTTGCGGCAATCTTTTTCCGGAGGACTCCATGACCATCCTGAAGCATCTTTTCTCTCCCATCCAGATCGGCCGCATGACGGCCAAGAACCGCCTGCTCATGTCCGCCATGAGCATCAACTTCGGCGTGGATGAAAACGGCCATGTTACCGATCAGTTGACCGGCTACCTGGCGGCCCGGGCCAGGGGAGGCGCGGGCATGATCCTGGTGGGCGGCGGCGGTGTGCACCCCACGGGCCTGGAACTGCCCGGGCTGCCCGCCCTGTGGGACGATGCATGCATCCCCGCCCTGAAAAAGATGGTCGAGGCGGTGAAATCTTTTGATACGTGCTTCGGCGTTCAGCTGATGCACGGGGGCCGTCAGTCCTACCACGACCGCAAGGTGGCACCGTCACCCATTCCAGCGCCAGCGGTGGTGAAGGGGGTTCCCAAGGAGTTGACCATCGAAGAGATTGGCGAACTCGTGGCTTCTTTTGGCGATGCTGCCCGGCGATGCCGGGATGCCGGGTTCGATTTCGTTGAGGTCCACGGGGCCCACGGCTATCTGATCAACCAGTTTTTAGCGCCCAATTCCAACCATCGTGTCGACGAATACGGCGGCAGTTTTGAAAACCGCATCCGATTTTTCCTGGAACTGCT
>NZ_JASJGN010000214.1:0-14646 GCF_033791525.1 Desulfosarcina sp.
GTAAAAACTCCGATATCTGTGTTACACTTCATCCTTCGTCACTGCGGAGTACCGTAAGTACGCTGCCTACGGCACCCGCGATAGCGGTATTCTCAGGATTCGCAAGCCTTGATCTCGGGCTTTTTACGAATCCGTCGGAAATGCGACTTTTTACTGGACCATTAAACTGCCGACGCCGAATGAAAAACAATTGTCATGGCTTCGTGACCGCATGAAAAACAAACCGCAGAATGTCCAATATCCAATATCGATTGTCGAACGAAGGAATCACTTCGTGATGGCGAAATACAAAAATGGACAGTATGCCTCACCTTCGATATTCTGCGGTTCCTTGTTCGACATTGGATATTCTCTTTTTCATCCTGCAGGCCAGGTTGCGCCATCAGTCTTTCCCTGACCATCGCTGGTCATGTCAGGTAGCAAGCGGTGCGACTTTCCGGTCCTACCCCGCCTCAAATGTGGTTTTCAATTTGCCCACCCCTTGCCGGCAGGCATGCTGATTGCGACTGCCTGTACCATATTTGACCGGTTAGGAAAACCGGCTATTCAAATTTTTTCTGAAAGTCCTGCACCGCCTGCTGCACCGCATCCACCGCATCCTGCTTTTGTTCCTGGGGCGTATCGGTATCGTTGAGCGCTACCGATGCTTTCAATGCTTCCAGGTCCATCATGTCTGCCGGGATGGACGGATTGAGGCGAAGGTCGGCTACCCGGATCTCCCGGGCCAGGCGACCGTTGATGCTGAAATCCACCTGGAAAGGGAACCAACCGCTTTGAATCTTCTGCCAGTTCCGGTAAAAAATCTCCAGGCGCCTGTCGGTTGCAACCGTCCCCCGGTCCACCAGAAGCAAACGAACGGGCAGAAAGGTTTCCTTGTCGATGGCCAGTTGGGATACGGATTCATCGGGATAGCGGGCGCCCAGGACGAACACCACTTTTTCATCAAGCCGCCCTAAGCTGGATATGGCCGTCTCGACGCCCAGTCGATTGAGGGTTCGCATCAGGCGCGGCCGGGTTCGGCTTCGCAGCAGCTGCTGGTAGAGATCGAACGGGTTTTCACCCATGGCCATCCGGCCGTCGATCACCGTGATCGAACTGTCCGCAAACACCAGGTGGGTTCGCTGAACCTGGTCGGAAACGATATCCGAACGAAACCGTTCCGGCATCACATAGGTGGCGGTTTCATCATAGACAGTCGGCAACGATTCCGGCGTCTGCGGATATATCAGCAGTTTCTGATTGGCCTGGAGGGCGGCGATGGTACCCATGGCTTCGGCGCTGAGTTCGAGGACATGGGGCCCTTCGAGAACGTAGGCAACGGCCGGGCCGGGTGTGGTCGCGGTGAGAAACATTACCGAAAACATGGCCCATGCCGCTATGATTGAAGTTCTCTTCATTTTGAATAGAACAATAATTACAGGATAATGAAATATTTTTCGCCAGGTACCGCCCCTAATCGCCAATGAAGATCTCCTTGGCGAATTGTGCGCCACGGCCCAGCCGCTCTTCGATGCGGATCAGTTGGTTGTACTTGGCGATGCGGTCGGATCGCGACAGCGAACCGGTCTTGATCTGGCCGCTGTTCACCGCCACGGCCAGGTCGGCGATAAACGTGTCTTCGGTTTCACCGCTGCGATGGGAGATCACGGTGGTGTACCCGGCCTGCTTGGCCATTTCGATGGCGTCGAGGGTTTCGGTAACCGTGCCGATCTGGTTCAGCTTGATCAGAATGGAGTTGGCGATGCCGTCTTCGATGCCCTTGGCAAAGATGGTCGGATTGGTGACGAAGATATCGTCACCCACGATCTGAATGTATTCGTCCAGACGGTCGGTCAGCACGGCCCAGTTTTCCCAGTCCTGCTCGGCCAGGCCGTCCTCGATGGACAGGATCGGGTATTTTTCCACCAAGTCTTCGAAATAATCTACCATTTCAACGGCGGACAGGGATTTGTTCTCGCCTTTGAGGACGTATTTTTTCTTCGTGTAAAATTCGCTGGCCGCCACATCCAGGGCCAGGCCCATATCCTTGCCGGGGGTGTAGCCGGCAGACTTGATGGCTTCCATGATGAAGCTCAGGGCCTCTTCATTGGATTTGAGATTCGGTGCGAAACCACCCTCGTCGCCCACGGCCGTGCTCAGTCCCTTGGACTTGAGGATTTTTTTCAGTGCGTGAAACGTCTCGGCGCCCATCTGGATGGCATGGGCGATCGTGGTTGCGCCGAAGGGGACGATCATGAATTCCTGGATGTCCAGGTTGTTGGCCGCGTGGGCGCCGCCGTTGATTACGTTCATCATGGGCACCGGAAGGATCCTGGCGTTTACACCGCCCAGGTAGCGGAACAGGGGAAGGCCGAAGGCAGAGGCCGCCGCCCGGGCCGCCGCCATGGAGACGCCCAGGATGGCGTTGGCGCCCAGCTTGGATTTGTTGGCCGTGCCGTCCAGGGCCAGCATACAGGCGTCCAGGGTCAACTGGTCGGAGGCGTCCATCCCACGGATTTCATCGGCGATCGTGGTGTTGACATTCTTCACGGCCGTGACCACGCCCTTGCCGCCGTAGCGCTTGGCGCGAGTGTTGCGAAGCTCCAGGGCTTCCCGCGTTCCTGTGGAGGCGCCGGAGGGGACTGCCGCCCGGCCGATGGCGCCGCTGGCCAGCATCATCTCCACTTCCACGGTGGGGTTACCCCTGGAATCCAGAATTTCTCTCGCCGTTACATCGATAATCTCGGTCATGATTTTATCCCCTGATGGTCTGTTTGGCATGGTCGATACCGACCGCGCTGGTGACACGGAAAACGGTTACAACATCTTTAAATGATAATGGTTTGAAGGAATATCCGACCCCGGGAAGCGCGGGCCGGTTGCCGCTTGACAATTCACCGGCAAATGTTACTCTCCTTGCCGGGGGATGTCAAGAAATTGGCCGACAATGGCCGCATCCAAAACCATGCAACGCAGGGATGGACCATCATGAAAGCGAACGATTTATATAGCACCGCCCATCTGTTTGTTGCCGCCGTCCGGGTCCTGGATCACCGGGAGGGTGCACCGCCGTCCATCGAGTCCGTCTGCCGCCTGCTCGACTATTCGGACGAAAAGGGCAGTTACCTGTTCAATCGGTTCAAGGAACAGGGCATCGTCGATACGGTGAAAAGCGGATTCAATGATCGGATTGTCGTGGGCAACCACCTGGCCATCGAGGACCTGCCGAGGGACACCGAAGAAACCCGCCTGGAGCAGGAGTTAAAAAAATTCAAAAAAGGCAAAGACGTCATGAAAGAGAAGGTGGCGTCCATAAAGGCTCAGCAGGATCAGAAAAAGCAGGACCTGTTTGCCGAAATTGAAAAGAAATTGAAGCAGAAGATGGAGAAGAAGTAGGACGCTTTATTTTGGAAGTTGGTTTTTGGAAATTATTTGGGATTTGGTACTTGTACTTTGTTTTTTACGGTTTTACGTACCCATGCGCCTGATCATCATCTCTCCGCCTGAGGATAATCCCGATGAACCGGAAGTGGTCTGCTGGGTCCTGCATCAGTCGTCGGCCACCGTTTACCTTCGAAAGCCGGGGCAAACCGACAGGCAGATCGCCGATTACCTGAAACAGGTTCCTGTTTCGTATCACCCGCGGATCATGGTCCACGGCCACCCGAGGCTGCTCGATCATTTCGATCTCATGGGCATTCATTTTACGGAAAAAGAGAGGACGCACAACCTGCAGCGCCTCCGGCAGCTCAGGTTGGCGCAGCCGGGGTGCCGCCTCTCCTCAGCCTTCCATCGGATTACGGACATCCCTGAATACGACGGCCTGTTCGATTATATTTTGCTGAGCCCCATCTTCGACAGTATCTCCAAGCCAGGTTACCGGTCGGCCTTTGACCATTCGGATTTAAGACCCTTCCTGTCCTGGACGGAGCACACCGTGATTGCCCTGGGGGGGCTCGATGCGCAACGGGCAGTCACGGCCGCATCCCTCGGGTTCAAGGGCATTGCCGTGCTCGGTGCCGTGTGGCAGGCCGTGCCGCCTGAAAAAGCCGCCCGGCAGTTGTCAGCGGTCTGCCGCGCAATCGAAACGCATCCGGTTCACGGCGCACCCAACACTTAACCCCTCCTGCTTTTGCAACGTTGGGGTAAACCCAATGCACTGCTCACGCCAGCCCCTTAAGGCGATTGGCGCGGACTCCCCGGATCACATGCAGTGGGATGGCGGTGCCACGGAGACACCTTTCAACAGCCGTCCGTCGGCCACGTCGAGGACGCGGTGCACATGGGCGGCGCAACGGGGGCTGTGGGTGACCATTACAATGGTCGTGCCTTCGGCGTTGAGCCCCGTGAACAGATCCATGACCGCATCGGTGGTGCGGGTGTCCAGGTTGCCCGTGGGTTCGTCGGCCAGCAGCACCGGTGGGTCGTTGACAATGGCCCGGGCGATGGCACAGCGTTCCTTTTCGCCACCCGAAGCTTCACCGGGCAGACGATCACCCTTGCCATCCAGTCCTACCCGCTCAAGCGCCGCCAGGGCCTTGCTCCGCTTTTCCGATTTGGGCATGCGGATGGTGGTCAACGGCAGCATGACGTTCTCCAGCAGGGTCAGATAAGGGATCAGGTGGAAGCTCTGGAAAACAAACCCCAGAAATTCACGACGGAAATCGGCACGCTGCTCCGATTTCAGATCATAGACATCGATGTCGTCCACCGCCAACGTTCCCGTGGTGGGGGTGTTCATGGCACCGAGGATGGAGAGCAGGGTGGATTTGCCTGCCCCCGATTCTCCCATGATGCCGACGAATTCCCCGCTGTCGATGGTAAAGCTGACGTCGGACAGGGCATGGACTTTTCCGCTGCCCCGCCCATAGGATTTGCCCAGTTGTTGGGCGTTGATACTGCTCATAATTATCTCCTACAAGGACCGCAGGGCGGTGTTGGGGTCCAGCCGGGCGGCCATGATTGCCGGATAGACGCTGGCCGTCAGTCCTACTACCATGGCCAACAGAATCGCACCACCGCACAGCAGCGGATCCCAGGCGGTCGCCGCATGGTCCATGTCTGAAAAAAACCGCACGGCGATGAACGTGGCTCCGGTGCCCGCCAGATAGCCGATGAGGCCGGCCGGGCCGGAGATCATGGCTACTTCGGAAAAGATAATTCCCATGATGTGGCTTTTGCGAAACCCCATGGCCCGGAAAATGCCGATCTCCTCTTTACGCTCACGCACACTGCTCATCATGGTGGTGAGTACCACCAGGCTGCCTACCAGGATGACCACTGCGGACATGCCCATGGAGAAGGCACTGAAGCGGTGAAGGGTGTCCATGCGCCCTTTGACCACCTGCTGGATGGCCATGACTTTGGCGTCGGGAAGCGCGCCCGAGATTTGTTGAACCATATCGTCGATGGGGCAGTCGTGGCACAGGGCCGCCACCTCCACCATGGAGATCTGGCCCTGCTTGCCCAGGATGACCTGGGCGGTAGACAGCTCGGCAAACAACAACTGGTCGTCCTGGCTGCCGGTGGTACCCAGAATGCCCGACACGTGCATACGCCTGCCATTGATGTCAACCGTCTGGCCGATGGTCAGGTTCAGCAAACTGGCGGTTTGGGCACCGGCCAGCACGGCATTGCTGTCGGGCCGGCTGCCGGACAGGCTCCACCATGGTTTGAGGACCTCGACGCGGTTCATTTCGATGCCGGCCAACAGCACGTCGCGGCCGTTGGCGGAAACCACACCCAGCAGGGTCGGTCCGGTGGCGGCGATATTGGCAGCGTTTTTAATGGTGGACAGGCGATGCAGGTCCGCCTGGCGGATCGGCTGCACACCAACGGATACCCCTCCCAGATTGAGCCCGCCATAGCTGAGTTGAAGATCTTCGGTTTTGGGCAGAATCAGAATGTTGGCGCCGTAGCGTTCCATCTTGTGATTGATTTCGGCGGTCATGCTGCGCACGAATCCGATCACCGCCACCATGGCGGCCACCCCGACCACCAGGCCGGCCATGATAAACCCGGCCTTGGCCTTGCGCCGGATCAGGTTTTTTATGGAAATATCGGTCAGCCGCATGATTTACGCCTTTTTGGAAAAATTAAAGTAGCCCTGGCCTTTTTTCAGATCATCCGCCAGAATTACGACCTCATCACCCTGGATGGTCCGGTTCAGCGGTGCCGGGTTGCAGCCTCCCTGGACGACGTTGACCTTCACCGACTCGAAGCGGCGGCCGCAGTTGCGGCAAATCATTACGTCGCCATCCTGCACATAGCCTTTGCCTTCAGGCCAGCAGACATCACAGGCATCAAAGGCTGCCCGGATGACCCCATCGGCACTTTTCAGGATGAAATACTTGATGGTGGTGTTGCTATTGGCATCGGCATATTCAAAATGGCGGGCCTGGCCGTCGTCAAACAGGTTAACTGCATAGGTGAACCGACCGTGGTTGTCGGTCGCCACCGGTTTCGATGACGATTCGTCGGCCGGAAACAGGAACAGGCCCAGGCCGGCAGCCGCGGCAATGACGACAACGGCGGCGATGACGATGGGGATCGGGTTCTTCTTGCTGGTGTTCATGACAATGGCTTTTTTGGCTTCACGGGTTTTGTGGGTCGGTTTTTTTTTCTTGGATGTCATGGTGTAATCCTCTTTTATAATTATCGATGGTGAAACGTTGTGATTCACAAAGATGGTAGCGGTTTATAGCGTGTGGGATGAATGGGATTGCATCAACACCCGCCTCCGACATTGGAAAACAAGGCCAGGAAGGGCTTTCACCCGGACGCCGTTTATCTTCGGGTTAAGAAATTGATTTCAACAGATCAAACGGCAGGATTGTAGATATAATGGGGGGGTGGGAATGGTTGATCCGGTGTCGTGTATTGATATGGAAAGGTGGTGCGATTGGTCCGACATCGCTGCGATGAAGCCACTCGGCAGCAAGAGGATGGTGTCAGCGGTACCTCGTTGAGTGGCCTGGGTCAGCGCCGGGGGCGCGTCCGGCAGGCTATTGGTGGTCACGCGGCACGGAATCGATGCCCTTGGGCTGCAGCAAGCGGAATTCTTATCAGTGTTGGCGCTGATTTTTACAGTCGGCTCAGGACCGTTATTTGCGCAGCAACAGCCCTGTCCGCCGCACCCCATGGAAGTCGAAACGACCGCAAGGACGGGATTGGCAAGCAGAACCAGCATCAACGTCAGGCAAAAAAGCCGCGCCAGGATCATTGGGCGCTTATGTAGCCGAATAGATTTCACGAAAAGAACCATAAAAGAAGTGCCACAATGTGTCAATTTAAAAATGCAAGATTTTTTTATTCGGCCAGCTTACCAGCCGCGGCCAGATCTTCCAGACCGGGTGGATCCAGCAGATAAAGCGCTTTGCCCTCGACCCGGATCAGACCCTGGGTGGACATCTTGGCAAAGATCCGTGAAAGCGTTTCTGGAATCGTGCCCAGCAGGCTGGCCAATTGCCCTTTTGAGATAGCCAGGGTGACGTGTTCTGAATTATCCTGCTCCCGGGCCAGGTAAATCAGGTAGGATGCCAGGCGGGAAGGGACCTCCTTCAATGAGAGATTTTCAATCTGGATAGTGAACTGCCGCAATCGCATGGAGAGCTCACCGAGCATGTTCATGGACAAGGACGGGTGCTCGGCAATCAACCGCACAAACGAATTTCTGGGCAGAAAGAGAATATGGCTCTTGACCAGGGCTTGGGCGTTGGCCGGGAACCGGGAACCGGAGAAGACCGGCACTTCGCCAAAGGGGTTGCCCGGGCCATAAATGTGCAGGATCTGCTCTTTTCCCTCCATGGATGTCTTGAAAATTTTTACCTGGCCGTCGGCGACGATATAGAACCCGTTGGCCTCCTCACCCTCCATGAATATGGATTCGCCGCGCTTGTAATGCCGATCGATGGTGATGCTGCCGATCTCATCGAGCTCTTGTTCCGACAGCCCCTTGAAAAGCGGCGTGATTGAAAGAATCCGGCTTATTTTTTTCATCTGTCGTCATCCTCCATGCACTTATTTGCCTTTCCCGGTTGCAATGCACAAATTCGCAACTACAATTAAGGCAATTGCCTACCTGCCGTTATGAAGTCCTGTGGCGTTGCTCACGATTCAGATCATCTTATTATTGTGGCAATTGAAAATACCAATAATATTCAGGTCAGTCCCAACCGTAAGGATAAAAAAAGCGATTTTCAGTTCGCTCGCTAAGCCCGCCGCAAGCGGCGGGGTATGCACTCGCTGTCGCGGTTCAAAGCAATGAGTTTGCTTGGATTTTTGATATAAGTCAAGGTGTATTGGCCGTCAACCGTTTATGGTTAGGATGGCTCCAACGGGGAGCATTCAGATCAGAAAAAAAAAGAATCAACCTGTTGACCCAGGTCAAGGACAATTAAAATTAAAGCATGTAAAAGACGATCAACCGGGTCAAACAAGATTCGGCGGCAACGACAACAAAAGCAATAACGGAAACGATAGCAATAGTCAGATTCACCACAACCTAAGGAGGAATCACCATGTTTTGTTTTCAGTGCGAGCAGACAGCCAAAGGCGAAGGATGCACCAAGATCGGCGTATGCGGCAAACAGCCCGATGTCGCTGCCCTTCAGGACCTTCTCGTTTATGCGACCAAGGGCATCGCCCAGGTGGCGATTGCCGGGGCCAAGGTCAATGTCAGTGACCCGGTCGTCGACCACTTCACCAATGAAGCCATTTTCTCCACCTTGACCAATGTCGATTTCGACCCGGCCCGGTTCGTGGTCCTGGTCAAGGACGCCGTGAAGCATCGCGACGCGCTCAAGGCCAAGGTTCAGGCGGCCGGCGGCAATGTCGCCTTCGCCGACGGCCCGGCGACCTTCGTTCCCGCGGCAGACCAGGCCGGCATGGTGGCCCAGGGCGAAAAGGTGGGCGTCAAATCCGATTTGACCGTCAACCCGGACATCCTCTCCCTGCGTGAACTGATCGTATACGGCATCAAAGGCCTGGCGGCCTATGCCGACCATGCCCGTATCCTGGGCCAGGAAGACGAGATGATTTCCGCTTATATTTACGAGGCAATGGCCGCCACCCTGGACAACAGCCTGGGCGTCGACGATTACGTCGGTTTGGCGCTTAAATGCGGCGAAGTCAACCTGCGGGCCATGGAACTGCTGGATGCCGGCAATACCGGCACCTACGGACACCCTGTGCCCACCGCGGTGCCCCTGGGCGCCAAAAAAGGCAAGGCCATTCTCGTTTCCGGCCATGACCTGAAGGATCTGGATCTCATCCTGAAGCAGACCGAAGGCAAAGGCATCAACGTGTATACCCACGGTGAAATGCTGCCCTGCCACGGCTATCCGGAGCTGAAGAAGTACAGCCATTTTATCGGCCACTACGGCACTGCCTGGCAGAATCAGGCCAAAGAGTTTGCCGCCTTCCCCGGTGCCATCGTCATGACCACCAACTGCATCCAGAAACCCAGAGAGTCCTACGAGGCGAACATCTTCACCACCGGCCTGGTTGGATGGCCCGGCGTCACCCACATTGTTGAAAAAGATTTTACCCCGGCAATTAAAAAAACCCTGGAACTGCCCGGCTTTGAAGCGGACGTCCCCGGCAAGCAGGTCATGGTCGGCTTTGCCAGAAACGCGGTCATGGGTGTGGCTCCAACGATCATCGAAGCGGTGAAAAGCAAGGCTATCCGGCACTTTTTCCTGGTGGGCGGCTGCGACGGCGCCAAACCGGGGCGCGACTACTACACCGAACTGGTTGAAAAGATCCCCTCCGATTGCGTTGTGCTGACCCTGGCCTGCGGCAAGTTCCGCTTTTTCGACAAGGACCTGGGCGACATCGGCGGTATTCCCCGCCTGCTGGACGTGGGGCAGTGCAACGACGCCTACTCGGCCATCCAGATTGCCGTGGCCCTGGCCGGTGCATTCGAATGCGACGTCAACGATCTGCCGCTGTCCATGATCCTCTCCTGGTACGAGCAGAAAGCCTGCGTGATTCTGCTCTCCCTGCTGCACCTGGGCATCAAGAACATCCGCCTGGGACCCAGCCTGCCGGCTTTCATTACCCCCAACGTGCTGGATGTACTGGTGAAAAACTTCAACATCATGCCCATCGGCACCCCGGATGAGGACCTGAAGGCAATTTTGGGGTAGTAGACTGCGAAATAGCAGACATTTTGAAAAAGAATCGGCTGTCGGGCAACCGGCAGCCGTTACATTCGCCTAAATCACAATAGTCAAAAACCAAAAGACAAATAAATCACAATAGTCAAACTCAAAATTCCAAACCTTACACTTGTGAAGAAAGGACATACCAATCGCCAATTTGGGAGAAATCAAAATCAAAGGCAACTGTTGGTTTTTGCCCTTTTTTGAGATTTGGTTATTGTAATTTGGAATTTATTTGGAATTTGTTATTTTAGATTTTGATGCTTGCAACTTGTTGCCTACGGCCTACGCTTTTTCAACAGCACCGGTTTATCCGGGTTAGGTAAAATTAAGGAGGACCACCATGAAATGCCCCGGACAGGACACCCTATATTGGAAGCCCGGTGCCATTTATGAGGTTCCGTGCCCCAAATGTGGTGCCAACGTCGAGTTCTTCAAGGACGACACGGCCCGCAAGTGCCCCAAATGCCAGCACCGCTTCGTCAACCCGGATCTGGATTTCGGGTGTGCAGCCTACTGCCAGTATGCCGAGCAGTGTATCGGCACCCTGCCCGAGGAGTTCTTGCTGCAAAAGGAAGACCTGCTCAAGGACCGGGTGGCCATCGAGATGAAACGCTATTTCCGTAGCGACTTCAAGCGCATCGGCCATGCCACCCGGGTGGCCCGCTACGCCGAACGCATCAGCCGGGCCGAGGGGAGCAACCCGGCGGTCGTACTGTGTGCGGCCTACCTGCACGACATCGGCATCGTCGAGGCGGAGAAAAAGCACGGTAGCAGCGAAGCCCGATATCAAGAGCAGGAGGGACCGGCCGTGGCCCGGGAGATCCTGGAAAAATTGGGGGCCAAACCCCCGCTGGTGGAGGAGGTTTGCGATATCGTCGGCCACCACCATCACCCGCGTGAGGAAGAAACCCTGAACTTCAAAGTGCTCTACGACGCGGACTGGATAGCCAACCTGGAAGACCGAATAAAGGAAAACGGGCTCCAGCCCGAGAAGATAGAAACGATTATTGCCGAAAAATTGATGACGGAAAATGGCCGGACAGAGGCCAGAAAGACATTGCTATGAAAGTAACTCGAAAGATCATTGAAATCGATGAAGAACGCTGCGACGGATGCGGCAATTGCGTCATCTCCTGCGCCGAGGGCGCACTGAAAATCATCGACGGAAAAGCCAAGGTGATTTCCGACAACCTGTGCGACGGCCTGGGAGCCTGCCTCGGCGAATGTCCCCAGGATGCCCTGCAGATTATCGAACGTGATGCCGAGGATTTCGACGAAGCGGCCGTGGAAAAGCACCTGGAGACGCACAAGGGACATGAAGAGAAGCAGACCATGCCCTGCGGTTGCCCGTCCACCCAGATCCAGAGCTTTGCACCGACAGCCGGCTGTCAGAGCGCCAACACCCCCACCTCTTTTGAAAAGGCCGCCTCCGCCCTGACCCACTGGCCGGTCCAGATCCGCCTCATCCCGCCCACAGCACCCTTTCTCAAAGGCGCCGATTTATTGGTGACGGCCGACTGTGTACCCGTGGCCTTTCCCAGCCTGCACCGGGATTATCTGGAAGGCAAGACCGTCATGCTGGGCTGCCCGAAATTCGACGATGTCCAGTCCTACATCGACAAGTTTGCCGAGATATTCAAGACGGCGGGTGTGAAAAGCGTCACCACAATGATCATGGAGGTGCCCTGCTGCTCCGGCCTGCCCATGATCGTGAAAAAAGGAATGGAGGCTTCCGGGGTGAATGTGCCCAGCCGGGAGGTCGTCGTCAGCACGCGTGGAGAGATTCTCGAGGAGCGCTGAACACGCAAGTATCCGGATTTCATTGTGAAAAAAACGCCGCTACCCCATAGACAGGGTCGCGGTGTTTTCGATTTAAGGTTCAGCCGTTCATTGCCTGTCAGCCCTATTCACGAGCGTGCTGAGTAATCGATTGTACTCATCGAACAACTCATGGCTCTCCAAAATACTCCCGTGATCTTCGTTGAGGCCTATGGTTGTAGAGGCTTCCCGCTGAGCCCGGTAGTCCAGTTCACTTTCCAATTCAACGGTGCCGTCGTTGTTGGCCATGAACAGGCTGCAATCCCCCTTGAAGCTGAAGAACAGGTGATGGCTCACCCCCGCAGGCAGCGGAGTGGCAAACAAATTTCGGATGAAGTCGCTGTCCGGTCCCATATCGTGCCAGGAAGGGACGGCCACCGGTGCTTCCTCCGCACCTTTGGCCGCCATCCGCGAACCGCCCCAAGGGGTCGATATGGAAACAAACAGGTTGACGTCCGCCGGGTTGTCCGTCAGAGCATATTCTTTTATGAAAGCCCGGGAAACCAGCCCACCCATGCTGTGGGCAGTGACTGCCAGCGTATTAAAATCGTAGGCGTCGCGAAGCATGACCACCGTTTCGCTCAGTGCGTTGGCGACGGATGTCAACCGAATACCGGAGGGATAGTAGAAGAACCAGGGTTGAAAATGATCCCGATCCATCGCGTCGACCATCGGTGAATACCCCACGGGTGTTCCCACCGCGCCATGGACAAAAAGGACCGGGATCTTTGCGGGGTCGAAAGGCTCCAGAAAATAGATCCCGAAACCCAGCTCTTTCAAGAATGTGGCTGGTTTCCAGTACCCTAACGAGCCGTTCTCCTGGGCGAAAATGGAATCGTCGAGTTTAGCGATCGTGCCCAGGCGTACCAGGGATTTGGCCTCGACGAGACTGGTGTCGTCCAGCGAGGGAAAGTCGGATAGAGTCCCTCCGGGTGGTTTCAGAACCATCTCCAGCCTGGTGACATCCCGAGTATCCGGCAGCCCGACAGTGGGCTGCGGGGGAATAGCTATCTCATCCGGTGCACCATATCGTCCAGCGAGTTCTCCCATGTCCCAGGCCATATTGCTGTTTGTATCCGCGAATGCCGCTAAGCTGTAAACGCCCGGGTGGACCAGAAACGAAAAATCACCCGTGGCCTCGGTAAAAACAATTTGTTGAATGGTCTTGGGTTCTTCTGAATGGCTGTATAGGATGACCAGCACGGGGCCTGTCGCCTGCTCATGGTTCGAAATTTTCCCGGCAATGGCATAGGATTGATCGAATTCCGCCAACTCCTCCTTTAGATCCTTAAAAATGCATCCGTTTAAAAATGCAGACAAACAGAGCATGAGAATAAGGGTAATGCGTTTCATGTGCGTCCTTTCGTGGGGAAGACGGCTTTAATCATTTTAGATTGGCTCATCCTGATAAACCCCATCGTTGCAAAAACCGGAGGGGATCAGAGCCAAGGCGTCAAGGGTGAAGCCGTAGAAATTTACTGCGATCCCTTGGTAACGAAGGTTCTGGGCGCCTCCGGCTTTCCCGGTAGGGTAAAAAAAATGAGAAAATTATCGTTACACCCTGGACGGCACATTTGGTGAATTCCAGAACGTAAGGATAAATCATGATCTTCATTTATGATTTCAAATAGTAACGATAATTTTCGAATTTTTTTTATTCAACGTTGGGGTAAACGCTCCTAAGAATCCCCCCACCCTGTCCCTCTCCCCGAAGGGGCGAGGGGACGCATTCAGCGCTTTTCGTTCAGCGATGGGACAATAGTGGTCCGATACATCGCCTTCCACTCCCGAAGAGAAGATGGCAGGGGTCAGGGGTGTTGACGTTTCGACCAAATTGTTTATGCGACATTGGGGTGGGGCCTTCAGCCACAGTCTCTGGGCAACTTATACTCTTGCCGGATATCCATCAGTTTCTGTTGGGCCGTTTGCATTTCGGTTTCCGCCTGGGATTCGGACGAGAGGTTGCCGTCTTTTTCCACCAGATCGGGGAACAGGGCCCGGGCCTGGTCCTCCTGGCGGCTGTCTGCAAAGGTGATCACCTGGAGCCACAGGCCGGCTAATGCAAAGTTCGGGTTGTCGGATTGGGCCGCCGTACGGCCGTACCCCTGGGCGACCTCGTGTTTGCATTCCACCAGGGCGGCCAGGCCGTTGAAGGCATCGTCACCCAGCCTTTTTCTCAAGGCTTCCAGTTCGGCGGCCTGTTGGGCCTTTTTTTGATTGCTGTCGGCCACGGCCCCGGACATGGCCCCGGCGGCGGCACCGGTACTGCCCCCCCATACCGCGCCCCTGGCGGCTGCCTCACCGACGTCACCGCCAAATACCAAGGCGCTGACCATCCCCCCGACGGCCCCTACCACCGCGCCGGTGGCGGCTCCCTGGCCAGCGCGCTGCATGGACTGTTGGGAGCAGGCGGGGAAGATCATCAAGGTGAGAATAACAGCTGTGGCTATCCATTTGAGAGAATATGGTTTTATTGGTTTCATTCGTGGCCCTTTCAAGTGAAGGTGAGTACCGGTTTAGGCGGTAGGTGCTATAGGAATATTAGTAATTAAAATCGTGTTTGTCTTTTCTTTTCCCAGAATCTATTTTGCTTACCAGCTTACCAGCTTACCAGCTTACCAGCTTACCAGCTTACCAGCTTACCAGCTTACCAGCTTACCAGCTTACCAGCTTACCAGCTTAC
>NZ_JASJGN010000215.1:0-6577 GCF_033791525.1 Desulfosarcina sp.
AGAACACTAACTATCGTTGTAGGGTTAAAAGGTCGGATAATCAAGCTGGAAGGTCGCGAGTTCGCGTCTCGTCGCTCCCGCCACAATGGGATAGGGGATCTACAAGAAACTGCAGGTCCCTTTTTTATGCCCCCATTTTCCCAACCGATAAAATCGATTTCCAACCCGATTCCAACCGTTACCGGTGCCTCGGTCAATTTTTTCATTGCCGGAAAAATCAGTATTATTTGGTGAGGTAGCCATGATCCTCCTCGACCAGCAACCCCAGCCTGGCAGCATCTGGTACGGCCGTGGCGACCTATTAAGAAACCAGCCCCACTTAAAATAAAAAGGCAAGCCATCTTTCAGACTTGCCTTCTCAACTGGGTGGTTTCCCGTTGTGCAGTTTTTCCGATGAGATGCACTTACACTCGAGAAACCTAATCCGACTGACTCCGAAAACCCTCTTTTTAAAATTATTACCTTCATGTCCGCATTCTCTGTAGTATGAAGGTTCTTCTATTGGCGTTGTGGTTAGGAGTTCTTCGGATCTTAACTTGTATCAAAGCAAAACACTTGCCAAGAACTAGTAAAAAGAAAATATAAAAAGAATACGATGGGTTAAGCTCATAGATATGTTTTACTATCGAATACTATTGTGAAATTAATTCAACAGGAAGAAGTAATTTTTTCATATCCCAGAAACGAACCCGGGTTGATTCTCAGTTCAACATCCCCAAATTATCACCCCCGACCCTCGACAACCTGAAAATTGATGCCGCGGTCCATCGAACCCTCCCCACGGCCCCGATGAGCGGGATCTCTACTTCGCTCCGACAAGCCGCGGGGAATGTTCTGCGCGGGTAAAGAGATCCGGCCGATCAGCGGGTATTGAGGGGCTTGAAGTTGCATAACGGTCAGGCAGGTCTTATCCTGTAAATGGAACCCTTTTAAGTTGGGGAGCCAACTGCAACATGATACCATCCATAGATCCTCCTACGGGGCAGGCCTGACACCGGGCCTGCCCTTCCTTTTTGACACACGATTATCGCCAAAGACTCGATGCCATGACAGATTGCAATCTAATCTTTAAATGTTGTATTATTGAAAAATTGTATTGGAATGACTTAAAAAATAGAAGTTATCTATAGAGAGGTGAAATATGACATTCTTCAAGAAAAAATCACTGACAGGTTTGGCCAGGACTTGCGGTTGAGCTGCTAAAATCGGTCCGACGGCTCTGTCGGACGCACTCGAGGGGCTTGCTCCGCCAACCGACCCCAATCTTCTGGTTGGCATCGAAACCGCCGACGATGCAGCAGTCTACAAGCTCTCTGAAGAGATCGCCATGATCAGTACGGTTGATTTCATAACGCCACCGGTTGACGATCCTTACTGGTTCGGGCAGATATCCGCTGCTAATTCCATTTCCGATGTCTACTCCATGGGAGGAAAACCCCTTACCGCCTTGAATGTGGTGATGTTTCCGTCAAAGCATCTTGATATGGGGATGTTGCGCGATATCTTGCGCGGCGGCCACGACAAGGTCGTTGAAGCCGGTGCCTGTCTGGTTGGTGGGCATACGGTTGACGATGAAGAGCCCAAATACGGTTTGTGTGTCAATGGCGTGGTACATCCGGATCGTGTGATCACCAACGCCGGATCAGAACCCGGTGATGCCCTTATTTTGACGAAACCGCTTGGTTCTGGGGTTTTGTTGAATGCGGTGCGCTCAGGTAAATTTTCTTTCAAGGAACTTGAGCGGGAGGTGCTGCCATCCATGGCTGCCTTGAACGGCGCGGCCATAGAAACGGCGCTGAAATTTGATCTGCATGCCTGTACCGATATTACCGGGTTCGGCATTCTTGGCCACCTGCTGGAGGTTGCGCATGGCAGTGGTGCCAAGGTTGTCGTTAAATTTAAAGACCTTCCTTTTTATCCAGGCGCTTTCGATATGTACAGAAAGGGTGAAACAACCGGCAGCAACCGGGCAAACCGGCAGATGGTCAACGAGCACAACCTTGAAATGCGGGTGATTCTCGACAAGGACGAAGAAGAGTTGCTCTACGACCCCCAGACCTCTGGCGGGCTTTTACTGTCGCTTCCAGATTCCCAGGCAGATGCGCTGATAGCGGCGCTCAATCACGCCGGCGTTCCCGTAGCTGTAAAGATCGGCACCACTATTGATGGTGACACAGGAATCGCCGTGGAATAAAACCTATATGGAGATCTATCTTTTTATCGGTTGCATCGGCATTTTTACTGGCTTTATATCCGGACTTCTTGGCATTGGAGGAGGAATCATGATGGCTCCGCTTCTGCTTTATGTGCCGCCGCTAATCGGTTTGGAGCCTTTATCAATGCGGATCGTGGCTGGGTTAACCATCGTTATGGGACTCTTAGGTTGTCTCTCGGGAGGGTTAACCCACCGCAAGTTTGCTTTCATGTCTGATAAACTGTCCGCTTACATGGGGGCAAGTATTTTTATTGCAGCTCTGGCGGGTGGTGCGTCAGCCCGATTCGTGTCAAACGAGACGCTTCTTTTTATTTTTGCATGCCTGGCCTTTGTTGCGGCGATTTTGATGGTTGCTCCGATAAAAAATGATATAGAACGCCCGAACGCGAATGACCTTGAGTTCTGCAAGACACGGGCGCTGACTGCTGCCACAGGTGTCGGTCTTCTCGGTGGCTTAGTCGGACAAGGCGGCTCTTTTATCTTGATTCCCTTGATGACGACTTATGTCAAGGTTCCAACCCGAATCGCAATCGGCAGTAATCTGGCCATCGTTTTTCTCTCGTCACTTGCCGCATTTATCGGTAAAGCAATAACTGGACAGATCGAATGGATTCTGGCAATCTCAATCGTTTTAACGGTGCTTCCGGCTGCATCGGTGGGCGGACATGTCAGTCGCAAGGTGCCGGTGAAACGCTTGAGGAAGCTGCTTGCCGTGGTTATCGGCCTGGCCGCGATAAGAATGTGGGGTTCATTGCTGTTTTGAAGCGATCCGCATCAAAAAAAAATATCTCAAGACCATATGATCGTAACCTTAAATTTGATCGCCCTGTTTACCTGGGCGGACAAACATGCCCTTGTTATTTTTGCTCCGACTGGCTGATTCTTACTATAATGTATCTCAAAAATAAGGATCAGGGTTCAGGGCAAGGCATGCAGCGGCGAGACAAGCGCAGCATACAGGTAGTATGTGAGCATTTTGAGTCGTTTCATAACGCCGCCATGGGCACTTGGACTATTTTTGAGATACGTTCTAATAAACCAACCGTCAGCCGGTTGCATGTCCACCGGAAAAAGCGGTATGAGTGGATTGCCTCAAGGCGGGTTTACAAGGGTGTCATTCCTTGCTTTGCCGCTTTCTGAACTCCCACGGCGGCACCACATTATAATCCGACCAGATGCCCAGCTTAAGCGATCTGGCTTGAGATTCTATCTCTTTCCAATTGGGGCATTCTTCGGCCTTGCACCCATTAGGATTCACCCATGCATAGCCATTGGCCACCATCGCGGCGTTGACGCTCGACTCCTTGCCTTCGCGGATAACGACGGCAAAAGCCTGGTTGAGCCGGTCGGTCTCCATGACTTTAAATTCCACGGGATGCTCAAGAACCAACCGCCTTAAAAAACGTGTGGCGGCTACATTGCCATCTTGTCCAGATTCCGGTGCATCGATTCCATAGAGCCTGAGCGTGACCGTTTTGCCCTGAACATCGACATTGAGCGTATCTCCATCGTACACCCTGATAACTGTTGCCGGGGTGGCATATGCGAAATTAGGGATGCTTATCAGGATGATTAAAACCGCTGCAATTCTTCGCATCATTATTTTGGCTCTGTGCGATTGCATTGTTTTGCTTACACTCATGACCGTTTCCAGCATTCAATCAATATACAGATTGACACGATCAAATACAATCATGCACTTAATATATCGACATTTTGACAGAACACTTGAATGATATGGTTTCCCACACCTGCTTCGACTGAATCTTTGCTGAACCGTGATAGCGAGCACATTCCCCGCCGCTTGTCGAAGCAAAGCGGAGATCCCGCCACCGGGGTTGGCGCGAAGCAAAAATCCCGCTCATCGGGGTCGGAGCGAACCAGAGATACCGAGCACCGGTGCGGCGGGGTCAGCGAGCGAACTGGAGATCGATTTTCATCATGATCGTTGAGATACCATTTCAGAAAAATGACATCCGCATTAACCCACCGTTGCATAAAAACAGGTAGCAGGATAAGGTTGGAAAGAATCATGGTCAGGCGTAAATGGAATACAAAAAACTATAATATACAGAGGGTTGCTTTCTATTAAAAAACCAGTGTCCGAAATTTACCCCAAGGACGCGCCACCATTATCGAATGTTTTTTCTACGGGCCTGTGAACCGGCCCCCAGTTGAGGACCCTATAATGACCGATGCCATTACCTACGACGATGTCCTGCTCGTTCCGTCCTACAATCATTGGGAATCTCGCAAGATCGTGGATATTTCCATGATCGACAAGACCGGCAAACTGAGTATGAAGCTTCCGGTGATGACCGCGAACATGGATACCGTCACCGAAACCGCCATGGCCGATTTTATCGGCGCCAAGGGGGGGATCGGCGTAATGCACCGGTTCATGTCCATCGAGGACAATATCGAGATGTTTAAATCCTGTGCCCACCCCACCTTTGTATCACTTGGCTGCTCCTCCGGTGATATGGCACGGGCCGAGGCCCTTCGCGATGCCGGTGCGGATTTGTTCTGTATCGATGTCGCCCATGCACACGCCCGTTATGTGGGTAAAACCCTTAAAAAAGTCCGGGCCATGCTGGGCAAGGAAGCCTGCATCATGGCCGGCAATGTGGCCACCTATGCCGGCGCCGATTATCTGGCGTCCCTCAGTGCCGATATCATCAAGGTCGGCATCGGTGGCGGCGCGGTGTGCACGACACGCATCAAGACCGGGTTTGGCGTGCCCAACCTCACCGCGATACGCAACTCAGCCCGGGTGGACCGCTCCGTTGTGGCGGACGGCGGCATTCGATCGCCCGGTGATATGGTCAAAGCACTGGCCTTTGGGGCCGACTTTGTGATGATTGGCAGCATGCTGGCCGGAACGCGGCCCACGCCGGGGCCGGTGGTTAAACGAAAAAGTGAACATGGCCAGGAGGTGCTGGTCAAATCATATCGTGGCATGGCCAGCAGTGAGGTCCAGGACGACTATCACGGTGGAATGGCCGGGTGGAAAACGGCAGAGGGGGTTTCGGTCGATGTTCCATACCGGGAGAACGAAGAGGC
Organism: Desulfosarcina sp.; assembly: GCF_033791525.1. GTDB lineage: Bacteria > Desulfobacterota > Desulfobacteria > Desulfobacterales > Desulfosarcinaceae > Desulfosarcina. Next base: position 5,279 of record NZ_JASJGN010000215.1, read on the forward strand.
GGTCATTGCCGATATCATCGGTGGTCTGCGTTCGGGGTTGACCTATGGCGGTGCCGACACGATTCGTGAATTGCAGCGCAAACTGGATTATATCCAGATCACACCGGCCAGTCGCCATGAAAGTCTTCCCCACCGGATGCTATGAGTTCAAATCGGGGAACCCTCCCCGCGGCTTGTCGGAGCGAAGTAGAGATCCCGCTCATCGGAGCCGCGGGAGGGCTCAATCCTTGACTCCAGGTGAGTCCATCCTTATTTTATGGTCATACCGGAGCAACGCAATGGACACCCAGTTGTCCAGCCAGTCACACCCCGTGGTCGGCCCCGTCGCACTACCCCTTGCTCCGGTTCCACTTTTCTGACCGACGGCGATCAACCCCTCCCATTCCGGCTTTGCTTCTCAGCTGGTCTTTTGAATCAGGTAGAGACTGACCATCAGCCCCGCACACCCCAGCAGGCGGAATCCGTTGACCGGGTGTCGCAGCAGGCCGAAAACGCCGAAGTGATCCAGAATGACCGAGACGATAAGCTGACCGACGATGGTGGCCACCAGCGTGTTGGCGATGCCGATGCGTGGTGCCAGCATCAAGATGGTGGTCACGAAAATGACCCCGTAGATGCCGCCGGTGTAATAAAACGCCGGGGTGGATTTGAGTTGCGCAACCGATGGCAGCGGCGGGTTAAGCGCCACAAGCAGGAGAATAAGAAAGAGGATGGCCCCGAAAAAAGAGATGAATGTGGCTTGAAGCGGGTGGTTGAGGCTTTTGCCCAGGTAGGCGTTAATCGAACCCTGGACAGGCAGCAGGCCGCCCACACATAGGGCCAGTACCAGAAATACAATATTTTTCATGTCTTCCCCTTTGGCGCCGCAAGTGAACCGCGATGCTGAAAACCATTTCAGGTGGCCTTCAGGCCACTTCATCGTCCCGATGGACGGTTTCCGGCGAAAAGGCGGGCAGACAGACGGCGATGTACTCGGCACCTTCCGGTTCCGGCGTGCTATAGCGCACCCACCCGCCAGCATGGGTGATGACCGCCTCGCCGGCCCGGATGTCCAGCGTGCCGTCTTCCGATTCCACCCGGAGCCGCCCCTTGAGGACCACGGTATATTCGTCGAACGCAGGTCGCTGCCCGGGTTCCTGCCATCCGGGTGGAGAGATCATGCGGGCGACGCTGACCGCACCGGTGCCTGAATTGACCTGCCCGATATATTCTTCGATGCGTTTGGGCCGGGTGCCAACCGCTTCGATGATGCTCGGGCCGTTGATTTTTGTGGGCATGGTTATCCTTTCAGGATTCAGA
>NZ_JASJGN010000216.1:0-5773 GCF_033791525.1 Desulfosarcina sp.
TTGGATGTCAATACCAACAAAGCATTTTGCCATTTAATGACGCTTATCTTTTATTTTTCTATCAATGTGCATTGAAAGATGTTTTGTTAATTGAACAGTCCTTTATTGGGTGCCCCCATCTCCCAGCTTTGAGTTTTGGGAGCTTCGATAAAAAGTGGCTGTTTTTGCACGCACAAGAATTCACCAAATGTGAATTCCAGAAAAAACAATTTTCTCATGTTTGTACCCTTGCAGGAAAGCCGGAGGAATCCAGATCCGGCGTTACCAGGGGATTGCAGTAAATTACTACGGCTGCACCCTTGGCGCCTTGGCTCTTAATACCTCCGGCTTTTGCAACGTTGGGGTTATCTGTCCTGACGTCTTTTTCTCTCTTTGTTCCGTTACAGGGTAGGTCCTAAACACTATGAGACTTAAAAAATTCCGCCCGTTGGCATTTTCGGTTCACCTTGGCCTGTTGTTTGCTGAGTATTGGGACCAGAAAGCACCGCCTGACGACGACCATCCACAAGGGAGAACATTTTGAGACGATGGACCCTGCATCCACTCTGCACGTTATGCATGGCAGCAATTTTGATTCTAATATCCGGCTGCGGCTCCGGCGGCGGAGGAACGGAGGCGCCTTCCGGTCAGACCAGCCATTTCCCGATCGTTAATCCGGAAGGTGGCCCACCTGCCGGCAATTCGGCCGGTACCGCATCGATACCAGCCGAGGCGGACCTCGAAGATGTAACATCCCCCGATCAGATTGTCGGCAACGGCACGCCGGAGAGCTGCAGCGCAGAAGCCTTTATCGATGCCGTCGCCCTGGGGGGAACCATTGTATTCGACTGCGGTCCTGATCCAATCATGATAACGCTCCCAGGACCGGCCAAAGTGTTCAACGATGCCGACCCCGACATCGTCATCGATGGCGGCGGCCTGGTGTCGCTCAGCGGGGGGGGACTAAACCGCATTTTGTACATGAACACCTGCGATCAGGATCAGGTCTGGACCACCCCGCATTGCCAGAACCAGGATCATCCGCGATTGACAGTGCAAAACATCACCTTTGCCAATGGCAATTCCACCGCTGAAACCGAATATGACGGCGGCGGGGCCATATGGGTGCGCGGGGGACGATTCAAAGCCGTCAGCTGCCGCTTTTTCAACAATGTCTGCGCCGATGAAGGCCCAGATGTAGGCGGCGGGGCCATCCGGGTGTTCAGCCAATACGAAGGCCTACCCGTCTTCGTCGTCAATAGCACGTTCGGCGGTGCCGAAGGATACGGAAACCTTGGATCAAACGGTGGCGCCATCAGCAGCATCGGTGTCTCATGGACCATCATCAACAGCCTGTTTTCCCACAACAGCGCCGTTGGATACGGCGCCAATCCGGCACAATCCGGTACGCCGGGTGGCGGCAGCGGCGGCGCCATCTATAATGACGGCAACACGATGACGCTGACCGTTCTCGGATCGCGCATCCAATACAACGACGTCAATGAGCTCGGCTCGGCCATCTTCTTTGTTTCCAATGACCACACGGGCGATATCATCATCGATGACTCCACAATAACGAACAATATCGGTGGCTCCTGGTACCCGGCTTACGACGGCATATCCATGCACAGCGACACGCCGATTGCGGTGACCGACTCGATCATCGAAAATAATTCGTAAGCATCGGTTGGACCGACCTGCATCCTTGGATCTTTACTCAGATGCCCAACCCCGCACAGGCATGAAGGCCATTGTAGCCGATTCCGAGGACGGGGATCTTCCTTCCGACTCCTGTTCCGATTAAGGTCTCCATACAGGACCGTTTTTGCCTCTTTTTGCAAAGTTACGGTATGTTACTGCGACCCCGGATCCTCTTTACCCTTAAGGGTTATCTTAGCCCATGTCCATTTCAGCACTGCTTCTGGTATCCGGGCCAAATGGTTTAAATAAAACCAGAAGCTGCGGCAGCAAGGTCAGAGCGGCAATGAGGGCGATCAACATAGCCATGCTGGTAAATAGCCCGAAGTAAATAGTGGGCCAGAAGTTGGAGAGAACCAAAATCGAAAAGCCGATAATGATAGTCACAGAGGTGTAATACATGGCATGGCCGATGGTGTTATGACAGCGGTGGAGGGTTTTATAGTAATCACCATCGGTTATAATCTCCTTCCGGAACCTGTAAATATAATGAATGGTGTCGTCCACGGCAATACCGATGCTGATGGCCGCAATGGTAATAGTCATCATGTCCAAAGGAATGTTCATCCACCCCATCACGCCCAGAACTGCGCCGGCTGAAAAAAGATTAGGGAAAAGCGCGATCAAGGCCACTTTTATCGAACGAAAAAGTAAAAGAAACATCACCAGCAATGCCAGCGCCACAAAACCCAAGGTTTTGATTTGGGATGCGAAGAGGCTTTGCAGCATATTGTTATACAACACCATGGTTCCTGACAGTTTCACCTTGTCCTTTTCTATTTTTAATTGGTGAACAAGATCATGATCTATTTTCTTGAGTAAGTCGTTGCGCTTTAACGATTTCATCGAATCAATTATTCGTAGGGCAAAGCGAGCTTCACTGTTCTCAAAGGAAACAAACGGAAACAATATAAGGTCTTTGTACTCGTCGGGCACCTTGGTGTAAAGCACCGCCATTTCGATGCTATCCAATGACTGGCCATCGTTGAGTCTGCGCCCGATCTTCAGCAACGTTCCCAAAGAGAGCACCTTGCCTGTCTCTGGAAGCTCATCGAGATAATCATGAACTTTCTCAACCATTTCCATGCGATCATCCATGAACCAGTATTTATTGTAATCTTCCTCTTGGGTAGCATCGTCAAAAGGGTCGAAAAATTCCTCATCTTCCTTAGCGAATTCAGCTTCCAGGTCAATGGATTCGAATTGGATGATTACATCCAACGGGGTGGTGCCGCCCAGTTGTTGATCAATGGCCGCCATGCCCTGATAGATTTCGGTAGATTTTTTAAAATAATCGATAAAGCTGTTTTCCACTTGTAGACGGTAGACGCCCATCACGGCTAAAACCGAACAAATGCCGGTGACAATTAAAATTGTCTTCCCATGGGATTCGGTGAACCGAGCTAAAAAACCGGTTAGGGAAAATCTGAAATATTTGGGTTCCGTTGGCGGATCTGGCCGCTTGAGTAGCATGAGGCCGGAGGGAAACAATAAAAACGTCAGGCCCAGGGATACTAGAATACCGATGCTCATCATCCATCCGAAATGAATGACGGGCTTGATGTCGCACAGCAACAGGGAGCCGAAGCCAGCAATGGTGGTTAGCGCCGCATAAAGGCATGGGACGAACTTGGTGCGGATGGTCTCTTTGATAAGTGTGCGATGGTCTGCCTGGGGAAGCGTTCGTTGAAACTCGCGATATCGCACCACAAGATGAACCACAATGGATAGGGTGATAATAAGCTGCAGGGACACAAAGTTGGAGGAAATCACCGTCACATCCCAGTCGAAAAGGCCCAAAACGCCCATCATGCAAATGACGGACAGGAAGCAACAGAGCATGGGCATCACAATCCAGCGAAAGTTTTTAAAGATGATTCCCAGCATGAAAACAAGAAGTAAAAATACCCCCACTCCGAACATTTTAAGGTCATTTTTTATATAAGTGATCATATCGTCTGCGATCATGCTGATGCCGCCCAAAAAGAGTTGGGCCTGCGGGCGGTAACGATCCATGATCGCCCGAATCGCTGCAATGTTTTTATGCTGGATGTCATTCATCTGGATTTGGCGGGTACGGATTTCATCTATAACGGCGTTGAGATGAGCGGCGTCTTCTTGAGATAAACGATTCTGGCTCTTTTGATCCAAATAGCCATTTCGCCTGGCAATTAAATCGTTATAAATCGGGTCGGATTTCAGATTGACGACAAGGGCCGTGGTACGCAGATCTGGACTGACCAATAAATCCCGATAGAAAGGACTTTCCTTCAGTTCGATTCGGGCCAGGTTTTTATCAATGGTGGGTGATTTCAGGTTAGGAAGATCATTGGAGATGTCCTCATAAGAAACGGGCGGGCTTTCCAGCAGGGGAACATCCAGTATGGTTAGAACCGAATCCACCCAATCCAGTTCGGCAAGGTCCTTTCGCAAACGGCCTATTGTTTCAAGGTTATTCTGCTCAAGCAGGTCATCATTTTTGGGTGCATAGGAAATAAGCAAAAAATTATACACGCCATACCGTTCGCTGATCTGGCGGGCGTAGCGTAAGTCCTTGTCATTTTCAAGTAAAAGGGCATCCGCCGATGCGTCAATCCGGAAGTCCTTGGCGTTATATCCCAATACAGCGATGATAACGATTAAACAAAAAAGAACAGCAACAGGACGGTCTAAAAAGGTTTTGCCGTACCAGCGGGTAAACGTATGAGAGATTTTTGTCATGGAAGCTGAATCCTATTATGGGAAATCAGAAAAGGACGTTTTTTCTGCATCGACATGTATGGGAGGTATGAGGTATGTGAGGTATGGGGACGCCCTTAATTTCTGAACTTCAGGAGGTATGGGGACGCCCTTAATTTCTGAACTTCAGTTCCTCCGCGTCCGCTATTTGGCCGCCCCGTCGCACGGATTTACTGACTGCAGCTGTGGAGATGCCCAAACGCTTGCCCAGGGCGGTCATGCTCTCCCCCAGTTCATGCACAGACCAATAACACAGCAGGCTTCGGGCAATAACCTGCTGTTTGAACTTGCCGGGCTGCCAGACCTGCTCCGAGGTGATACCAAGTACCTGCGCGACATGATCGGCCACATCAGATACGGTCACCCCTTTGGCTATTAGAAAATAGCGTCGATCCAAGGCCTCCTGGCTTTCTGAAAGAATCCGTTCGACAAATGCACCATCGCCCAGGATCCGCTCATCGCTCTTTTCGTGCGCATCGGCGGATCTCAGGGACGTCACCGCGGTCCAGCCGCCAGCACTTCTGATCAATCCACCGCCGGTCAAATCGTTTCGTTTTCCATATTTGATGCCTTTTTCAACAAATGACCGGTAGCGTTTGCGCGCAGCGCCGGCCTTTTTCCCAAAATTCCGCAGCACCACGTGTGAGTTTTGCCAAGCTTGATCGTAAAAACCCATAACCACAGCGTGGCCGCAATACGGGTACTTGTCCAATGCACTCATGTCGGCAACGAGTTTTGCCCTTAAGGGATTCAGGTTGATATAGCGCACCAACTCCATCATGTAAGCGTCTTCCTGGCAAAGGATGGATTTGTAGCGGTTCTGAAACAGGTGCCCGCTTCGTCGGTGCCGGCGATTGAAACTGACCGCATGACCGGTCAGCAGTCGGCGCATCACCGTGGCAACGGGAACGCTGCCTGTGCGCAGCAACAAATGGAAGTGATTGGGAATCAGGGCCCAAGCGTAGCATTCGGTCTCAGTCTGTTCCAGGATGGTTCCCAACCGATCAATGAAGGATTCGCGGTCCTGGTCGTCATTAAAAATTTTTCGGCGTTCGATTCCGCGGGCAATGATGTGATGCAAAGCGCCGGGGCAGTCTATGCGTGATTGGCGAGGCATGCAGGGTTCAGTATCAGGTCGATCTGTAGCCGTCAAGTTTATAAGTTAAGGGCGTCCCCTACTTACCCTTCTTGGATTTTTTAATTTCGGGTTCAGGGGCACGCTGTTTTTTGGGTTGACTCTCTTTCTTGCGCGCTTGTTTTTCGAGCTTGATTTCGGCCATACGGGCGATCTGTGACTCCAGCTCGGCGAGACCTTTCAGCTGCTGCTTTGCCTGACGGATTTTTCCCTTGATATGCC
>NZ_JASJGN010000217.1:0-19212 GCF_033791525.1 Desulfosarcina sp.
CGTTATGAAAAGGCACTGACAGCCATCGAAGATGAAGCCATGAAAATTGTCACTGAAAATATGTCTGAGAAAGTCCGAAGTGGACTGACTGTGATCATTTCAATGGCCAGATATCGGGTTGATATTAGAGAGTAACCACCACCCCAAACAATTTTTTAAAGTCCTAACAAAACCTGCCGATCTTTATCGATGGGCACGCGCCAGAGCACAGATCTCTCAACCTGCATTGCCTTGAGTCGTGCCCCGTCCTTTTAAAGAGGGCATGGCCAGTCAACGGACGCTGGCCATGTCCGTCCATTTTTAGCCATAAAAACATATGATATGCGCTTCATATTCACCCCCCTCCCTCTACCTCAAAAGTTTCCTGGTAGTAGGTTTGATTGGTTTTATAAGTTGCCTAACCTCTATTTGCCATAGGGAATGAACGTCAAAAGGGGGTATAGAAAAAATGCAAATCTTGAATAGCTAAATATGTGGTAGTTATAATGAAAACTACAATAAGTAATATTTTGTTGGCGTCTTCTCTAAACATTTATCCCTCCTAAGGAAAAAATAATCATTTCTTTAATTATTGGTCAAAGGGATAATAACTTAAACTATTTTTAAAATTGATTTATCAACGTGGGAGTACATACCGATATCAATCTTCAAAAAAACGATATGAGCTATGCTGTATCATAGTTGAAGGTTAAACGCTCCTCCTTCCTCCTCTTAGACAAATCCCCTGACCAGGGCCTTGTCTTTTTTCATGGATTCATCGTATTTAGGCTTATAAGCGAAGAGCCCGGAAGTCCCCACAGATAAAAAAACGATTTGTTTCAATAATGCCTATATCTGTTGATAGCATATACTTTAAAAAGTGCTCAAATTGCGGATTTAAGTGGACGTCACGAGGCAGTTTTCTAACTGATTCGAACCTTCATATAATCGGGTATCAAGCCAATTTCAAAGAGCTTACCACCGGATTATTCTATTTCAATCATTCATGCAAAGGAACATTGGCAATTCAAGCGTATCTTTTTGGAGATCTCTATGACGGCCCAATTTTTAAGGAACGAGCAACAGGTGGTAAGGCATGTCCAAGTTACTGCCTTCACCGCGAGGAACTGCAGCCTTGCCTGGCTGAATGCGAATGTGCGTATGTCAGAGAGATCGTGCAAATCATTAAAAATTGACCGAAGCGATAAATTTTAAAAGATTCCCATTATGCCGATGAACTGCACCATCGGTATGGCCCCCTTAGATTTTAAGAGCCCATCCGTTTAATTTACGCCCCCATTCGAAGTTATTCAGAACAAGGACAATCAAAACCCCAATACCGCCCACAATACACGCTGAAATAAATTTAATCTTTTTCATCTTACCCCCTTGGTACGAAGATTTATTTCTTCGGTTTCATGGTCAGCAAATACCGTTTTTTTCTGAATAAACTCAAGCAAGGTGATCATAGTTTTCGCGGTAATTTTTTTAATCAAATAAATTCGACCCCAAAGCCCGCATTATTTAGCCATAGAATGCTCCCTCTGCGTTTGACATTATTCTGGCCGAAGGAAAAAGGGATACTAATGGTAACAATATCTTTGGTGGAAAATTGATTAACGCAGTATGTTTCAATATAGGCACCACCAAGGCTGACATCTTTTAGACTGCCTGCGTATAACCGATTCGCATGGTGAAAAACGATCTCTGCTGGATACTTTTTCCTTTCGTGAAATCGTCTGTAATCGTAATTATTAACAGCGAATTTTTGTTCCATTTTTTTTCTTATTCATCAATCTTTAGGGAACTGAGAGTGTAGATATCCTATGATCCTATCTGCATATTTGTTGATGAGGTTCATCTTGTATGATGTCTCCACCATGTAATAATTGGTCTATTTTTCCAGGCAGCAATACATATGCCAAAAACTTTATAATAAATAAATACGGTAAGTTATTATGATTGAGAGGTGTGTATTGAATTGAAAATTAGGTTATTATGAGGATTAAGTTGAAAAATATAACCTTTTTTACACAAATATTGAGAAAAGGGAGAGGATTGAGGCGTAACATCATTTCATAAGATTGATAGCATTCAATATGAGCCTAATTCGGTCAGTTGGTAGTTTTTTCCTGTCACCACGCCGCCAGCCCGCTCACATTGCTTAATTCCCTTGATGCAGTACTTATTGAAGGAAGAGATTCGAATCTATGGCAACATGATCAACATCCGCTGATATGGCGGTACACGGCAGAGCCTTTAACGGGGCCCCGCCTTTTTTGATGACGCGGATTTAAAAGACGCCGGGCCACCAATTGGGCAGCCCGGCAAGGAGGAAAGATCATTTAAGCGACTGGGCTCCCTGGTCCCATGGCGAGGTCGGCAGAATACCCGTCATATAGTCGCACAGTAACCCTCAAATCTTATTCGTTAATGATATATATCCAAAATGATTTTATAGCGTGGCAAGTAATTCCAATGTTAAAATTTCACAGACGCTTCCAGAAGGTTCTTTTGAACTGGATCGCTAAACCAACAATCGAGAAACACTTCATTTTTTGACGGGTAATTTTTCTCGTATCTTCTTTTTATTTCTTCGACTTTATTGGCTTTGACAGCCGAGAAAGCCTGGCTTTGGAAACTTGCGATTTGGGAAAGCCGTTCTATAGTAAAATCTTCGAGCTCCTCTGGTGGGCCAACTACATCGATCAGCCCAATTATCTTGGCATCTGTAAAAGACATAAACTCGCCGCTGTAAATCATCTGTGACGCGTAGCGGTTTCCGATTGTATGCCTGAGCATCATATCAGCCAGATAAGGGACCGGAAGCCCAAGATTCAATTCGTTCAGACCGATTTTCTTTTCTTCGGATACCGCATATCTGTAATCGCAGGTCAGAGCGAGAATATTACCACCTGCTACGGCATGGCCAGAAAGCGCACATACCGTGGGAAAAGGGGCGGTAAAGAGTTCCAAACACAATTTGTTAAATCTTTCCAAGAAATTTCCCATTTCAGGTCGGTCAAATTTTAGCACTTCTGGCAGATCGAAACCAACACTGAAGAACTGGTCGCCACCGCAAAGCGCCATTCCGCGTGCAGTTCCTTTAATTTCAACCAGGGTCTTTGATATCTCATCCACCAATTTCGAGCTTATCGGGTTAGTAGGACCACTGTTCAATCTTAATATTGCTATGTGGTCCTGAAATTCTTTGGTCACTGTTTGCATAATAAATCCTTTCAGTGTTTTAAATTTCAGACGGCTGGTACCGGTGAGTTCCCAGAGCTATTAACGGTCACCAGGTTGGTTTGAACCACAATAGCGAGCGCATTCACCGTCGCTTGTCAGAGCGAAGCAGAGATCCCGCTCATCGGGGCCGGGGAGAGGGTTCAATTGTCCACTGACCGCCGGGCCGATATCTGACTTGAAGGCAATCTGGCAAAGCCGGTCGGCAGGTCGAAGTCGGCGATTTCAATATCGAGGAAGATGAACGTGCTGGATTGTGATTCCTTTCTCTGTCTATCTGTCACCTTCATTAACAATTTCGGGGAGATGACCTTCTTTGCAGATTAGGCCATCAATCGGTTCATCGAAGGTGACTGCAAATCCGTCCTGATCATTGCGAACAACTTTTCCGGAGACCTGAATCGTATTGTCAAATTGAAACAATGGGAATTTGAGGACAATGGATTCTCCAGCCACAAATTTTCTCCATGTTCTGACGAATAAGCCGTCAGCACTTATGTTTTTGATAAAATCTCGATAAGCTCCCTCTTTAAGTTTATATTCCGCAATGATGAAAGCCGAACGGCGGGGATATTGGCGATTATCTGGTATGCGATTCATCATTCATTCACCTTATCCCGCAACTTACCAGAGCACTTGAACGTCACCACCCGCCTTGCCGGTAGCATCAAATCTTCATCGGTGGCCGGATTTCGTCCCTTCCGCTCTGCTTTTTCCTTTACACAAAATTTGCCGAAGCCGGAGACCAGGACATCATCACCAGATGCCAGGGTGGACTTGATCATCTCAAGCAGGGTTTCGACGATCTGCACTGATTGATTTTTTGGAAAGCCAAGGCCGGATTGGATCTTTTCTGCGACTTCGTTCTTTGTCAGGGCCATAAATGTTGCTCCGTTTCGGAAATCATGGAATTAAAGGAAGGATGGCAACACGTTCGCAGAAATCTAAATTATTGTCAAGGGTTCGGTATTGCTTGACAATAGCATCAATACGAGATTTCTTTTAAAAGACCATCCCCTTTTATACTCTACACTCCTATAGGTCAGAATTGAACCGCGACAGCGAGCACATTCCCGGGCGCTTGCGGCGGGGAATGCGCGCGAACGGCAATTCGAATTTTGGTGTCCTTCTTGCTGAGATACTGCCAAGCGATCAGCAGGATGGACAAAAAAAAGGGCAAGACCTTGGGCAGGAGGTCTTGCCCTAAAATGCGAAGCGAGAGGGCAGCGCAAAATAGAAGCTGTCTCAAAAATAGTCTAAGTGCCCATGGCAGCGTTATGAAACGGCTTAAAATGCTCACATACTACATGTATGCTCCGCTTTTTCGCCGTTTCAAGCCTTGCCCTGAACCCTGATCCTTATTTTGAGATAGGTTATAGTGTTTTACTGTGGCCTACGATGTTCACGGTAACGTGGCAATGATCTCTCTATATTCCTTTTCCGGAAATGCTTTTAGGGTTTCAGAGCGGACGGCTCCTGCGGCACCAATGGCAAGCATGGTGGTGGCGTATACCGCGTCATTCGGCGCTTCACTGATAACCACCATGTCATAATGGCCCATGGTAAGATAAAATGCCTTGAATTCACCTCCAGCGGCTTTCATGGCTTGCTTGACTTTGTCCAGTCTCGCAGGGCTTTCTTTGATGTTCTCAATACCTTTTTGGGTGTAATTGACTAATGTGATGTAAGTCGGCATGTTCCCGTCTCCTTATGTGAATGGTTGATGTTGCTGTGAAATTTACGATCGCCTTTGGTTCCTCCTCCATTTGGCAGGCAGCACCTCCTTTCAACTCGCCAAACAGTTTTTCCTCGAATACGCTCGACTTTCTTTGGTCATAGCCATACACAGGGGCAAAGCGCCGAACGTTCAATTTTGGGTGGAAAAGTTGCTTAGCGCGTGATGCTCAACTATAAGGATATAGGGATTTTGGTGAACCGAGGTAGAGGAACGGCGTCTCTCAGAAGTGTGACCAGAATGTCATTTAAGATTTGGTGATATCTATAGTAGCAATTTCCCTAAAATTTAAACTATGATCTTGATGGTGCGTTGTCAAGATATTGGCAGGAATCCTAAACTGACCATTCAGGGCGACTCGGCGCTACAGGGAAAGGGTCTGGGTTTGAGAGATGGGATGGACAAGCCACGGGGAATGTTCTGACTGTAACGGCAGTGCTACGCGGCACCGTAAGGATAAAAAAAGAGATTTCCAGTATGCTCGCTATGGCGGTTCAAGCGACGCCCTGGCAGCCACGGAAATGCATCTATGCCAGAGGTGTTGACCGTTGTATAAACAAGGAGTTCTACAACCATGTCGAACCATTTTGCCACCCATCGCCCGCTTCTGATGAGCACCAATTGGATGATCACAGCCGATCATCCCTTAGCCGTCCAAGCCGGCGCAGCCGTTCTGGAATCAGGCGGCAACGCCGTGGATGCGGCCATCACCGCCAACCTGGTGATGACAATCGTCAGGCCGCATATGTGCGGCATCGGCGGTGACCTGTTCATGCTGATCCACATGGCCGCCAAGGGAACCTTCGACGCCCTCAACGCTTCGGGCCGGGCCCCGGCGGGAGCTACCCTGGAGGCATACCAGGGGCTCGGTTACCAGAGTGTGCCCGAGACCGGCATTCACACCTGCACCGTACCGGGTGCCATTGCCGGCTGGCAGGCGGCCCTGGAGAAACACGGATCCCTGGGTTTGGACACCCTGCTGGCCAGAGCCATCCCCTATGCGCGAGACGGATTTCCGGTTTACCCGGACCTGGTCAATGCCCTCAAAGAACGGCAGGCTATCCTGCAGGTCGCCGGAGCCGCCGGAGAGGCTTTTTTGCCGGGTGGGGCAATCCCCCGGGTGGGCCAGTTGATGGTACAGCCCAAGCTGGCCCAGTCTTACCAGACGCTCATGGAAAAAGGACCGGACGCCTTTTACCATGGACCTTTGGGCGAGGCCCTTATTGCGCATTCAGAGGCCATTGGAGGCTTTTTCAGCGAGGCTGATCTGGCCCGACACACGGTGGAGTGGGAAGCGCCGATCACCAGCGATTACCGCGGCTACACCCTTGCTACCCAGCCCCCCAATTCCCAGGGAATCGCCCTTCTCATGCAGGCCAACATGCTGGCAACCCATGATCTGGCGGCCATGGCTGTGGACTCGGCCGAGTTGATCCACCTGATGGTCGAGGCAAAGAAACTAGCGTTTGTCCATCGGGACGCCTGTGTCTGCGATCCAGCCACCCACCCGGTTCCGGTAGCAAAGATGCTGTCCCGATCCCAAGCCAGGGATTGCGTCAATCTAATCGATCCTGACCGGGTGGCCAAAGGCTATGAAGCCCGGGATTTCACCCGGGGCGGTGATGACACGATTTATCTGACCGTGGTGGACGCCGACGGCAACGCCGTGGTATTGATCCAGTCGCTTTACGAGGCGTTTGGTTCCTGCGTGATGGTGCCGGCAACGGGCATGGTGCTTCATAACCGCGGCCGGGGATTCACCCTGGATGCCTCCCATCCCAACGTGCTGGCGCCCAACAAACGGCCTTACCACACGCTGGCTCCAGCCATGATTCTTAAAGACGACCGGCCCGTCATTTTGCTGGGAACCCCGGGGGCCGACGGCCAGACCCAGACCAACATCCAGGTGGCGATGGACTTGATCGACTTCAAGGCCGATCCACAGCAGGCCAATGAAGCGCCTCGCTGGCGCTCCAACCCGGACGGCTCGCTGATGATGGAAAACCGCTTTCCGGAAAGGACCATCGCGGCACTCAAAGCAAAAGGGCACGATGTCCAGGTCATGGAAGGCTACGCCGAAATCATGGGGTCTTCCCAGGTGATCATGATCGACCAGAAAAGCGGTGTGCTCAAGGCCGGTGCCGACCCGCGCAGACAGGCCTACGCCATCGGCAAGTAGACCGTTCCCATCCAGCTAACGGAATCGGTGACAATGCCTGCAGACAGGATTGACGACAGACACATGGGCGAAATCTGACCCGCCGCTCCGGCCGTCGATCATGCCTCCCTTAGTATTTTTAGCGATACCTTTACTACATGATCCTTAACTTTTTCTCTATATGCGAGCATATGGGGCGAAGACTGATGCTTTTTCAGATCCTCCAATGTATTCCATTTCTCGATTATCGTGACCACATTTTCATTACGCGTTTGGCCCGGTAATCCAGAAGGGGCGTCGATGGTCGGCACATATTCAATACAACCCGACTCTTCGATCACATTTGGGATATTGGATTTGAAAACAGTAAGGAACTCAGATAACCGACCTTCCTTAATGGTTATCGATGCAATTACATGGATCATATTTTCGACTCTATTTTCAGGGGACCAAAACAATCTTAGCTGCCGCGCTGCGCCCATTGTGCAGGTCGTCAAACGCCTGGGCACCATCCGCAAGGGAGCGTGTTTCCGCCCAACCCAAGTCTCCCAACATTCCGTCCGCGATGGCTTGAACAGCTGCCCGCATATCGGCTGCGGTGTAACAATAGACGCCGATCATGGAGACTTCAAACAATGTCAGTTTTCGAATGTCCAGTTCTCCACCGGAATCCATCAGGCCAATGTGTATGAATATGCCGCCTGGACTGACCGCAGTCATGGCGCTTTTGCGGGTAACCCCACCGCCCACCGCGTCGATCACCAGATCGAAAGCATCGGCATCCAATGCCGGATCGTTGATCGGATCGTGGACCCGGCAGCCCACGTGTCGGGCAACCGATTCCCGGCGCATGCCGTGGGTTTCCGCCACCACCAGTCGCCTGCAGCCATAGCCCCTCAGCAGCAATGCCGCCAGAAGCCCCACTGCCCCTCCGCCGATGACCAACGTTCGGAGTTCAGCCAAAGGGCGATGGGATGCCTGCATTGCCAGATTCAATGCGTGGAGTGCCGTCGCGGCAGGTTCGGCAAGCGACGCATGGACAGCATTCAGGCCTTCGGGAACGGGTATCAAATTGACCGAAGGGATGGTGACAAGTTCAGCATAGGCGCCTGCCAGCCGCATCCCGATCAGTTCCCGGCTGGCGCATAGGTTCGACCTGCCAGTATCACAAAGCGGGCATCGCCCACAGGTGATCAAGGGATTGATTACCACCCGTTTGCCCTCCGCCACGCCGGAAACAACGGTTCCGGCAACCTCGTGCCCTAAAATCAGAGGTGGGACGCGTCGGGGGTCCTTACCGTGATAGGCATGCATGTCCGACCCGCAGATGCCGGACGCTTCGACTTTCACCAAAGATTCCCCGATCCCGGGGTTCGGGTTGGGTTCCTCCCGGTAGATGACTTCATTTGTTGCCGTGTAAACCAATGCTTTCATGCGCTATATCCTCTTGGCCGCCAACTATACACCCATTGTGTATGATACATGCAACGAAACGATCCCGTCTCTGGACAAGCACTATTTGGCTGTCCAGCCCCCGTCCAAAAAGATGGTCTGGCCGGTGATGTAATCCGACGCCCGTGAGGCCAGGAACAGTGTGACACCCGCCAAGTCCGACAATTCCCCGTTGCGTCCGATGATAGTCTGGCGAGACAGGGCGTCGATGACCTTCTCGTCATTATACAGGGGAGAGGTGAGGCCGGTTTTGAAAAAACCAGGCCCGATGGCGTTACAGGTGATGCCGCTCTGGTCCTTGGACCAGGCTTCCGCCATGGCACGCGTGAGTTGCATCACCCCCCCCTTGGAAGCACCGTAGGGCATACTGTTGGGAAATGCACGCAGCGACTGTAGCGATGCAATATTGATGATTTTTCCCCATCCTTTCTCGTGCATGGATGGCACCAGAAGCCGTGCCAGAAAGAACGGTGCCGTCAAATTGATGTCAATGGTCTTGTTCCATGTCTCGGGGGTCACCTTGTCCCATGACTCCCTGAGATTGACACCGGCGGCATTGACGAGGATATCGGGTGAGCCGAAACAAGCGGCGGCGCGCTCCGCCACAGCGGTCAGTTGGTCAAGCTGGCTGACGTCGCAGGTCACATAGGCAGCACGCGACCCAACGGATTCAACGTCGGCCACCGCTGCCTTGAGCCCCTCCTCCTCGTGGGGAAGCGCGGCGTGCACCACCGCCGCGCCTGCCTGGGCGAGGTAATAGGCCATTGCGCGACCGATACCGGAACTGCCCCCTGTCACCAGAGCCACCCGGCCCTTCAGATCAAACAGTTCGTCGATCATGCTCATTTGGATTCTC
The DNA here is from genome assembly GCF_033791525.1 of Desulfosarcina sp. Classification (GTDB taxonomy): domain Bacteria; phylum Desulfobacterota; class Desulfobacteria; order Desulfobacterales; family Desulfosarcinaceae; genus Desulfosarcina. Next base: position 9,427 of record NZ_JASJGN010000217.1, read on the forward strand.
CTAAATTGAATTTCTCATCTGGAAAATACTTGGCCAGGCGCACATCTGATGTGCGCGCATGGGCCTCCATGCCTTCCAGACGGGAAATGCGCGCAGAGACACATCCAATCTGTCGATTGGCTTCTCTCGTCAACCGTTGGTAGGTGACTGTTTTGATAAACTTGCCGGCACTCAATCCACCGGAGTAGCGCCCCGCTTTCTTGGTGGGCAGGATATGATTGGGGCCGGAGGTCTTGTCGCCATAGGCCACCGTGGATTCCTCACCCAGAAAGAGGGAACCGTAATTGGTCAATGTATCCAACCACCAGTCGAGATCTGCAGCCTGAACCTCCAAATGCTCCGATGCATATTCATCGCTCACCTCGACGGCTTCCTCTCTTGTGGAGGTAACGATTACTTCTCCATAATCGCGCCACGACGCCTCTGACACCTCGGGGGCCGGCAATGCAGCAATGACCTCGGGAACTTTCTTCATCACCTCCTCGGCCAGATTCTGTGATGTGGAAATCAACACGGCCGGTGAGTCGTAGCCGTGCTCCGCCTGTCCCACCAGATCGGCGGCGACAATGTCGGGATCCGCCGTCTCATCGGCGATTACGCAGATTTCAGATGGACCTGCAAACACATCGATTCCCACTTCCCCATAGAGAATGCGCTTGGCCTCGGCAACAAATTTGTTGCCAGGCCCCACCAGGATGTCCGCAGGCTTCCCCGAGAAAAGCCCATAGGCCATGGCGGCAATTGCCTGTACTCCTCCCAAGGTCAAAATCACGTCCGGTTTAGCAACCGACATGGCATAGAGAATAGAAGGATGAATACCGCCCCCGTGATGGGAAGGGGAGCAGGCAACCACATAGGGAACCCCGGCGGCCTTGGCCGTGGCAATGCTCATGAGTGCCGATGCAGCATGGGCAAAGCGTCCTCCTGGCACATAGCAACCGGCGACATTCACCGGAATCAGTTTCTGTCCGGCAATAACACCAGTATGCAATTCCGTTTCAAATTCAAGCAAACTCTCCCGTTGCTTTTTGGCAAAATTGTATACTTGCTCATAGGCAAACTGAATATCGTCTTTTTTCTGCTGGTCCAGGCTGGCGGCTGCCTTATCGATATCTTCCTGGGTGATGATAAACACACCGGTCCAGTTGTCCAACTTCTGAGCATACTTTTTTACTGCCGCTTCACCGTTTTCCCTGATATCGTTCAACATGTTTACTACGATCTCACGGGTTTGCGTTTCATCGGTTTCAGCGGTTTTGCTTGCCTTTTTTAAGTAATCGACACTCATTGAGATACTCCTAATCTGAATTGTTTAAGGGTTGATATTAGTTTTCATCCGCAATAGATCAATTAATCAACCAGAGTGAAATCCATGGCACGTAGCCTATCAACAACGCGATGGCGAGCATGGTGAATACAAACGGAAAGACGTATCTGGAGATGGACATAATCGGTGTTCCGGTAACGCCTGAAACCACGAACAGGTTTAAGCCCATTGGGGGTGTAATAAAACCAATGCCCAAAGCGGTGACCATGAATATACAAAAATGAATGTCGTTCATACCGATTTCCTGGGCCAACGGCAGCAGCAGCGGCGCCAGAATAACAATATTCGGCGTCGTTTCCATAACGCAGCCGGCAACCATCAAAATGAAGACCATGATGACAATAATCAAATACGGATTGCTGGTCAGGGAAGTCATGAAGCTGACGAACGCCTGAGGAACTTGCAGGCTGGCCAGGGTTTGGGCCAACGGCAGGCTCATGGCGATAATGGGCACGATCACACCGCTTACTTTTGCGGACGTCTCTAAAATCTTCGGAATATCACTGATTTTCAACGTTCGCTGAAAAAAGCCGATGATTATTGCGGTGAGAGCCGCCACGGCCGCGCTTTCCGTGGGGGTAAAGATGCCCGAGTAGATGCCGCCCAAAATGATTACGGGTATGAGAAGCGCAAAGCGCCCCGCGTATACAGTTTGACGCCAGTGTGTAAAATTGAATCCCGCGGTGCTGTTTTCGTATCCCTTGACACGGTTGACCAACGCATTGGCAAACATAATCGAGAGCAAAATCAGCACACCGGGAATGGCTGCGGCCAGAAACAGGGTTGATGCGCTGATGCCCAACACCAGTCCGATAATGATATAAGATATGGATGGCGGAATTAAAATCCCGGTGCATGCTCCCGCTGCCACCAGCGCGCAGGCATAGGGCTTGGGATAGCCTTTAGCTGTCAACCGGTCGATGGTGATCCTGCCGATGGCTGCGGCGTCGGCGGCATCCGAGCCGCTGATACAGGCAAAAAAACCGCAGCCCAGTACGGTGGACGTTCCCAATCCGGATCGATTTGCGCCCATGGTGGCTTCGGCCACGTCCAGCAGCTTGCCGGACAACCCGGTCCGCACAAGAATGTCTCCGGTAAGAATAAACAAAGGCACCGCAATCAATGCGAATGAATCGATCCCATCGAACAGCGCCTCGCCCAGTAGTGTAGGCGGGAGGACACCTGTTAACAGCAGCATGGCAAACGAGCCGATTCCAATGACGACCCAAACCCGGACGGCCAGTAAAATCATGACGACCATCAATGCCAGCGGAACAAAGAAGCCCCATCCGAGAATGATTTCTTCTTGTTGCATCAAATATTGTTGAAGCATGTGTAGACTCCTAATCGAAAAGTTTCTTTCCCTCGAATATCGGTCGACCGGCCTTGAGGTCGGAGACATCTCGGATGACGGACTGAATCAGCCGTATAAGCATCATGGCGAACCCGAGCGGTACGGCAGCCAAAAACCAGGCCAGGCTGATTTGCAGGCCATGAGTCACCGAACCGAATTTAAGGGATACCAGAACCGTCTCAAGGGACCACCAGAAGGCGAGAACAGCCAGCACGATGGTGACCAGATCGCCTAAGATCATGATCATGGCACGCGCACGGTCGCCGACGAGCGGCAGGATTACGTCGATGCGGATGTGCGCACGCTCCTTAATGGCGGCCGATGCGCCAATCCATGAAACATAGATAAAGGCGTAGCGCGCGACCTCTTCCGCCCAGATCGAAGAGTAACTCAGTGCAAATCTTCGGAACACTTCCATAAAAATGGTTATCACGATCAGGGAATAAAGCGGCAGCAGCAACCATCGCTCGCCGTTTTCATCAATATTGTGGAGGATCGTTCGAATCGTCATGCGTCACATCCTTATTCTCATGCAAATTTCAAGTGATGAACGGGCGGCGCCTTTTTATGGACCGGCGCCGCCGTGTGTCAAAACTTATGCCTTAACGTCGTGCACGTAGTATCGTCCCATCGTATTGGCCGCATTGAGAAGCACATCAAATGTTTCCAACGATCCGGCCAGTTCTTTCTTAAAACTGTCCCATGCAGGCAACTGAGCGCCGGCTTTTTCGACCCACTGCTTCTTTTCATTCGCAGTGGGCACATAAAATTTCACACCGGCTGCAGCCAGTTCAGCCATGGCATAGGCGCGGGCAGCCGGCACTTTGGCCAGATTCTGCTGCATGGTGATGTCACTGGCGAAATCGATGCCTTCTTGGATTTTTTTGGGTAACCCTTCAAACCACTCGAGATTACAAGAATAAACTTGACTATCGGGCACAGCGCCGTTGAAGGTCACCCAGTCCAGCACATCCTTGAAACCGAAAACATGCAGCGCTTCAACAGAAGGATCCAGGGCATCCGCCACCCCCTGCTTGATGGCTGAAGAAGTTTCACCCCAGGCAACTGGCGTGGGATTGGCGCCCAACAACTGATAGAACTGTGCCAGAATCTTGGACCCGGGTACGCGAAACTTGAGTCCCTTCATCTGGTCCGGCGTCTTGATCGGGCCGGCAACCCCCTTGCGGGTCGCAACCACACGCGGGTCGATGACGACATACCATAGAACCTTGAAACCTTTTGCGGCCACCTTGGTATGAACTTCTTTGCGCCACGCATCAGAATTGACCAGGTTGACGAACTTCTGATTTTCGCCACACCAATAGGGGATATTGATTAAATCGGCGACCGGAGCAAAAGGGGCGAAGTTGGAAATGGAATGCTGGGCAGCCTGTATCGTGCCGCTTTGAACTTTTTGGACCAGCGCGGAACCGGCTCCCAGTTGTCCGCCCGGCGCCAGTTTGACATAAACTTCTCCATTGGTGCAGTTTTGGATATTTTCTTTCATATCCAACTGCATAATGGGGTAGCTTCGCGAGGCGCCGAGTATATATGCGGTGGCGATATTCATCGTGTATTTGGCCGTCTTTTTGCGCACCGTCTCCTCCTTGGCAACCTGCGCGCTGGCCTCTTTCGAACCCAATACGCCACTGAATAACGCTACCGTGGCGGCCGTAAATCCAAATTTGGTCGTCAATTCCATGAAACGACGCCGCTCTACCATTTTCGGGCCGGATTCTTTCTGTTCGTCATGGGCCATTTTTTCGTCTCCTTTGTCTGAGTTGAGGATTACTTTTCTAAAGCTTCTTTCTTCAAAGCCGCTACGATCAATGCAACGCAAGCCACGGTTAGCAGGATAAATTCTGCCACATTCCCTAAATGTGGTAGATTCAGGCCATATGAGACCTTCGCTTTGCCAACGAGTACGTTGATAAAGTACAGGGCGAAAAGAAGAAAAAAGGTAATCAGTGCGCCTTTTCCCTCTTTGACGTTTGTCTTGTTGTCCTGTTGTGCCTCCATGGCATTTCACCTCCGGGTTAGGCATATTGATTTAACGTTTTCTTACAGACTATCTCGATAAAGCGTTACCGTCCTTCTATTGCCGTGCAAGGATCTAAAAATCCTGCTTTTATCGGGATCCATTCCGACCCCGGAACCGTTGCTGGTTTCCAGAGCCGGAATGAAGATTTCAACTTGTTAATGTTTCCGTTGCGGTTGCCTGATTTAGGCGCTCTCGTAAAGCTTGGTCAGGACGTACTCTTCATGTCCAAGAACTTCCTGGGCAGTCAGGCGGCCTTCGCAAGTGCGAACCAACATGTTGATAAGGTTGTCGCCGGACTCGTCCAGGGTCATTTCACCCCTCAAGATGGCAGAACAATCGTAGTCGATGTGCTCGGACATATCACCAGCAGTGCGCGGATTGGCGGTCAGCTTGATCACCGGTTCGATGGGATTGCCGATGATGTTGCCCTGCCCGGTGGGAAAGAGATGGGCCACAAAGCCGGCGGCCGCCCACAGCGTAACCGCTTCGGCTGCGGCACTGGAAGAGTCCATGTACCACAATCCCGGCCCGGTGGGAGTCACCGCCTTGTCCAGAGCTCCGACATATTTACACTGTCTCCCGATTTTCTGAACGTTGCCCATGGCTTTTTCTTCGATGGTGGTCAGTCCGCCGGCGATGTTACCCTTGGTGGGCTGGCTGCCGGAAAGATCATCCGTCTTATTGCGGTCGATCATGTCGGCATAGCGATCGAAAAGGTCCATGAACTGCTTGGCAGCCTCGGGTGTTGCGGCCCTCTCCTTGACGATCATCTCACCGCCGGTGATTTCACTGGTTTCACCGAAGCTGCAGGTGGCGCCCATGGCCACCAGTTTATCAAAAACATTGCCCACCGTGGGATTGGATGCCAGGCCGGAAGTAGTGTCCGACTCGCCGCATTTGGTGGATACCCAGATCTCGCTCAAATCGCACGATTCCCGCTTCAATTCACTGGCCCAGTGAATATATTCTTTGGCCTTCCAGCTGGCCATCTCCACGGTCTTGATCTCACCATGCCGCTCGATGGCAAAACCAGTTACCGGTTTGCCGGTCTTGGCGATGCCTTCCACAATTCGGTTGGTCCACTCGGGTTCGATGCCGATGACGACCACCGCCGCCACATTGGGATTGGCGCCGGTGCCGATAAGGGTGCGAAAGAACAGCTCCAAATCTTCGCCAAATTGCAACCGCCCGTATGCATGGGGAAGTGCCTTGCAGCCTTTGATATTGTAAGCCACTTTTTCACAGGCCGAGTTGCTCAAATCATCCAACGGCAGTATTACCACATGGTTGCGAATACCGACGCGTCCATTTTCACGTCTATAGGCCATTACTTTTGGATTGCTCATGGTTACCACCTCCTTGTCTTCAAATTCTGGGTGTGTACGTGTCCGCCCTTTTTGACGTCTGCCACGACTTTCCCGATGTCAGCACCGTATTTGATAACAGAGCCGTCAACGTGATGGTCAATCATGGCGATTTTATGCCCCAGGGGGATGTCGTTCAGCGTCTTTACTTCGACCGGTTCCTGGGTGTCCATGAACAACCCCTCTACTGTTTCACCAGCTTTGATGTCGACGGTGGCAACCCCGACACTGTCGGCCTTTTCGTGAACTAGAAATTGAATCATTAACTTTCCTCCTTAAATTTAAATAAAAAAAAACGAATGTCGGTCAAATACTGACCGGGTCAGTGATTATCAATTTAAATGCTGGGATTGACACAACACGTTATTGGTCGTCACTATTTAGAAAATAGGTGGTAGCTGCATGAGGAATGACCGCTACTTCCGGGGTTCCCTTAAAATCATCCACCCATTCCTCCATAATGGTTGAAGGATCGGCAGCCCTCAAATGGCAATTTCTCATGATCCCGCTATCCAGATCATCGAAATCAATGGCTTTGTAAGTCACGCGCATCCCGCCAAATAAATCGGCCTTGCGGGCCCCCATGGTATAACCAAAATTATTAAAATCGTTCATGACCGCTTCCGGTTCGGCAAGCGGGCAAACATAGTCGAAATAAACTTCCTCACTAAAGCCCTTCCGGAAGGCAACCAGAAGTAAAATTTTGCCGCCTTCTTTCACCGCATGGGAAACGAGACCGAAGCTTTTCTGAGCCTGATACGCGCTGATATCCTTGGGGTAACCCGCACAGGATGCCAAAATGATGTCAAATTTTTTGCCAAGTTCGAGGCCATGCACAGCCGCACAGGTTTCGGCCCCTTGTTGAAGGACAACGTCCGGCTCGCCGGCCAGAATACGAACCACCTGCTTATCGGTATTCAGGACGACATTGATCGCAAAATCGATTCCAATCATTCGACCGGCCTCATCCAGGTCTTCGCGCATCGGGTGGCCACCAAGATGCCATCTATGGGTAGGGTCTTCTTGGATCAGGCGGTGGTTATGCCGTATGCTGTCAGCCGACCCACACCCGATCACAGCTTCCTTTGAGCCGCCGGTAAAACCGAAATACTGGTGTGGTTCGATCAGCCCGATGACCATTTTAAAGTCCGCCTCTCCAAAGGCGGCGTTGATTCTCACCGGTGTTCCGCGCTGGGTTATGCCGAAATCTTTCATCCGCGCGTAACGGGCAGCATGGGTAACAACATTGCAGCTGCGAACCATATTTAATGAAAGAATCATCTCGATCATTTCAGGGTTCGGGGTTGGCTGCAGTCCGTTCCCAAGGATAATGGTCACTCCAAGCGGTTCTAGTCGGGGCAGTGCATGGAACAATCGCTGAATGATCTTCGGCAGAAGCAATGCTATCGGAACCGGCTGAGTTTCATCCGGAATGACGATGGCAATACTCGACGGATTTTTTTTCCTCAACTGGGCAATGAACCGGGCGTTTTGCAGGGCAAGATCCATCATGTCTGAAAGAGTCTCCCGGACAGGCATCGCCTCCGGTTGCAGAACCGTTACATTGGCTTTTTCGGGTATTTTGATGAGTTTTAGACCTTTGTGGTGATTCAAAAGGTATTCCATGCAAAACCCCGTTTTGGTAAGATCCCTTCTACAACAGCATGGAAGGTGCCAACTCTAAAAAAAACGTATTACATTGAAATCTCGAATAAATAATCTGGCATACAAAAAAGATCCTAACTTTTAGGGCCCGATATTGGGCACAGTGCCCAAAATTGGGCTTTACGAATGTGCGCTTAACATTTAAGATGTGGATCATGGCCGGTTTCTATAGAGCAGCCAATTCGATTCGTTCTCCGACAACCTTCTTACAAAATTGTGAACCTTATGGAATGGAGTCTTGCAACCCGGCACCAAATACTGCTTGAAATTACCAATGCCGTAATTTCCAACAAGACCAATCAGGGCTTTTTTGATGCACTTACCACAGAGTTAAACAAGCACTTCCCCTGCGACCGTCTGAGCATCAACCTTTATGATAATAAAAATCAGTCGCTGCAGTACTTCACCAAAGTATTTGGGATTGGTCGCAACACCATCTCAGAGCAGGTACACCGCCCGCTAAAGGGATCCATTGCCAAGATGGTCATCCAGTCTATGAACCCGGTTATCATCGATGATTTGACACAATATGCGGATTTACCAATTATCAATTGGTTGATTAAAGCCGGCTTGACTTCAACCATGGCGTTCCCGCTGATCGTTCGCAAAAAAGTATTGGGGACGCTTCACTTTTCATTTAAAACCCGCCCGAAGCATCTATCGGAATTATCGAATTTGCTTACTGAAGTATCCAGGCAGGTCGCCATTGCCGTCGACAATCTGGTGGCCTACAAACGATTGAAGGACGAAAAAAAACACCTGGAAAGAGAAAAACAATACCTGATGGGGGTCCTTGAAGAATACAATCCAGAAAATTTCTATTACATTTCCGCTGAGATGTCTGAAATCATGAACCTGGTTAAAAGGGTTGCAGCAATCGACGCACCGGTTTTAATTACCGGGGAAACCGGGACCGGAAAAGATTATTTAGCGCGATACATGCATCATATAAGCCCCCGAAAAAATCACATGTTCATTAAAGTCAACTGCCCCGCCATCTCATCGACCCTGTTTGAGAGCGAGTTGTTTGGCCATGCCAAAGGCGCATTTACCGGTGCCGATTCTCAACGAATCGGGCGATTTGAAATGGGTGACAGGGGCACCGTTTTCCTTGATGAAATTGGCGAATTGCCCGCTGGCCTACAGGCCAAGTTGTTGCAGGTATTGCAGGAGAGGCGCTTTGAACGTGTTGGCGACAATCAGCCCATCGATGTCAATTTTCGACTGATTGCCGCCACGAACCGGGATCCCGAAAAAAGCATCCAACAAGGCAAGTTAAGAAAAGATCTGTATTACCGCCTGAATATCATTCGCATTCATGTGCCTGCGTTGCGCGACCGAAAGAAAGATATCCCCTTGCTGGTTGAACAGATCAATCAGATTGAAGCCACCCAAATCCATCAAATCGCGCCAGTCTACAGCCAGTCAGCACTTGACCTGTTGACTGCCTATGACTGGCCTGGAAATGTCCGGGAATTGAAAAATCTTGTTAAACGAATGATAATTCTTAAGCCCAGCGAAAAAATTAGCATCGATGATGTTGAGAAAATGATTGACTTGAAGAATCGAGCCGACCAAGAGAATGAAAATAGTCTTCCCACCCTGGCGGAGTCCGAACGCCATTCCATCGAACAGGCCCTGATCAAGTGCAAGGGGGTCATTGGTGGTGGTAAAGGGGCCGCGCGCCTATTAGGGGTCGCACGCTCTACCCTCCAATATCGTATGGCCAAACATGGAATAAAGCCCAGAAAAGTTGTTACGCTGGAAGACTGATTAATGAGAAATGAGCGACCGTCCACGTGATGTTTCCACCCAAGCTGAGCGTTTCCCATTTTGGTTTTATAAAAAATTATTACAAAAAGTATGGGTTATGTCACTTAGCGACTTCAAAATGGAAAACCCATTGGGTTTGCCGATCTTTATCCGCCTCAGGCGGATCACCACATCTTCGGCGTTAGATATCGCCGCGCATAGTCCACTATAGCGCGACGACATCTGCCTTGAATCTGCGGCAAGCTCGACAATCGCAGTGTTG
>NZ_JASJGN010000218.1:0-31148 GCF_033791525.1 Desulfosarcina sp.
CCGCGGACGAGCTAGAGCCGGCGGTAGAACAGGCTCAGATATTGGCCAAGGCCATGGCGGCGATAACGGGTTCTGGCGTCGCACTCGATCCCACAGGCCAAGTCGTGGCCTTTGGGGCGGCGATGGACGACAACCTCGCTACCGACCGTGCGCTGCAGATCTTTGTGGGTCTATCAAGTAGCAAGAAGCATCACAGCTCTGCTATGCCGGATCCACAGTCATTTAACGCTCACTTCGGCGACATGGATGCCGACGGTGATGACCTTGTGAGTTGGGACGAATTTTCTACTAATTTTCAGAATGCAGAACAGAAAGTATTCAACGCCATTGATTTGAATCAAGATGGCAATATAGACCATGATGAATGGCACGAGTTTAAAGCAGCCCATGGACTGAAACATATCGAATAGATTTTTCTTTTTTGTGAAAAGAAAAATTGTCCTACAAAAGACCCTCCCGATCCATATAGGAGGGTTTCCTATTCCAACTCTAAAACGAGTAGCTGAGCCCTTTCGCCGCAGCATTTTCAAAATATTCCCGCCAACCCGACATAATCTGAAGCTCAACTCAACAGACAATTCACGGGATGCGCCTTCATAGGGGTCTGTTTTCCACTTTTCTTGTATACGGTGGCGCTAAGATGAAAAATCCGCACGGGCTCCGACACTGAATATCAACGGCGACCCGGAATTACGGGAAAGTGTCTGGGGATGAAAGTTGGAGTGGTGAGACGGTGACGTGGCGAGGTAAATTTATCAGTAAACCGGGGCATAGAATTGGATGCCAACTTGATAATGAGGAACGTCCGCAACTGTAACTTCACTACACCATTTCACTTCTGCCAAGGTTATGGAGCGTAACCCTTCACAGAGGCCAGTACAGGGACCGTGGGGATGGAATTCCTTAACCCTGATATTAAGGGTTGACCCAGGTTGAAAGGGAAGCGTTGACTCGAAACACATGCCACCCTCACAATGATTCAGCGACTGCGCACTCAAGCCATTTCCTTTGTTAATATATGAAATCTCAATGGGTACGGAATATTCTCGCCGTTTATATGCTCTTTTTTCTTCACGACCATTCATAATAACCTCCTGGAGTGTGCTTCGAAGATATTTATCCATTGTGGCTTAACGGTCGAATTAAAAAAACAGTGGTAAAATTTTAAGACAAGCTCGCTCCCAAATGAAAACCTGAGTTCAATATGTCGCTGTTTTTATTCGTTCATGCTAAGTGTACTCCAATATAATCAATAGTGTCAAAACCTTTGATTCCCATTACAACCCTATTTCATATTTGAAAAGCACCGGTCCTTCAATCCGATACTTTTTTTCAAGACATCCACGAAAGCAGGGGTTGTGGTAGCATGTTGTGCGATGAATACGGGATATCCTACTCATCAGGCTGTCCAGTCAATGAGATCCACCTCCCCACCCACCACCGTCCAAAAAAATAGGCCACCGGTTCCCCAGAAGCCGCCACCACCAATCCATAAAACGATTTTTCCTAAACTTTGAACAGAATGTTCCGATAGATCATTTAACAGAGGGAAAACCCCATGGAATTGGATTGGTTAAAATCTGTACTGTTCTGAATCTCGCATCCCTCTAATGGGCAAGGCCCCACCATAGGCCCTGCCCATTCTTTATTTCCACCCCCTAAGGAAACAGTCTGATAGCATTGGACTAAAAAGGAAAATTATCTGGAAGGGTTATGACTTGGGCCCCGTGTTGTTATACTTAAGCGCTCGTATGAATCGCCAATCCTTCACTGACATCAAAGGATTCGTTCCAGGTTAATAATGGTTTTGGAGGGGCTAAATTGGTTGGCGCTAAAGAAATGCATCAATTTGGAATCATTTCTGTCGACCAAGATGTTTACTTTTTGAACGTTGAGATCTCTCAAATGATCCATAAACTCATTGATCAACCGCCCACCGATACCCTTGTGCTGACAACTGGGATCAACGCCGATGGTATCCAGGGTTGCTCCTTCCTGAGAGATACCGTATTCTCCCATATAGAGTTCCCCCATTACAAAACCCACCACCGTTCCATCACTTTCCTCAGCCACAAGTGACGTGGGCAGGTATTCTTTGGATCTAAAAAGCTTTTCAAACTTCAGTTCATAGTACTCCGGCCGGGAGGCCTTGAATACTTTCTCGTCAATGCTGACCACTGCGTCAAAATCGTCAGTATTCATGAGTCTAAATTTAATGGTGCTCTCGTTCATGGTGCCTCCTTTCACCTTAAGGTCGTTTTTTGAGATTAAACAAGGCAAGTTGAAAGGTTAACTACTGTTAATCAGAAGACCTTAGTTTTAAACGTGAGACACAATCTTATTTGATTGGTCAATCTTTTTTTTAGACAATAATTGAATGATAATGAGCAAATAGCTACATTTTGAGCATAGCTGAGATGTGCCAAATTTTGCAACCCTTATAAATTTTGACGAATTAGTCGCCGGTCAACCACCATTTACTGGGGAGTGATTCTTCCGGTTCAAAATCCATTCCTTAATTAATTTTCAAGTACCGCAACCATTTTAATTCATAAACGCAAACCACAAATTTTTGCAGTGGACTTTGCACTTTACATGCAAATCTTTTATACTCCGTAAAAATAATGATCTGCACCGCCACAGGCAGCGGGGTATCATCAAAGGATAGATTCGTTTATATCGTCGTAAGCGACGGGGTAATTGACCCCCCACCGTTGTAACCTGAGATTTATCGGAGGCGAAGTTAGCGCCTTCCTCTAATATTTAATGGGGCAATAGATCAAAGAACCCTTATAGGCCTAATTTTGAGGTTAGCCCAATGGCCGATATTCGAAGTGAAAAGACAAAGGTAAAAAACGAAAGAAGAAAAGATCCAAGGCTTGAATTTCATTGTAACGCAATGGTTCAGGGGATTGATGGTATTTTGACCATTACAGACATCAGTTTAGGCGGAATCTTCATAGAAATCGGCGAAATAGATAAAGTTGCAGTAGGAAAAATTGTGACCATTAATGTCAAGCTTCCGACTGAAACCCAGGCAGTTAGATTTAAAGCCAAAGTTATCAATAAAACAAATCGAGGCATAGGATGTCAGTTCATATCTCTTGATGACCGGGAAAAAGAAGCGATATGCTTGTGCTTCGAATATTTTAAGGACACGCTTCCTGCTGGATGTAAGTGATACTGCACTCTGCCTTAATTACGGCCAAGTTCGTGCCATTTTCGACAAGTATGGACTGGAAAGCGCAGGCTTTGACATGCCCCCAGCGTGGATTTATCTCAACTCGCCTTTATAGCGACGCGATTTTACTTTTAACTGATTGAACCCTCCCCGCGGCAAGCCGCGAGGAATGTTCTGCCTGAAACGGCAGTGCTGGGCAGCACCGGAAGGATAATAAAATCGATTTCCAATGCGCTCGCTATCGCGGTTCAAGCCCGGGGGCCAGATTTCTGCATAGTCGAGCTACTGGATCATCGGTCTGGCCTTTGGCGGCCTCATGCTCATGTTATGCTTTCGCTTCGGCCACGGTGGAAATGGGCCTGAGCCCTAACATCATGTCCTTTAAGTGGACTCCGTCAAGCTGCGCTTGCTGGAACCGGTTAGCTCTATGTTAATTGGCACTGGGAGGTCAATTCATATGACTCGAAGTATATTTCTTGGAAGTGTCCTCCTTTGCCTGCTTTGTGTTGGCCTAATACAAGTGTCAGACCCAAGCGTCTTTGGGATTCATGAGGAACCAGAGCGCATCATGTTTTATGGAGGCTCTGGCCTTATTGCCGGCCTCTCAGGGTTAGTCGCAGCGTTCAGTGGCATCTATCTGGTGGTGCATCGATTCGCGAGCATTTCTACCGGCCAACGGCGTTTCATGGTGGTAATAATTTTGATGGTTTTGCTCGCTGTATTGATCGCCTTTGTGATACGGTTTTACACGGCCTAATGAAACGTTTTTCTCTCATGCGCCACCTAACACTGCAGCCGGATCCAGTTAAGCAGAACCGCTGATGTGAGCGTTTTGTGTACAATAAAATTAATTTAATCTCCATCGAAACCTGCTATATCGCGGCAAAGCGATTGGAATGATATATGAACAGAAAGCAACTTGGTAACAGTCATCTATCAGTTACACCGATAGGCTTGGGTCTGGCCGCATTGGGACGGCCCGGTTATATTAATTTGGGGCATGGGGATGACTTGAATTACAATCACGATGTCACCGCGATGGAAGCACAGGCGCATAGCGTATTGGATTCGGCATGGGATGCTGGTATTCGCTATTTTGATGCGGCCCGATCATACGGAAAAGCGGAAGAATTCCTGCATTCCTGGCTTGTGAAACGGGGCATTACAGAGAAGGCGTGTACCATTGGCTCCAAATGGGGTTACACCTACACTGCCGATTGGCAGGTCAATCTACCAAAAGGGCAGAAGCATGAAGTAAAAGAGCATTCTCTGCCGGTCTTACAGCGTCAGATTATAGAAAGTAGGGCCTTGCTCGGTGGCCATCTCGATTTGTACCAGATTCATTCAACTAGCCTTGACAGCGGTGTTTTGGCTTGCGAGGCGGTGTTGCTGGAACTGGCTCGATTGCGTAACACCGGGCTGAGTATTGGTTTCTCGGTAAGTGGTACGCAGCAGGCGGACACGATCCGGCGTGCATTTGAAATTGAGTTTGATGGTGTTCTGCTTTTTTCAGCCGTACAGGCAACCTGGAATCTGCTTGAGCAGTCGGTTACGAGCGCTTTACGAGAAGCTCACGAAATTGGAATTGGTGTTATTGTAAAGGAAAGCTTGGCCAACGGCCGGTTGACCTCACGAAACGATTCTCCCGAATTTCAACGGAAGATGGCCTTACTGCAAGCACAGGCAGAAACTCAAAACGTCACAGTGGACAGCATGGCCCTGGCAGCGGTTATTAACCAGCCGTTTGTTGATGTGGTCCTGAGTGGTGCCACATGCGTCGATCATCTGAAATCCAACCTGAAAGCATTGAAGATAAAATGGAACGATTCATTGGCAGAGATGTTGGGTGCATTGGTGGAACCCGCCGACAGTTATTGGCAAATACGCAGCCAATTGGCCTGGAATTAAGGATTGCTTTCCGAAATGCCCTTCACCAAATGGTCATACTTTGCAGGAAGTTAAATTTTTAGTCAGAGTATAGGGACAGCACCTCATGAAGAACGCTGCTGATTCCAACGACCATTTAGGGTATTCCTTCAGATACCCTACACCTGCTGTGGCGGCTCATCGCTACTGATGCTCAATGACCAGGGCTTCTATGCCAGAACATAATATTACCGATAACTCTCCGGATTCTTATACAGCACCTTGACGGTGCGGTTTTGTTGATCGACATTGATGCTGGGAAAGTGCAGGCTGGAAAACCAGATGCCGACAATTGCACCATCGGGGTCCAAGATGTTGAATCCATATGGATCGTACCGATCCTTGCCGTAGATGTTTGAGCTCATCTTCCGCATCTGCTCCGGCTGTGGCTCGAAGGCGATCCAAAAGGATGATGGAATCATATAACTCGGATCAATGCCCATAATCGCGTAAGGCATGGTCTCCTTGCCCGCGTAAAAGTAATTTAGCTCCTGCGGGACTGAGCCGCTTCGAAAGGCATGGCTGACCTGAGCATCTCGGCTGAATCGGCCGTAATTCTCAAGACATCCACTGAGACCGACAATCAAGGCAGCCATAGCCAACAGCTTGAAGCAGAGTCCACGGCATTTCGAAAAATAAGAGGGAACATTCACGGCATTCTCCATGATAAAGGTTCGAACTGTTGACAATAAAAATAGTCACGAACCGCCACGATACAAATCTGCATGGCCACTAATTCAGATCCCATATGTAGGTTTCAAATTTTTTAGGAGATCAAGCTCTGTGAATGCCCTGTATCCAGTCAAATAACGAACGGCGGTTTAGATAAAGAATATTTCAAGATTACTCCATACAACCCACCGTTGCATGCAGGTACGTGCCTTATTTTGAACCAGGCCTGATCAGCGACATCTTCGTTTACCCTTTCGTTTTAAAACGATCCGAGAGCGCCTGTCGTCTGACCCATTGCCGGTGGTTTTTAAGTCGAGAAAGATGAATATGAGCGTTTACCCTGGTTGATCTTGCTCAATGTCGAGATGAGGGACTTGACCATTCAGGCAGATTTTCTCTTCAACCGGATTGTCAAACATTACGGCAAACCCACGGTACTGAGACCTTATCACCGTACCCGGCACGCTGGGCTTTTTGTCAAAAGCCAACACCGGGAACCGGAGGCTGATCCGTTGTCCATCTTTAATTGTTCGTCGGGTGACAATGTAGATACCGCCTGCGCTCACGTTCCTGACCAAATCCCGATATGTTCCTGACTTGAGAGTATATTTCGCACTGAACAGGGCGGTGTGGCGAGGATACCGGCGTCGGTTGGCAATAGTTTTCATTTTTTATTCACCTTGTTCCGCAACTGACCAGAGCACTTGAAGGTCACGACACTCCTCGGTTTCAGCATCAGATCATCTCCGGTGGCAGGATTCCGACCTTTCCGTTCCTTTTTTTCCTTCACACAGAATTTGCCGAAACCGGAAACAAGGACATCATCACCAACTTCCAGGTTGGCCGTGATGAGTTCGAGAAGAAATTCAGCGGTCTCCAGGGATTTGTTTTTAGGAAAATCGAGTTGGGCCTGGATCTGTGCTACGATGTCTTTCTTCGTCAGTGCCATGGGTGGATCTCCGTATCAGCTATGGTGATGGTGGGTTGTGGGACACGTATACGTTTGCAGAGATTCCTATTCTTGTCAAGGGCTTGGTATCGCTTGACAATATTGACTGTTCGGGATTAATCTCACAGCGCCATCCTGATCGATTCACCCAATCGCCTTAAACCCAAAATTTAAATGCCGATGGCCTGGTGAGGGGTAAAGCGCACTGACCGGGTCTGGCGTGAGGATGGACCGTTGATAAATGACCAAAGTCTGAAAAGAAGCGCGACATGTCTGCTGGCAATTTGGATCAGTGCCTTCCCGTCATTAGGATGGGCATGGCACGATGAAACCCACATCGCTATCGCCAAAGCCGCCGGTTATGAAAAATGGTTCAATGCCGCGGGTGCCGACATAACCAAGATCAAAGCGGGTGACATCGAAAAAAGGAACCACTATGTCTACAACCCGCCGGCCACCATCGTCACCGCTGAAAATGTCCTAGATCAGGCAGGTCGCTACAACGTGCCCCATGACACGAAGGGCCATCTTTATGGAGCGATCATTGCCGCGACCAGAGAATACCGCACAACGACCCAATCGGGAAAATACGCTGAATACCACATGGCCTTTTGTGCGCACTATGTCGGTGATCTTTCCCAGCCGCTGCATAACATCCGATACACTCCCTACAACCAGCAATATCACACTGCCACGGATGGCATTATCAATCATGAGGTGCTTTACAATCTGCCACTGATCGAAATTTATCCCATAGATATTCGTTCTGAGATGGATCTGGCCAAGGAAATTGCCAGGGTTGCCAACCTATCACTCAAGCTGGGGTACCGATTGGAAAAGGAAGGACGGATGCTCTCCAGGCAGGAGGCTTATGAGCAGATCAGCCATAGTGCATCGCTTTTCCAGGCAATCTTAACATTTGTAAATAGATCGGGGAGGTGATGGGTGTATGGTGGAGTCAAATGGAAACACGGGCTGAAATCAACCTACCCGTATATGTATGCGAGTTGAAACCCGGCAACGCCCTGGCCTTAAGCCAAAACTTTTTTTGAGATCGGTTCAAATAAACAGGAGAAAGATCATGCAAACTTGTCAATTTAACGATTTCCTAAAAGTTCTCGAGCCCTGGCTTGATCGTGATTACATCCGTAAAGTTTATCTGACTGACCAGGATCATTTGGTGTTTTTTTTCACCGATGGTGGTCAAAAAGCCTACCATATAGATGACTGCACCAAAGCCCAGCTTAAAACAATCCTCGCCGATATCCGTGAAAAGGGCATTCCCGTCGAAAAAGCTGAATGACCGGCTGGATCTGCCGGCTGTCAAACCCCGACAACCATGGATTTTGCAAATAAACATACCGATGGTTGTCATTGCGGCTAAAGCTGGGGCGCATCGCATCGCGTTTGCACGATCCAGAAAAAGACGGGATACCGGATCAGGTCGGGCATGAGGCCGACGGCACATTGGGTTGCCGGAGAAACAACCTGCCGGTATATCCGCACTGAATCAACAGTCCCCCACCAATGGGTAGTTATTCCCTATCACCATACGGTTAGCCGGCTCACACTGCCTCTATCGTAATGTGCCATACATTATTTTCAGAAAATTTCGGACCGTGCACGTTGGGACAATATAATGGCCGAAATTAAAGTTAATAGTTGTTCCGGCGATAATTAAAATCAAGACACGCTGATGCCGGCAATCTAATTTTGAATCTGAAAATTCCGACAAGCACCTGAAATGAAATCCGGGAATCGATGTGATGGGACAATAAAAATGAAACGTCTTAAAAAAGCCATATTATTGCCGGTAAGAACCATGGCATATCGTTGGAATCGCTTACATACCTATTATTGGGCTGACAAGAAATTGCATGAACTGAGGACGATATACGTGATGCCTAAATTTTATTATCGTTGGTTGTACCGGACCTGCTTGTGGCTGGCTGAGAATAAAAAATTCAGGCGCCTGGCTGACCGGGCAATCCATACGATTCCCTATCATGTGCGTTTTCATGTGGCTTGACGGTTGGAAATCCATTGGAGATCACCCCTTGCGTGATAGTTCTTCGAGCAGATGCCGATACAGTCGGTAATGCGCGAACGGGACGGTACTGCGTGGTCTGTCATCGAGGCAGGGAAGGTAATGACCGCTTTCAAGAAGGTCCGGCACCGTCCCCTCCACAGCCTTTCTCACGGCCGCCTCATCCCGGGCCAAAGCAGTTGCGTCAATCCCGCCGATCAGGGCGATTTCAGTTCCGAATTGACGACGAAGCTTGGGATATTCCATGCCAGCACTGCGGATGTTGCTGATCCAGAGGCCGTTGATGCCGGCGTTGATGAGAGATGGTAGGAGCGAGGTCAAGTCACCGCCGGTGGTGCATAGAATGCGTAGCGGAACACGATGCTTGGTTAACAGGTCGATGACTTTCCTGTAGCCGGGTATGGCGAAGCGTTCAAACATCGCTGGGGAAACCACGGGTGCATGGTTGGAGGCAATGGGTTCATAAAAGGAGGCATAGTCTACCGACACTTTTGAAAGCACCCTCTCGAGGCAGTCACAGTAGAAATCTGTGGTTCGATTAACCAGGCCCTCCACCATCTGAGGCCTTTTCATCAGCGCAACACACGCAACACGCAGAGTGTCCCAATCTCCCACCCCCAACATCTGCAAGAGACCGCCTCCCGAGGCATCCACATAGAGTACGCGGCCTTGTTGATGATTGCGTTGGCTTAGTTTGACAAAGCTTCTCGCATACCGTGATCGCTGGTCCGGATGGTAATGCCGGTTGAAAGCGGACGGGTCATGGAGCAGACCCGGTGCTGTTCGATAGAAGGGGTAACTGTGCAGCGTTAGTCCGACGGAGTGGTGCGTCTCCAGGCTGAAATAGGTCGAAAAGGACTGCTCCCGGGGAAATCCCTCCCGGTACCATCTCCTGAGCGTCTCCTCATCAGGCTCAAGGTCGAAAAAAGGAAACCTGTCCGTGTCACCACCCAAAAGGGTCCTTAAAAATCGTTGCCTCTGGGTAATTCCACCCACTATGACCCCCGGCCGTTGCTCAAAGGATTACGGGAAAATCAGATAAATCTGACTCGTACCCAAACTGAGCGATTGTCGAGCTTGCCGCAGATTCAAGGCAGATGTCGACGCGCTATAGTGGACTATGCGCGGCGATATCTAACGCCGAAGATGGGGTGAGATCGGCAAACCCAATGGGTTTCATCTTTTGAATACAACCATCGATGGTACCCGACCGTGATCGTTACCAATCGACCTTCTTCGAGAAAGGTGAATCGCTCAGTTTGGGTCGTAATAAACATACTAAAGAAAGATCCCAACGGTCAAAGAATAGTTGGCGTGACTGAACTTAATCGTAATTTGCCCGTGTCAATTCATCACTCAGGGTTGGCGCGATCAGTGGCTGCCATACAGCGTCTTTCCATGTCCCTAAATGAGTGTGCATATCCAGATACTTTTTCGGTATGGGGTGCGTACCGACGACGACTTCGATCGCATACCGTTTTTCAAGGAAGGCTTTGAATGTGTCGATATGGGGACAGGGGGGATAACCAACCACAAGGCCGGTAGCTAAATGGACGACCGTTGCGCCATTTTTCACCATCTCTTCGCCGGCATATTCGATGTTTCCACCCGGACAGCCATCACAGGTTGTAAACCCGACCAACTCAACGTCGAGGCCCGCGTAAATGCTGAACGCACCTTCCTTGTTCCTCATCGCTCGCAAACACTTTCCGCCGGCACACCGACGGTAGCGATCGCAGATAATTATGCCAATCTTTTTTTTTGAATTCAAATCATCTCCGTTCAATTCTCAGTCAGTTTTCACGATATTAGGCGGGTCATGAAGCAGACTCAGGCCAAATGGTTTTCAAAAATTAAACACTTTCGCTTCGGCAGCCAAATCTATCAAATGGGGTGCACCATCGAGGAGCATGTTCGAAAAGAATTTTTTCTCGTCAACCTGACGATTCTTGGCACACGGAATTCAAACGCCAATGGGGACTTGGTTCTCGACCAGGTAAGGCAGATAATCATTCGGGCAATCTCCGGTTGTCGTGTTGACATTCAGATCTCTTGCGGAATCAGCCCAATTCACACCATTGTCGATAAAAAACAGATCCGCCTGGTGTCCTTTTGAATGCGCTATTTTAGCAAATTGAAAACACCGCGTTGCCGCCTCATTGTCATCTCTGCTCAGGACGAATAAAAAATTAGCCATACGCTACCTCCTTTTGATTATAAAATTGATGCCATAACGTTCAACCATCAGATTGAAATCCAGGCATCCGGAAACAGGGGGCATCAAGGCGGTTGCACAGAAACGCCTCTGCGACCTGCTGGACATCACCGGCAATGCCACAGATCAGCCGGATACCGGCAACTTGAAGCATCCTGTCAAACCCTTCGCTGATTCCGCAGCAGATAACGGCATCGGGGTTCAGCTTTTTTACCATCTCCATCCGCTCGGATGGGGCGTACATATCAAAAGCCACCTCCCGCCGATCGACTTCGGTTTGCCCCTCGTAATCGATAATCAACAGACGGGTGCAGGTATCCAGCACCGGTGAAACTCTATGACGGAATATGGGTATGGCGATCCTAATCATTTCCCATCACCCAAATGAACCTGCAGATGGCGGTTAAACCTTACCATGGCCCTGGCTGTCACCTACGATCAATGGCACCCGCAAGTTGAGGCCAGGTTTGATGAGTACGCGGTCTCGGCCAGGGACCACCAGAGCGGGTTGATCGGTGCGCCTTCAACCGTTGGGAGAGTTGCCAACTTCCCGGAGTGGTGCAGATGACCGCAGGGAAACGCCTGGTCCAATAGGATCTCCACCTGGCCCGGCTCCGCTTCCGGCTCCAGGACATCCGGTTCATTTAAACCAATCCCCCTATCAGGACGGTTAGGGGATGCAAAAAAAACCGATGCGGCCAATCGATGGACTTCCGGCGAATCCAGGCACTCAAATGTATGGGCGCCGGTATACATGTATTCGAAACCCGGTGAACGCGTGATGCGCAAACGGACCGGCTTGGTCTTGCTGTAGAAGGCATACATGCCTATCAGGCGGTCAAAAACAGGATACCCCAGTTGCCAGCCCGGCACCGATCGGCCGATCTCACCTTTACGGTAGCATCGGCTTTTTCCGATCAGATCGAAATGCTGTACCGTTTCTTCGGGGTAGACCCAACGCAGAGTATCCAGGCTTTCCAGGGTAAAACACGCCATCGTGTCATCCTGATTCACCCGGTATTCCATGGCGGCGACATTGAACAGGGAATCGTGAATTCTCTGCATGTCTTCAAATCGGGGGGTATGGGTGTCATCGAAAAAACGGCTCCGGCTCAACACCTGTTCCTCGTATGAGAAGGTGTCAAAAACGGTCGTGTTGGGAAATGGGTAGCACTTGATAGAAAAGAAACCCTGTTTGTTCAACGGATTATTTTCATCGTTCATGGCGTCTGACAGTTGAAGGCGGTAGACGCCATGGGCATCCGACAACCACAGATACCAGGCCGGAACCTCCCCCCAGATCTGACTGACCGCCTCCATTCCCAGCAGATCCTTCAACTCGTCGACCCATGAGGTGGTTACCAGCATACCATTGACTTTATTCTGAAAGAAACTCTCGCAATCAGTTCCCGTATCCACCATGTTTTTCAAACAACTCCTTTACAATTTCATTTTTCTCTCGCCCCTCTGTGTCGATGCCGTGCTGATGGGCGGTCTCGATTAAAATGTCATCCGGGTAGGCCAGGGTCAGGGCATAACTGGATTCATATGATTCAAAAAACTCATCAAATGCCAGCCTCTGCTGGGCTTCTTGCAAACCCTCCCCGAAGCTTTCAACGACCTTTCCGATCTGCCTGAAAAAGTATCTTCTGCAGAATGTTCTTTTACTCTTGTCCATTGCTTTTGTTCCACTTTATCTTTTTTTGAGCGGCCACCCCTCGAAAAAATCCGTCTGGACCATGATGACGCTCAAAAAGAGAATGGTCCATACCAGCGATGTGTCACCGGGCTGGGCAACGCCGGGCACCTTGGCCAGGAAGAAGGTCGCCAGGGGAGAGTAATAAAACCAGTAAAACAGCATGCCGCCAGCCATGGCGAGTATGGTTCGTATGGCGGCGCCCACCCACAGGCTATTCAGATTGGGAAAATTATTGAAATAATGTTTCAAAATAAACGCCGCCAGGATAAAGAATCCGCAGATTTCCCCGGCATGGATGAATCGGAAATCCGGGCCATCGGTGTACTGCCCGCCCATAAACGCTTCATCCCAAAAATAGTTCATGATCTGCATCAAAACGAAAAGCACGATGACGCCCAGGACAAAGGTGACGATAAAGACAACCACCCCTTTGGCCCAGGTAGATTCACCCTCCTTTTCAAGATATTTCCAGGGATACCCGTCCCACAGCAGATCCGATGCCACGATCCAGAACAGTACACATAGGACCAGACCGAGCCCGAAAAAGGCACTGCCCGTACCGGCAAAGTCCGCCCACCAGGATTCCACACCGGCCTTGTCCTGAGCCGGGTAGAAAAGATAGCAGACGTGGGGATGAAACAGGAGTATGTAAATGATACTGCTGAAGAAAGTTACGGCAAACAATCTTGACCAGGCCGTCACACCCCGATCGTCGTTTTGCCAGGGCCATCGGTCAAAACCGGTGCTCCAGAAAAGCGCTACGAGTAAAAAGGCAGTGAAGTAGTAGACGATGGCGGTGGATGCGTTTTCTCGGGCATTAAATATTTCAGCACCCTGACCACCCGAAGCAATGATCGATTGCGGACTGAAATAAGCGATGCCGAATTTGCCGATAAATCCCCAGAAAAAAATGTAAACCAGAAAAAGCATCAGCAAAACGGCAACGACGGTCATGGCTATCCCCCGCTGGACCGGTCCGAATCGTTGCGTTGAAACTTCCGGGAACGGATAGCCGCCGGCAACGTTGTTCAACAGCACGATGGCGGCAAGAAATCCAACCACCAGCGAAAAACCATACATGGGGGTGTACAGTTTCATCACCGTATTGGGATTCATGAAAACATACCACAGCAGCCACACAATACAAAAAACCGCCACCAGGTTGATCAATCCGAAAAAATAATTGAATTTTTGCCCTGTTTGCGCAGTCGTATTCATCTGCTCGACCCTCCATCAGGACAGCGAGGGGATAGGTGATGGTGAGATCAACGATTCCCCTGGTCTGTCCTGTCTATAAGGCATCCTTTAAAAGGCAGTTAGAAAATAACGTGGTCACCGTTGGTGAGAAAAGCATTGCTCGCAGTGGCCACGGTAGACTGCCTTTTGTACGATTTGTATTTATCGGTGCCTTTGACAACGGGGATACCAGCGGCGGCGGCTTTTTCAGCCCAGATCCATCCGGTGCAGTGATTGCAGGCAAGCTTTTGAATCTTGAACGCCTTGACCCCCTTGATGATGTCGTCAAACTTTGGATCCCATGTCTCAAAGAGCGTAATATGCAAACCACCGTAACAACCGTAGGGTTTATATCCCTCAAAATTTTTGCGGGCATAGGAGAACAGAGATAGGAGCCCCGGATGGCAGCAGCCGGTCACCGTGACGATCCCCTTGTCCTTGACATTGAAATAAAAGACATTTTCTCCCCTTACCCGTAACAGGATGGGAACGTCGAAATTCCTTATGGCAACCCCCGGCATGGGGTTATAGATACCATCTTTCTCGCCGTCCGGATCGCAGAGGATCAGCTTTCCAGTATGGGGGACATCATTCTTGCAAACATGGACATCCTCGCCCTCCTTGTTTTTGGCCGTCAGATGCGCGCCCTTGAGCAGCGCCATGTCTTCCGGATAATAGGTCTTGGGCGCATACATGGTGATATCGGGTTTGTGCTTCAAGGTCGATTCGATCCCCCAGTAGTGGTCCAGATGCCAGTGGGAAATGACCATGAACTCGATCTCGCCGCTTTTCAACATGGCGGGGATGTTGTTCTTCTCGTAAATATAGTCCACCCAATCGTTGTTCCACCCGGAATCCAAAAGAATTTTTCTCTCTTTTCCCTCCAGAGTCGTCACGGTCAAAAGGGCCATATAGCCGCCGGCATTGTCCCAATCCCACGGGATATTATACTGGTTGGTCATTGCCCCGCCGTAATCCAGCATGTGTTTTTTCAAGTTGTCATTGTCGAACCAACTGGTCTCGCTGAGTACATCCACGCGCACACTTTTGACTTCGCCGAAATTTATCTTTTTGCGCGCCCTGGCCTCGCGGGTCAGCGCCCCCGCACCGGTCAAAGAAGTCGCAACGCCCGTTGCCGCCAAAGATTTTAAAAAGGTTCTTCGTTTCATTGATCTTCCTCCGATTGCGTTATTGGTTTTGATCAGCCTGCTTCTCTTTCCATCCCCTTGCGCAGATCGTAGAGCAGGTCGATGATCATGTCGCTTTCCTCCGCCGTCAGGTCGAGCCCGTAACCGTGCATCACCTGGACGACGAGATGCCAGTCGTCACGTGTTCGACCCGGTTTCTCTGGATCGGCAACGGAAAGGTGACATCCCAGGCACTTGCTTTGATAGAGCGTATAGGCTTTCTCATCCATCATCTTCTTCGAGCTTTTAGTCTCCTGCATGGCCACGCCTTGACCTCCGAAGATGAGTGATCCGCAAACCAAGACCCCGGCAAGGAAAATCGTCCATACGACTCTTTTTCGAACCCACGCGCTTTTCATTGTGATACCCCCTTTTCCGTTGGATGATCGAGATGGTTGATGGAAGCATATGGTTTGCCTAATCCCCTACGTTGCAAAAACAACATGGCCAAATCAGCCCTATCCTTCGATTGCACCATCGGTGATAACCAGAAGTTGGTGCATGGCCTGTGGCGACAACATTTACCAGCGGTCGGTATGAAGAAAGAAGATCTGCCCAGAGTACCTACGCAAAAAGCGTACTATATCGGCGGACGAAAAGACGATTAATTCCATCTATCCGGATTTAAATGAAATTTCAAAATTAGCTTGATTATGGGTTCGCTGATATTCTATACAGAGGGAACATTTTTAATCTTTAAGCTACAAACTATGGGAACTAAATGAACCCAAACAAACCGCGACCCGGCCAACACGTTGAAAGATCCTTTTCGATATCGAAAAATGATCATCCGGCTTTTGGGGGGAAGGCATCATCCGACGAATGCCTTGACGATCAATATCAAATCATACTGGACAACATCACGGACGGTGTATACGCGATCGATTTGAACTGGCGCGTCACCTACTTTAATCGCGCAGCGGAAAAAATTACCGGCATCCCCGTAAAGGAAGCCATCGGCCGCTCCTGCTTCGAAGTCTTCCGCAGCAATGTTTGCGAAAGCAATTGTGTTCTCCGCGAAACCCTGGATACCGGTTCCCCGATCATCAACCGACCCATCTATATTGTTCGTGCCGACAAAAAACGGATCCCCATCAGCTCCACGACAACGCTGTTGAAAGATGGCAAAAAAAACGTCATCGGGGGTGTCGTGACCTTCAGGGATTTGAGTGATATCAGTGAACTGAGAAGGGCGTTGTTCAAGCAGCATTCATATGAAGATATCGTGAGCAAAAGCGCCGGCATGCACAAAATTTTTTCAATCCTGCCGCAAATCTCCCAAAGTCACAGCACAGTATTGATTCAGGGAGCCAGCGGCACGGGGAAAGAACTCGTCGCCCGCGCGATTCACAACAACAGCATGCACAAGAATGGCCCTTTCTTGGCCGTCAACTGCGGGGCGCTGCCGGACACGCTGGTGGAATCCGAGCTTTTCGGTTACAAGGCGGGGGCTTTCACCGATGCGAAAACCAACAAACCCGGAAGGTTCGAGCAAGCCCGTGACGGGACCCTTCTGCTGGACGAGATTGGTGACATATCCTCGGTCATGCAGGTCCGTCTCCTCAGGGTTCTTGAAAATAAAACCTTTGAACCGTTAGGTTCCAACCAGCCGATAGGCACCAACGCCAGAATCATTGTCGCCACGCATCACCATCTCGAAGAGCTGGTTGAAAAGGGAACATTCAGGAAGGATTTATACTACCGGATTAATGTGGTGAAGCTATCCCTGCCGCCACTGGCGGACCGCAAGGAGGACATCCCCCTGCTGGTGGATCATTTCATGGAACACTTCAACCGTCTGACGGGAAAAAACATTGCGGGCATATCCCAGAGAGCCATCGCCACACTGATGCTGCATGAATGGCCAGGCAATATCCGCGAGCTGGAAAATGCCGTCGAACATGCGTTTGTTCTCTGCCGGGAAGATATCATCCGCGTTGCCTGCCTTCCGGACCACATCCTTCCGCCCACCGCACTGAACCCGATTGCACCGGGCTTGACGCTAAAGGAAATCGAGCGACGGGCCATCCAACAGGCGCTTGACAGAAACCGGGGGAAGAAGGTGGCCACGGCCAAAGAACTTGGAATAAACAAAAACACACTTCGCCGCAAAATACTTCGGTTGGGCATCTGAACTGTCAATCCAAGAGCGGCTGCGGCGCTTTTTCACCTCAGCTGCCTGTTAGCCGCAATACGCCAGATAAACCCCATTGGCGGTCACCACCCGCAGCAGGGGATTGTCAAATTGAACCGTGTGGCCCTCGGCGCTGGCAAAAACAGCAGAAAGCATTTCAACAAACGCATCTTCCGGCGGATCGTTGGACCAGAGGGCGAAGATGCCATGGGGCTTTAGGAACGATTTAAGCCGACGCATGCCCGCTTCTGAATACAGGTCCGCGTGACTGCGCTGCAGCCAGAATCCCGGGGTGTGGTCGATGTCCAACAAAACGGCGTCAAACCGGGTGCCCTTCTCCTCCGGATCAAAACCATCACCGCGGACCAAGGCAAAAAAGTCGGCATGGTGGTATACACAGCGACCGTCATGGGTCAGCGTTTTTCCGTTGGGCACCATACCCCGACGGTGCCAATCGATAACCGGTGCCAGGGCTTCGACGACGACCAGGCGCTTCACCTGATTGAATTGTAAGGCAGCAGCAGCCGTGTATCCCAAACCCAGACCGCCGACCACGACGTCCCACCCCGCCCCGCCCAACGCCCCCAGGCCGATGTCCGCCAGAGCCACTTCTGAGTCATGGAACAGGCTCGACATGAGATATTCATCGCCGAGTTTGACCTCGTATACCTCGCGGCCATCGAGGGACAATATACACCGACGCCGAAGAACCAGTTCCCCCATGTGGGTTTTCTGGCAATCGAGTTCTTCAAAATTTGATTTCATGGGCAATGCTCAGGCCTTTGAAGGACAGGCAGCCGAGATACTAAGCGATTTCTTCCGCCATTCCATCTATAAAATTCTCCACCTCACGCGAATCCAATTTCTCGTTCCGCAATCCGCGAAAGTCCTTCATCTGTGAGTCGCTCACCGCCAGAGAAGCATGGTTCAGTTTTTTATTGATCTCGGATTCTATACCGTCTTCTTTAAATGTGCTCTTGAACGCTTTACACGTTCTGAAGTATATAGGAAGTATTGTTTTTCTCGCAGCGCGTGCCATCTGCAGCTCGAACATGCACATCCGGCTATTGAAGTAGGAAGGAGTCACAATCGCTACGAATCCATCGGACGCGTTAATCAGGCGCTCGATCTCTTTTCTCCATTCAACGCCCCATTTCAGTGAAAACCTGTCGAAATAGATTTCACAGTCTTTCCCGACAACTTGTGACAGCACCGTTTCAAATGCCTGTTGCAGATTGGACACCTTCCTCGACGGAGATTTGTCGTCACGCCGCGCATAACTCCAGAAAATCTTCATGGGTCAATTTCCATCCTGAAAGCCCTGACGATTGGTATTTTGCGGATTCGTTCAAATATTGATACCCAAACTGAGCGATTGTCGAGCTTACCGCAGATTCAAGGCAGATATCGTCGCGCTATAGGGGACTATGCGCGGCGATAGCTAACGCCGAATATGTAGTGAGATCGGCAAACCCAATGGGTTTCACCTTATTGAATACAACCATCGATGGTACCCAACCGTAATCGTTACCCATCGACCTTCTTCGAGAAAGGTGCATCGCTCAGTTTGGGTGATAGTTACCAGCGACTAACGACGGGGAATGCACTGGCTATCGCGGCTTAAAAGCGTTTCCAGGCTGTGGCGATGAGCCCTGGACCGCACAGAGCTTTTAACCCCATCATTGCGAATCCTGACGGCGGAGGCAAGCATAAATCATCGGCTGTTTTCATATAGGGGTAAAAATCAAGCATCAGACGGTCAGGCATGGTCGTCGGACGATCAAGGGAATCGGGCACCGTCCCGTTCTCCATAATTGGTATCAGCATCGTATTGGGCCTCGTGGCGGGCATACCGGGCGATGATGTCCCGGGCCAATGCGTTGGCCTCTACCTCAAGCTGATCACAGGACGATCGATCACCCATCTGTGAAACCCGCCGCTCTATGTTTCGAGCTGCATCCATGCCCAACGCCACGTGTCCCGCTTCGTGCTCGACCAAGGCGATCATGTATCGTTCCCATTGGTCGACCTGTTGCGGCGCCAATTTACCCGTATTCTCCAGGCGTGGAAAAGTCTGCCAAATGCGGATCACGGTGGTGACGTTGGTGATCCGGCAGGTGCCGTCTCCATCGTAGGCCCACCAGAACTGCCAGTCGACATCCCACTTCGTGTAGGCATCGAACGGTTTGCCATTATGTCGGACGGGGGTATTCCGGTCGAGGTTTTGCCTGATCTGCGCGGAGGTCTGTCCAACTGCGGGATAGTAGCGCTTCTGGATGATGATTTCCGGCTCCGCGATGGCATTCGGCAGAAATGCTAACCAAAGGACCAGGAGGGCGGCTGCCGTACCCAAAGTGGTGGATCGAATCCTTTTGCCCACAATCATGATATGATGGCCACAGCGCGCACCGGAGAGCCGTCGGCATCCCTGATTTTCAAGGGAAAGCCGGCAAACAGAAAGGACGGGGTCGGCACGGCTTCCAGGTTGGTCAGATTCTCCACGAGAACCACCCCGGCACCCAGCAGGATGTTGTGGACCGGCAGGTCCACTGCATCCGCCGGATCGGCTGAGATGGTGTCCATACCCACACCCTTCAAATCCATATGGGCCAGCCATCGGGCGGCATCCGGGGTGAGCACCGGATAACCGGAGAAATAGTGGTCATTCCCCCAGTATCGGCTCCATCCGGTATGAAGAACGATAAATGCATGCTCGCGGATGGCATCTGCGTGGGGTAGCAGTTCCTGGAGATCGACGCCTGCCTTGCCTGCCCGGGTACAATTCAGCAGAAAGGCATCCCCGAAAAAGGTCTCTACCGGCAATTGATCCAGCGTCTTAGCCCCGGCGACGATGTGGGCCGGGGCGTCCATATGGGTGCCGGTGTGCGAGCACAAGGCGATCTTCTTCTCACGATAGCCATCCGTCTCGATGGAGGCCCTCTCTTCGAATACCGGGAGTTCCGTGCCCGGGTACAACGGCATATCCGCTTCCAGAAAGTGACTCAGATCAATGATTGCCATCGCTTCCGATTCCATATCCGATCCACCGATGGCGGATGAGTGCTGGCCCGCCTATGGTGAGTTGGAGGTTCATGTTTACACGATCAGCCATCGGTCTTTCCATCTGTTTTATTTAGAAAATTTTATTGATGCCGCCGCTACGATCCCCCACACCCAGTTGTACACCAGGACGAAAGCCGGGGTCCACATGCCCAGGCCCATTCCGGCCAGCCCTTTGTTGGCCTGGTAGGGGAAAATGAAAAACAGCTGAACCGCAGTCGGCAGAAGACTCAACACGGTCCCCTTGAGCAGGAAACGGGATTTCAAAAAGGGCAGCACGAACAACAGCCCCCAGATGCCACCCCAGACAATCCGCGGGTAGAGCCAAACGGGTGTAAGGGATGGTGCAATGGATACGCCGGCCCACCGGGCGATGCCCAATTCGCCGAACTGCCAGACCGCGAGACTGTTGGCCAATGCGCCCAGGCAACCGGCCGAAAAACAGACCATCATTTTTTTCATTCGAACCTCCAACGGTTCCCGTTTCCGTTAACCAAACCAATGGTGCCATCCAAAGGGGAAAAGAACACCAGCGTTCCTGTTCAATTGAAGATAATAAGATTAAAATACCTCGTTAAATTAATCATTTAAATCCCGATGTCATGGCCCTGCAACGGGCAGTGGCGTTGTCGGATGGCCAACCGGGAATGTGTCGGGAACGGCAACGCGCCATTGACTATTGCATGAAAACCCGTCTCGGGTTAAACTATTTTTGAAAACCGGTGAACATCCGCGAACCGGGTTGACAGGGAACCGTATGATCAGGAGCCTTTTCCCATGGCCCAGTGGAATATGCCAGTTGAACCCGATGAACTGCTTTATGCCCTTAAAGTGGGCAATGCGGCAGCGCTGAATCAAATGCCGCTGAAGCATACGCCGGGCCAGGGTCTGGAAATCGTAGACGAGGAGACCGGACAGGTACAGACCGTCCATTTTGCGGACAATGCCGTCAACCGGTTCGGCGTGGCCATCGCCCGGGAGTTCGACAACATGGGCTCCAAATTTTTCTCGCTGATGACACGCATCGGCGCACTGA
Organism: Desulfosarcina sp.; assembly: GCF_033791525.1. GTDB lineage: Bacteria > Desulfobacterota > Desulfobacteria > Desulfobacterales > Desulfosarcinaceae > Desulfosarcina. The sequence goes on from NZ_JASJGN010000218.1 coordinate 21,343, forward strand.
TGCGCCTGCTCGAGCACGATCGGGCAAAGCCCTACGTCGAGCAGGAAGGGGATTTCACCAAAATCCGCAACGCCATGATCGAAACCATGGCGTCGTTTCCCATCTCACCCGAGGGTTTTGTGGACGTGGACAAGTTTTTCAATCATCTGGAAATCGCCAGGAAAAACAGGCCCCGTGAGACAAACAATTAACGGTAGATCGCATGTCCATTCATTTTTTCCAGGCCCCTAACAGGTCTTCCACCGCGGCCACCAGCAGCTGGATATCGAAAGGCTTGAAAAAAGAGTAGTCCACCACCACCCACCACCCGCGTGGCGATCTCCAGGTAATCCTCCGGGCCGATGCTTCCCCCACCGGATATGATGAGCCACATCATCATCATTCACCAGAATTCTGGCGATGGGTTAACCGTCACCTTCCGTCCGTTGCACCAACGCCCCGGTGGGGCAGGCGTCGAGGCACGCCCGGCACGACAGGCAGTCCGCCGCCACAACCGGGTCTGCATCGAAATAACCGACCACCGTATCGAAGCCCCGGCCGGCAAAACTCAACCGGGACAGCGGGTGCTGCTGCCGGCAAATCCGGACACAAATGCCGCACAACACGCACCGGTTGGGGTAATAGTCCAATACTGGGTGGCGGGAGTCTACCTCCGGTTCCTTGAGTACCCGTTCGAAGGGTTTGCATCCCAACCCGGTACCCAGAAACGCGGCAATCGTCTGCAGCTGGCAGGCACGGTTGGCCGGGCAGGGTTTGCATTCCACCCGGTGAACCGAGAGCAGGAGTTTAAGCGCCGTTTTTTGAAGACTGCGGACCGCCTCGGTGGCGGTGTGAACCGTCATGCCGTTTTCCACGGTCACCGCGCAGGCGGCTAGAGGCTCACCGAGGCCGTCGATCTCGACGAAGCAGAGACGGCACGCGGCCGGGGCGTCTGCCGGGGTGTCCCCTTCCAGCCAGCACAGGTGGGGAATGTAGATGCCGGCCGACAGGCAGGCGGACAGCACGCTGTTGCCTGCAGGGGCCTGGATGGTTCGGTCATCCACAGTCAGGGTAATCATACTCTCGCTTTTATCCTTTATTGTAATAGTTCACGGTTATCGATTCACCGCTTTTTTCAATAAACCGCTATCTTCGGGTTTTTTACCGTAAAACTATGGCTGCAATCCGTGAACGGTTACCCTTTTTTCTCCGCCGGCCGCTCGATGATGGGCGCCAGGTGGGTCGGCGAGATCTTCACCACCGCATCGTAGTCCGGCGGGCAGGCCACCATGCATTCGCCGCACTTGACGCACAACTTCTGGTCGATGCCTTTTTTACGGTTACTGGTGGTGAACACCGCCTCTACCGGACAGCACCCCACGCAGGCATCGCAGCCCCGGGCACATTTATCCAGATCGATGTAAAAGGCGGTCAGCGTCCGGCAGGTGCGCCCCGGGCAGCGGCCTTCCTTGACATGCGCCTCGTATTCGTCCCTGAAATAGGCCAGGGACGTGAGCACCGGATTGGGGGCGGTCTTGCCCAGCCCGCACAAAGAGCCCTGCTTCACCGCCAGGCTCAGCGTCTCCAACTGCTCCAGGTCTCCCTCACGGCCCTCGCCGCGGGTCAGCCGACGCAGGATATCCAGCAGGTGGCGGGTGCCGATGCGGCAAAAGGTGCATTTGCCGCAGGACTCCTTCTGGGTGAAATCCAGAAAATAGCGCGAGACGTCGACCATGCAGCAGTCCTCGTCCATCACCACCATGCCGCCGGAGCCCATCATGGCACCGGCCCGGGCCAGGGCGTCGAAATCCACTGGCGTGTCGAGAAAATCGGCGGACAGGCAGCCCCCCGACGGCCCCCCGATCTGCACCGCCTTGAACTGTTTCTTGTTGGGAATGCCGCCGCAGATGTCGAAGATCAGCTCGCGCAGGGTCACTCCCATGGAAATCTCTACCAGTCCGGGATGGGTCACGTTGCCGACCACGGAGAAAACCGCCGTACCCGGACTGTCTGCTGTACCGATGCCTCGGAACCAATCGGCCCCCTTTTCCACAATGGGCGGCACCGTGGCCAGGGTCTTGACATTGTTGATCACCGTGGGCCGGCCGTCCAGCCCACGCTCCACCGGGTAGGGCGGGCGGTGCCTGGGCATGCCCCGGTAGCCCTCCACCGACCGAATCAATGCGGTCTCTTCACCACAGACGAACGCACCGGACCCCTGGAACAGGTCGATGTCGAAATCCAGTCCGCTGCCCAGGATATCCGTGCCCAGAAAACCCATTTGCCTGGCCTGTTGGACAGCAGCGTTCAGAATCCGCACCGCCAAGGGATATTCAGCTCTCACATAAAACAGGCCCCGGGCGGCGCCCACGGCTTTGGCGGCGATGATCATCCCCTCGATGACCTGGTGGGGGTTGCTTTCCAGCAGGGTGCGGTCCATGTAGGCGCCGGGATCGCCCTCGTCGGCGTTGCAGACGATCAACTTGTCGCTGCCCGATGCCGCCCGCGCCGCCCGCCATTTTCTGCCGGTAGGAAATCCCGCCCCGCCGCGTCCCCGCAGCCCGGCCGCCTCGATTTCGGCAATCACCGTTTCCGGCGTCCGGCAAAGGGCGGTGGCCAGGGCGCAGTATCCACCGTCGGCAACATACTCATGGATCTGTTCCGGGTCGATTCGTCCGCAGCGGTCCATGATCACCCGCTTCTCGCGGCTGAAGCGGGCGAACTCCATCACCGAAGGAATCATCTCGTTTTCCACGGTGGCCCCCAGGACGTGCTCGAACCGCGGGTCGCCCTCTTCCAGAAACAGCTTGACCAGCATCCTGGCCTTGCCTGGCGTCACCTCCGGATAGAGAATGGGCGGGAAACCCGAATCCGGGTAGTCGATGACCACCACCGGTTCGGCGTAGCAGTGACCCACGCAGCCCACCGTGTGCACATGGGCGTCGATGCCCCGCTCGGCCAGGGCCGTTTCGAAGGCCGCCTGAGTTTCCAGGGCACCGGAGGCAATGCCGCAGGTGGCCATGCCGATATGAATTTTGGGCAACGGACTCTGATCGAATTGCTCCCGCCGCAACCGGGCTTCGTCGGCTATAGCCTGGTAGGCCGCTTGAATTCTCTCCTTAATATCTACTGTCATTCTTGATATACCTTAAACAACCTCTTATCAGACGGTTTCGTATAAAAGGCCGAGATCAAGGCTTGCAAATCCCGGGGAAGGAGGCGTACTGATCGTTCTCCGCACTGGCGAGGGATGACACATAACACAGATATCGGCTTTTTTACGGAACCGTCATGATTTGGCAGCCTCCCTTTGCGCCTTTTCCTTTTCTATACGGACCCGCAGGACAAGCCCCTCCACCTTGCTGGGGGCCATGTGTCCGTGAAGGGTCTCGCCCACCAGGGCCACCGGTGCCAGGGCACAGCAACCCACACAGGCCACCCGCTCGATGCTGAATTCGCGATCCTCGGTGGTTTCGCCTTCCCGAATCTCCAGTTTCCGCTCGAAATTCTCAAGGATGATCTCACCGCCGCGCACATGACAGGCCGTTCCCATGCATACCTTCACCGGGTTTTTCCCCGGCGGGTTGAACCGGAACTGGTTGTAGAAAGAGGCCACCCCGTATACTTCGGATCGGGTGACGGTCAGATGGTCGGCCACCAGGGATAGGGCTTCGTCGGGAAGATAGCCCAAGGCCTTCTGGGCCATCTGAAGCAGCGGGATTAGCTGGCCCCTGCCGGTGGGAGAAGCAGCGATCTGCGGTTGTAGGGCTTTCAGGTGCAATTCGTCTTCAGCGCTAAGGAAAAGCTGCATGGTCACGTTTCAGCATTGGCGTTGTTGGTTTGGCTATATTTTGTCCAAGGCGCCATAGGCAGCCTGAATGCGCTCGCGCAGTAAAAAACAGAGGCGCTCGAGCATAAAAAAGCCGAAGGGGGTGTCCTCCTCCATGCACTTTCTCAGCTGACGCCCCTTGAGGCGAATCACCGTTGAATCTTTCTGGCAGTTGGCCGAAGACATGAGCACGTGGGGCTCGCCCAACAGGGCGGACCAGCATCCCAGGGTCCGGCCCTTGCCCAGGGCATCGATCACCACCGACCCTTTGTGGCTGCCGATATCCATGGCACGCTCCAAAAACACGTATCCATCCACGATGATAAAAAGGTCTTCGCCAAAGTCTCCCTGCCGGAAAACATAAGCGCCGGCGTTGTATTGATCTAAACTGCAGAAATCTGAAATGGTGACCAGGTGTGCCGGGGAGATGTTCTTCAGGAACCCGCACGATTGCAAAGTGGACTGGATCTCGGTGTTGGCCATGGTTTCCTCCGTTAAACGTCACATTTCCCAGAATGGTCAGTACTGGCCACTGCCATCTGTTGGTAAGCCGTGATCAACCGTCGGCCGAGGGCCCGGGACAGATGTTTGAAAAACAGGTAGCCGCTTTCCATGTCGTTGTCCAGCAACTTGAGCAGGCGGTCTCGATCCAGTTTCAGCACCACCACCGGAGTCGCACAGATGGCATCGCCGCCGTAATTCATATGGCCGATGAGGCTGCCCCAGCCGAAGGCCTCGCCCACACGGCTTCCCGTGTATACCTGCGTTCCCGTTTCATCGATCGTGATCTTCACATCTCCCTGGGCAAGGATGAACAGATGCCGGGCTGCATCGCCGCTGCGAAACAGGATTTCTCCCTGGGCAAACGCCTCGCGTTCGGCGATGGCCATGACCCGATTGACCACATTCTGGCTCAGTCCCCAAAACAGATCGGTCTGTCGGATGTACATGGCGGCCTCATCTGGGCAATCGGCCCCAGCGGTGTTTGGATGGCGTGGTGAAGGTCAGTAGAAATGGAATTCCTATCTGTTTTATAGTATGCGGAAAAACCGGGTGTCAAATCAAACCTGTATCCGTTCGCGGTTTACCGTTATCGGTTCACGGTTAAGAAAAACAGAATGCAGAGGATACCGATGGTGGCTTCTTTCGAGGGTTTTGAAGTATGAAAAACAGCTTCCGAGTCATCGGTACGTCTTTATGATTTGAAAATTGCCGCGATTATTCTCTTTGAAAACAACGGCTAACTGTGAACCGATAACCGTGAACAGATACTTAAATTTCATGTGTGGATTCTGGACTTGGTGATAGACTTGCTATTCGATATTCTCAAATGGTCTGACAACCACCGTTTTGCCGTCCGAACGCATCGATATGGCACCTTGTATGCCTGTACACAGGATCCGGCTGCCCGCTTTGCGGTAACGATCCGTCACCTCGGCATGGGGAAACCCGAATCGGTTGCCGGCACCGGCGCTGATCACCACCACCGCCGGCGCCACCGAGGCAATCAGGTCCGGAGAACTGGATGTCCGGGAGCCGTGGTGAGGGGCGAAGAGAACTGTGCTGGCCAGCCCCCTGCCGACCCGCTGCACCAATTGGCTTTCCGCCCGGGCTTCGATGTCACCGGTGAGCAGAAAGGCGGTATCTCCCATTGTGGCCTTGACGACCAGTGAGCCGTTGTTGCGGTATTCCTGGTCGATGTCCGCCGGCTGGTCTAAAAACCCCGCCGACGGGTGAAGGACCGTCAGCGTCACCGGTCCGATAATCGTTTTGCCGGTACCGGCATCCACCGTTCGCACGACAATGTCTTTCTGACGGCAGACCGCCATCAACTCCCCATACCCTTTCGTGGTGTTGACATCACCATTGCTCCACAGTTCCCGGACATTGAAATACTTCGCGATGTAAATCAAACCATTGAGATGATCGGCGTTGGGGTGAGAGAGGACGAGGATGTCGACGGTGGCGATTTTCTTGCGCCACAGCACCGGTGCGACGACCCGCTGACCCATATCGAACAGGCGGTTGTCGGAAAAACCGCCGCCATCATAAAGCACAACGCCGCCCCCGGGCAGCTCCATGAGCGTGCAACCCCCCTGCCCGACGTCAATGGCCGTGAGCTTGAGATCCCGATGCCAGAAGCGTTGATAAGACCAGTATAATCCATCGCCGGCGGCCAGAACAATCGCTGCGGCCAGCACCCACGGGGCAACGCTCGTCTTGCGCAGGTTCAGCAGTGCCCAGCCGGCCAGATAGTACACAAAGATCTCCATCAGGGACGGGGTCACGGTTTTAACTGCGGCAAAGGAAAGCCCCGAAAAGAAGTCCACCCCCATCAGCGCCAGGTGCAGGATCTTGATGCTCAGCCAGAAACCCAGGGCAGCGGCGGGTTCGAAAAAGAGTGAAACAAAGGCCGACACCAACCCTAGCGGCACGGCCACAAAGCCCGCCACGGGCACAAGAAACAGGTTAGTTGCGATGCCCACCACCGAGGTCTGGTTGAAGTGGAACAGGACCACGGGAGCGGTGCCGGCAATGGCCAGGAATGAGACCAGAACAAAGCCCGCCAGCCCCCTGCCGGCCCGTTTGGCCGGTGAACGAGCCGGTTCCCCGGCGGCCCCGATCTTTTCCAAACCATACACAATGGCCAGCACAGCGGCAAAGGAGAGCTGAAAGGAGATAGAGAACAGAGCCGGGGGGAAAAAGGCCAGGATCACCAGGGCCGCCACGGCAAGGGTATTCAGGACGTCTTGCGTCCGCCCCAGGATCAGGGCGGCCAGAAACACCGCCACCATGAACTCGGCCCGTTGGGTCGAGGGAGACATACCGGCCAGCAGGCCATAGGCCAGCACGGGCACCAGCGTCGCAGCCGCCGCCCAATGCCGGCCCCACCCCCGCCACAGCAGGGGCGGGAATAAAGAGAAGATCCAGCGAAAAACGCCGAAGGCCAGGGTGGCCACGATGCCTACGTGAAGCCCGGAGATGGCCAGGAGGTGGCCCACGCCGGCCCGGTTGAACCGCTCCCGCAGCCCATCGTCGATGCCCGACCGGTCCCCGAAAACAAGGGCCTTGAGCACGGCCTTTTCGTCCGCAGCGTCCTGGCCGCCGGCTGCATCGATCATCTGGGCCAGCCGATGGCGGGCCGCATGGATCAGCCGCGTTGCCAGTGACCGGGTGCCCTTTCCGATTCGCCGGATTTTATCCGCCTGTACCCAGGCGCTGCCGAGAATGCCTTCAAAGGCCATGTGCCGGCGGTAGTCAAATCCACCCGGGTTCCTAAAATTGCGAAAGGCCCGCATTCTGGCCGGAAAAGCCACCCGATCGCCCGGATCCAGGTTCAGCTCCCCGATGACCGTCAGCCGGATGCGGCCCCGAACTGATTGTGATACCGCTTCACGGGAAAGGGTGTTTACGTCCAGGAGAAGACGGGTCCGGCCGAAACGAACGATAGGTGAATCAACGACGGTTCCCTGAATTCGCCAATATCCGGTGTCAAGATATTGAGCGACGTGGTCGGGTCCTTGGGTCGGCGATAGCCACGGCACCATGGCCAGGTATCCTGCGGCCATTGTGGCCAGCAGCGGAGACCATCGCGCCGGCCGGTCCCGCCTCAGGCAAATGGCCAGCCGCAGGGCTGCTACAATCAGGATAAACAGCGCCGCAATAACGAAACCAGGCAGGCCCTGGGTTAGAATGATACCGGCCATCAGTGATAGGGTAATGGGCAAGGCCGGGCGGTAGTAGGCGGCCTCAATACTATTTTTGATCGGTGACACGGGTTGGTTATATCCCGGAAAGGGTGACGTCGATGGTTCGATGCCGGGACCGGTTGTCATGATTAATAGCCACCACCTGCTGCCATGTGCCAAGTCGCAGCTGGCCTTTACGAATGGGTAAGGCGATAGATGGCCCCATGAGAGCCGCCTGGACATGGCTGTGACCATTGCCGTCATGCCAGGCCAGTTCGTGGGCGTAGGCCAAATCTTTTGGCGCCAGCCGGTTTATGGCGTCTTTGAAATCCTGGATTACACCCGGCTCATATTCTATGGTGGTCAACGATCCTGTCGATCCAACCATGCAGGCAGTGACCTGGCCGTTTTCAATGCCCGATCGGCCGATGATGCGGCTCAGCTCAGCAGTTATGTCTCGGATATCAGGACCGGTATTCAGACTTACCTCGATGGTAGCGAAATGAAATATGCTTGAAGCCATGGTATCTCCTGGTGTCTGAGGTTGCATGACGGAAGCCCAATTTTTTTTCTGAAATTTTACCGAGTATAGGCCAACGCATTTTTCGATTCAAGGTAAGATCGAAAGGAGCCGCACCAAAAAAGCTGCTGGAAATCCTTGACTTGATATCCGAGAACGATGGTATCTGTATTGGTAAAGAGCCGGTTGATATCTATCTGAAAATTTATATCCAGAACTCAAACCACGACATGTCGATACCCACGGTAAAATAACGTCGATAATACAATAAATTGGACTTTACCCTGATTTATACTATACAGGTCTTTACCGATCTATCGCGACACGGTTCCAATACTATTTCATATTGATGAACATGGGTAGCCTAAGAATTTGGGAGGCGTATTGAAAATGCGAAAAATTGAAACGACACTGTTCATGGCAGTCCTTGCCATCGCGGTAGTCGCCTGTTCCGGTTCGAGCAGCCGAATTATCCCGACCCATATGGAAGAGTCGCACGTGGGCAAGCCGATCAAGGATGTGCTGATTATTGCAATTATTGACAATCAAGAGATCAGGACAATCCTTGAAAAACATTTCAAGGACTGGCTCAGTGCGAAGGGCGTTGAAGCGATTACCAGTGCCGACGTGCTTGCTGTCGAAATGGGTGTCAAGCTGGAAAAAGAGGCCATCGTCGAGGTTGTCGACAAGTATGAAAACGACACCATCTTGATAACCCATGTGGTGGGAATGGAGGAGTCCGAAGTATTTAGCCGTGACAGGCCGCGGTATTTCTATAACTACTATGGCTTTTACAATTATGGCTTAAGCTACGTTACTTGGCCCACCATATACGGTGAAAAGGTGCAATTCAATCTTGAAACCAGGCTTTACGACGTGACGACAGAATCGTTGATCTGGGCGGGTGAATCGCAGATCAAAAATCCGAAGACCACAGGGCTGGCCATCGGCCAGTTAGTTGAGATGGTGATAAAGGAACTTGAGAAAAATGGTTTGCTGCCCAAGAAATCTTAGGACAAGAATCAGATGTAAGCGGACCGGTCATGACTGAAAACCGCGCCAACTATTCTCCAATCCTTTAATTTCTCTAATTCCTCAATTCGGAATGGGTCCCTCAGTCTTCGATCCTCTGAATTCTGTCCGCGGTCCCCGATTTCTGTCTTCTATCTCACTGCAATCCAATCTTCCAGTTCCACAGCCCCGGACGTTTTTTGATAGTCACCGTGGACGGCACCGGTTCATCCAGGTGGGCGAACATCCGGATGCCGGCCTGCCGGAGAACCATTCGCTTTTCAGTGATGTCCAACCGCCAGTTGGGGAAGGTCCAGTAGTCCGGACCGTGCTGGTCCACCCAGGCTTGCTCGCCCCGGGGGCTGTCGAAAGGCACGCGCAGCCGCATGTCGTCGGATAGGGTTCGAGAAATGCACAGGGGCCAGTTGCCGGAAAGGACGATTCCCAGCGGCAGCGGGCTCTGGCGGCAGAGGGTGAGAATGTCCGATTCTCCCAGTTCCGGGCTCACAAATGCCCCGGCAAAGCCCAGGGTCTTCAGCATCTCCAAACACAGGGCATTGGCCGCATTGCAAAAGGGACCCGCCCACAGGTTCAAGCCCTCGGGGCGATTGAACAGAGCCATTTGCCAAGGCATATTAAGCACGAACTGGCGCGCCCCGTTTTCAAGGCACTGCCGCAGTATGCCAGCCACGCGTTCTTCATCGTCCGGCCAGACGACCGGCGGCAGCCAGATCCAAAGATCGGTGGCAGCCGATTTGCCGAGGTTCGCCGCGACCGT
>NZ_JASJGN010000219.1:0-5856 GCF_033791525.1 Desulfosarcina sp.
CATCTTTTCCGGGTCGGCGAGAATCATTTCCAGCACTTCCTCGCCCACGTATTTGCCGAAGGACTGACGGGTTAGGGTGTGCCGGAAAAGCTCTTCGCCCATTTGGTTGAAGGCGGTGGCCAGGTTGCCCAGCTCGTCCTGGCGATCGAGTTCCACCCGATAGCGGTAGTCGCCCTTGCCGATGGCTTCGGTGGCGGCTACCAATTGTGAGATGGGCATTGAAAATCGTAACCCTAGATAAACCGCAATGGCCAGGCCAACGGTCATCATTACAACGGTCATATATATGATGGACCCTTTTTCCCTGTCCACCAAGCGCTCGATAAAATCCAGCGATACACCCACATGGACCGTTCCTACAATTTTATCTTGAAAAACCACATCCCGGTACAGGTTCAGGATCTGCTCTCCGGACGCGGCAACGAAAGAATAATAGGAGATGTTACCCCTTGTGACCGGCGGAGCTGCGGGGGGTGAAGTCGTCCAATCCGTACCGATGCGGTTGACGTCGGTATGGGCCCGGATCAATCCCTGGGTATCGGTTACCACAGCGTAACGCAGCCCCTCGGTCTCGGTGGCCTCTTTGATTAGGGTGTTGAGGCTGAGAATGTCGTCATCGATGAGCGGAATGCGGGCGTTGTTGACAAAATAATTGAGGCTCACCGTCCCCACGGTTACCGTCTGGTCGAAAAGCCGATCCTTCTGCTTGCTGATGATGAAATAACTGAAAGAGACGATGGTGACGGTGACGATGAGCAGTGCACCGACGCAAAGCTTAAGCCAGATGGGAATGGCCGGAGCGGGAAGCCGCTCGGCCAGGGTTCCGCGCTGGCGGAGAATGAGTTCCCGAATGTTGTCCGACAGCGAGACGACGGAGATCCCGAAGTTCTTATTGATGGCCTCCACCACGGCGGCTTCGGAGGCCAGCTCCAGTTCGGTAATCATGTGTCCCAGGCGGACGGCCTGACCGGTCTCGATCAATCGCTGACGCTGGGCGGCGAGAGCGGTTTCCAACTGATTGTCGGTAAGAATGCCCCGGTTCACTAGCACCTGGCCCAGTTGCACATCGCCCGGGGATCGCCGCCGGAAAAGATGCTGGATGCTTGAAAACAGGGTTTTGGGAGGCTGCTGCATGACGCTACCGCTCGTTATGAGGCTCGGGGCATCGTTTAAAAGGCGGCCGGCACCGAACGGGTCTTGACTTTGGTTGGGAGGTGCGGCCGGTGTCAGTCGGTTTCGGTGATGGGTACAGCCGATTGCGACCCTGGTTTTTAGCTTCGTAGGGCATGACGTCGGCCCTGCGGAGTATGGTGCCAAAAAAGTTCTCATCTTCGACAAGAAGCGCGTTCTGCATGCGTTTTGTCCTTTCGTGTTCCTTTTGAATCCGTCCTCGGGTGAAAGGTGCCGGCGGTCTTTCCGATATGCTTGGTCCCAAGCCGGGTTATGCCTCAGCAAAGCCACAGCGAAACAGGCGATGCGTGAAATTTATGATGAAAGTGTTCTGGATTCGTATATCGGGAAACGGCGTGCAGACTTGAACGAATTTTTTATAGGGTAACTGCAGTGCCTGAAGCAACCGCCTTTGCATTGACAGAGTTTCGGCAGCGCTCTATGTTGAGGGGTAAGGGATGAGCTATATCTGCTTTCTCGATAATTTTCGGAAAGGTGGTGGAAGCATGAAGACGGCCAATGACATGATCAAAGAAAAGGGAAGCGATATTCTCTGTGTTCCGGTGGGTACCATCGTTTTGGATGCGCTGAAAAAGATGAATACGTGCAAGGTGGGGGCGATAATAGTGACCCGTGACGACAAGCCGGTGGGCATCTGGACGGAGCGGGACCTCATGCGCAACATCCTCGATGGGGCCTTCGATCCCAAGTCCACCCGCATCGAGGATGTGATGACCAAGGCGCTTATTTTTGCCCCTTACACAGATACCGTCTACAACCTCATGGACAAGTTTCTGGGGCTTCGGGTGCGTCACCTGCTTATCGAAAAGGACGGCGAGACCATCGGTATGGTTTCCAGCGGTGACGTCATGAAGGCCTCTATCCAGGAAAAGGACGGGGAGCTCAAGCAGCTCAACTCTATGGTAGGCTGGGATTACTACGAGAACTGGAGTTGGCGGCCCGAATCCAAGTGACGCGTCGGGCCGTCAATAATTAATCGTCGGTGATGGTCAGGCGCTTTTCGGCGGCCGCGGAGGGCTCACCAGGGCCTCGCCGTCAAGCACTTTTACCCCTTCCTGATTGACGCAAGTGGTTTTCAGGCGCACCCGTTTTTTTTCTTCTATTTTTTCAACCACTTCCACCGTTGCGGTGACCGTATCACCGATGCGAACCGGTGCGAGGAAATCAAGCGTCTGCCGCATGTACACCGTTCCCGGGCCCGGCAGGCGAGTACCGATTACCGCGGATACAAATCCTGCCGACAGCATGCCGTGGGCGATACGTGTCTTGAAAAACGTGCCCTGCGCATAGGTTTCATCGATGTGCGCCGGGTTCAGGTCGCCGGTGACGCCGGCAAACAGGTAGATGTCCGCGTCGGTCACGGTTTTGGAGAACCGGTCCGAATCGCCGACTTTCAGCTGGTCGATGGTTTTCCCGATCATGTTTCATCCCCTCTGCCTGGTAGTCCTCAGGCGTCTTCATGTTATGGCGTGTTAAAAGAAGTCTTCGACCTTTTTAAATGCCTCGTCCACTGTTTTCTTATACTCTTCCCGGCCTTTTTTGAAAGCATCCACCCATTCCAGAAGGGCTTTTCTCCCCTCTTCGGGCATCCCGGTGGCCTGGTTCAGCATGTTGTTGGCCAGGGTTTCAGTCTGGTCCTGAACCATGACCATGGCGTTATAGGCATTGTTGAAGGCACCTTTGTTGAAATCCAGCATCTGCTTGAAAATCTGTTTCTGATCCATGGTTGTTCTCCTTTTACTATCGTTTAATGGGTTTATGGGGTGTCTGCATGGCTTCAATATAGATCACCGGCGGCCGATGTCAATAGGATAATGTTGCAATGCACAAAAATATTGGATTGGCATTGCAAATTCACTGTCACTGTATATAATTGAATTAATGCTGATGTGATGTAAGGACAGCCAAATTTCAATTGAACTTTTGTTGCAGTGTATCAAATCGTGAAGGGAAAAATAGACCCATGCCTGATCCCCTGGTGTTGAAGAAATACAGCAACCGGCGACTCTACGATACCCGAAACAGCCGCTATGTCACCCTTGAAGATGTTTCCACAATGATCCGCTCCGGCGAGCAGTTGCAGATTCAGGATGCCACTACCGGCGAGGATGTGACCGCATTCATTCTCACACAGGTCGTCCTGGAGGCGGCCAAGCATAAAAACAGCCTGTTGCCGGTGTCGGTGCTGCACCTGCTTATTCGATATGGAGACAATGCCCTGGGCGAGTTTTTCGAAAAATATTTTCAGAAAACCATCCAAAACTATTTGGAGACGAAAAAGGCCTTTGACCAACAGTTCGGCCAGTGGCTGGATATGGGCCTGGATCTGTCCCGACGCAAGCCGGAAATGATGGCCGGCACATCTTCCATGGAAGCCATGATGGAGATGTTCAGTTTTCCAAAGCCATTCACCCCCAAAAAGGCAGATCCGAAGCACCCAGACCCTTCAGACAGTAGCGACAGCGAACCGAAAAAGCCTTGAGCATCGCTCCGACGCTGATGGTGAATGAGGCCGATGCAGACTCTCAGGTGGTCTGCATGCCCATGCCCTGACCATCCACCTGCCCGGTGAAGCGAAAACCACGACCGTTAAATCCTGGGTTGCCCGAAGCGATGCGGCAACTTCTGGAGACGGACACTTAACCGTTCACGGTTTGAAATTGGAAATTGGAAAGTAGAAATTGGGAAGCGATGAAACGAGTCTACGATTATGCAAAATGATACCAAATCCTTTAAAGACAAGATGGTGGATGTCCTCAACTATGGATCCTTGAATCTGGCCATGGGATTGGGTTACCGTGCCGGCCTTTTCGATGTCATGGACGCCAAGAATCGGCCGTGCAGTCTGGATGAGATTTGCGCGGATGCAAACCTGAACCGCCGGTATGTCAAGGAGTGGCTGGGAGTGATGGTGTGCGGGAGCATTGTGGATCTGGTTCGGGGCGATGACGGCGAACCCCGATTTTTATTGCCTAAAGCTCATGGAGATGTACTTGCCCGCCGGGCCGGCAGCGGTAACCTGGGGGTGTACACCCAGGAGATACCCCTGCTTACGGCTTGTGCCATGGAACATGTGTTTCAGGGTTTTTTAAGCGGTGATGGGATCTCCTACGAACAGTATCCGGACTTTCATGATTTCATGGCCCAGCTGGGCGACGCCAAGCACCGCCAGGTGCTGGTGGACTTATTCTTGCCGTCAGTGGACGATGGGCGCCTGGTCCAGGCCCTGCACCGGGGCATCGATGTCTGCGACCTGGGATGCGCCCAAGGGGTCGCCACCCTCCTGATGGCCCAGGCGTTTCCCGTCAGCCGGTTTACAGGTATCGACATCAGCGCCGAGGCCCTTGAAACGGCCCGGGCCGACGCTCGGGAAAAGGGATTGACCAATGTCTGTTTCGAACAGCGCGACGCCGCCGGACTGCGCCATCCCAACGACCTGTCCGGACGCTTTGGCTACATCACCGCCTTCGATGCCATCCATGACCAAACCCGGCCGCTTGATGCGCTGCGGGGGATTCATGAAATATTAAAGGACGACGGCGCCTTTTCCATGATCGACATTGCCGCTGAAACCGACATCGATGGCAACCGTGACCATCCCATGGGACCGTTTCTGTACGCGGTCAGCCTGATGCACTGCATGCCGGTGGGGCTGGTGGATGGCGGAGCCGGCCTGGGGATGATGTGGGGCTGCCAGCTGGCTGAAAAGATGCTGGGGCAGGCCGGGTTCGGGCGGGTGACGGTGATGGAAATCCCCGACGATCCGTTCAATCTGCACTTTTTCTGCAGGAAGTAGCGCCAGGCAACGCCCTCTCAGGACCGCAGGTGCTTCGGCGAATAGGTCAACAGGCGAATGGTGTTAGGTGGCCGCGTTTTCGACAGATTATGAAGCGCCGCTGGACCTGCCTCGAATTGGGCCGGTTGCTGTCTGGATCTTTCGCGGGCCTCCCTGGAGATGGTAACCCGATCGACAACACCGAATGGCTGCTCCGCCCGCCCAGTTTTGTTAGCGGTTGCCGAATCCGGCCGTGGCGACCGTCCGATGGGAGGGATTTTTTGGTTGTCTACAATAATATAGGGTGTATCGTTTATCATCGGCGTTACGCCTTGCTGCCAATCCCGCGAATTCCGTTCAACCCCGCAAAGACCCCATGTCAGTAGATACGTTAAGAACAACTGATTGTTATCATACTTTATTCATTACCACAAGCGCGCTGTACGTGTTCGAATTATTTAAAACACGTTTGACCATGGGCCTTGAAGGGCTGCCGATCTCGCTTCGGCAGCGGCTGAAGGTGCCCGGCGAAAATATTCGGTTGCCGCTATCTTTATCCCAGCGTTGCCTTTGGAGATCCGGACGCCATCAACCAATAGTATTCTTTACAATTCCCACCAGTTTCTCCGGATCGAAGGGCTTTTTCACGAAGGCGATGGCATCTTTTATGGCGTGGTCGCCGTCGATACCGCTGACCACGATGACCGGGGTGTCTCTCAGTTCTTTGTCTTTTCTCAGCTTGCGGTAGAAGCGGGGACCCCACTCCCCGGGCATCTGCAGGTCCAGGGTGATCAGGTCGGGCCTCTCCTTTTTGACCACGTCCAACCCTTCCATGGTGCTGGAGGCGGTGCAGGTTTCGTAGCCGTTGTCGCTGAAAACGGCTTCCAGGT
>NZ_JASJGN010000220.1:0-6832 GCF_033791525.1 Desulfosarcina sp.
GCAAGTGCACCGTTGGAGGCCTCCACACAGGCGGGCATTTGGCCCACGGCCAGCCGCTCTGCACAGAAGTTGCATTTTTCAACCACCCCCTTCGAGCGGGTGGGAAATTTCTTGTTGGTTTCCCGGATGAAGGGGCGTGGGTCCCGGAAGTTGAAGCTGCGGGCGCCGAAGGGACAGGCGGCCATGCAGAAACGGCAGCCGATGCAGCGGTGAAAATCCATGAGGACGATACCGTCCCGCTCCCGCTTGAAGGTTGCCTGGGTGGGGCAGGCCCGCACGCAGGGTGGATTTTCGCAGTGGTTACACAACAACGGGAAGGGTCGGTGTTCCACCTCTTCGTTGAGGAAGTTATTGGTCTTATCGGTGAACGCGTTGTGATAGTGCGCCTCCCAGATCCACTTGACCTCATGGTTCTTGTTCTCAATGGCCGTGGGAATGTTGTGAACCTTGTTGCAGGCCTCGATGATTGGCTCCAGATCGGCGGAAGAATGGAACTTTCGGGTGTCGATGACCATGGCCCATTGTTTGGCGTCCAGGGCGTCTTCTCCCCTGGCCACATGGTAACCTGGCCCCTCGCCTGCGGCGAAGGCATTGAGCACGGGTTTGGCCCCAAGACCCAGCGCGGAAACGCCAGCTATCTGAAGAAAGCGTCTTCTGCTGTTATTCATACCTTATTCTCCTTTTGGATTATCGATGTGGCAATCCCAGCAATAGGGCCTAACGGACGCATAGTTGTGGCACCGGTCACAGAACTGTTCCTTGTTGGAGTGGCAGTCCAGACAGGTATTGGAGAGGCTCATGGTAAATAGCTTGCCATCGGCGTTGACGAACGCCCGCTCTCCGTTTCGGGTCACGTTATGCCGCCATACATCCAGCAGCTGCATGTGATTGGCTTGCATGTACGCCGTGGGCATGACGCAGACTTTGGCGGCTTTGGCCTTGGCGGTCAGCTCCACCTCCGGTGCGGGGGCGGCTTTGCCCATGTTGTACCAGAAGGGAAAGGTAATGGCAGCGATAAAAACGGCCAGACCCGCGAGAATCTTCTTTTTGTCCTTCATCGGCTACTCCTCCATTCCCGGCAGCGGTTCGCCGCGAAGATCAGTTTCTCTGTCCTTTTCACCGGGCATGATCAGGGCATTGGCCACCAGTTCGGTCAGCCCCGTCACATCCACCTCCGGCACCCAGTATCCCATGGATGCGGGCAGGGCCGCGCGGTCGATGGCGCAGACACAGGCCAGCATGTTCACCCCGAATTCTTCGTGGACATACTTCACCGCGTTGGCCCGTGGAAAACCACCGGCCATTCTCAGCTCCATGTTCTCGCCGGCGTTGAGGCCGGCACCGCTGCCGCAGCAGAAGGTCTGCTCCCGGATGGTGTTGGCCGGCATTTCATAGAAATGGTTGGCCACGTTCTGGATCACATATCGGGGCTCATCCAGCATGCCCATGCCCCGGGCGGGGTTGCAGGAATCGTGAAAGGTGATGATCTTGTTGTCGTTGCGGCTGGGGTCCAGTTCCAGCTTGCCATGTTTGATCAGGTCGGCGGTAAATTCGGAGATGTGGACCATTTTCGTCGACTTGGCATTTTCAAATACAGTGCCGGTGATGGGGTTGACCGGCGTTTCCAAAAAGTCTGCCGGGCCGTTCATGGTATCCATGTACTGGCAGATCACCCGCCACATGTGTCCGCACTCGCCGCCCAGAATCCATTTGACCCCCAGGCGCTTGGCCTCGGCATACATTTTTGAATTGAGCCGTTTCATGGTTTCGTGGGAGGTAAAAAAGCCGAAGTTGCCGCCCTCGGACGCGTAAGTGCTCCAGGTGACCCTCAGGCCGTATTTTTCTTTCAGGTAGTGGAACAAAAGCATATACCCCATACAGGTGTATGTGCCCGGATCGGCAAACACGTCACCCGACGGCGTGATAAAGAGGATATCGGCACCTTTTTCCATGTAAGGGGGGTCAACCTGGATGCCGGTAATCTCCTCGATGTCTTCGACGAAGAAGTCGAGCATGTCCTTGAAGGCGTGCGGCTGAATGCCCAAATGGTTGCCGGTACGGTAGCAGTTGGCCACCGGTGTGGCAATCCAGTCGATATTCAGGCCGAGCAGGTTCAGGATCTCGCGGCCCATGATCGTGATTTCGGCTGTATCGATGCCATAGGGGCAGTAAAGCGAGCAGCGCCGGCACTCGGTGCATTGGAACAGGTAGTACCACCACTCTTTGAGCACATCCAGGGTCATGGGCCGGGCACCGCCCAGCCGGCCGAGAATTTTCCCGGCGGTCGTAAAATCGTTGCGGTAGACGCTGCGCAGCAACTCGGCCCGCAGCACCGGCATATTCTTGGGGTCGCCGGTGCCGATAAAAAAGTGGCACTTGTCGGCGCAGGCACCACAGCGCACGCAGATATCCATGAAGACTTTGAAGGAGCGAAACTTGTCCAGACGCTCCCGGAAGCCCTCGTACACGATCTGCTGCCAGTTGTCCGGCAGTTTCCAGTCCTCTTCCAGCGGGTTCCAGGGGCGCGCATTGGGAAGACCCAGGGTTTCAACGCTCTTGGGATTGGATGCATAACAATACATCCCCTTGCGGATATCCACCGGCGTGTCCATCCAGCCGGCGCCGGATGAACGATGATCTATCTGTGACAATAGCTCATCGGGTTTGATCAACTCATCTGCCATTATCTGCTCCTTTTTGCTTAAGCCTGTTCTTCGGGCATTTTTACGACCGGCAGGCCGGCTTCGACCATTTTCTCTCTGAAATCATCTTCGTACTCTTCATAGGTGTGAACCTTGACCGGGTGGTTCCACGGGTTCACGTGCCGAACCTGCCGGGTGTTACCGGTCATATTACGTGTGGGGCTGAGGAAGACCCCGCCCAGGTGCATCAACTTGCTGAAGGGGAAGTAGGCCAGAAGAACGCTGACCAGAAACAGGTGGGCAAAAAACACGCCGCCGATACCCTCGGGGATGGTCGGCCGGAAAGTCACCAGCCCCATGGTCAATTCCTTGATGGCAGTGATGTCAACCTTGGCGACGTAGCGCATGAAAATGCCGGAAAGGGCGATGCCCATGATCAGGAACAGGGGGAAAAAATCGGCGGCCAGGGAGATGTAGCGCACGTTGGGGATGATCACCCGGCGTATGAAAAGATACAGGGCCGCGGCGAACAGCACCAGTCCGGACAGATATACCCCGGGAAGGCCGGCTTGGATCGCATCGTACATTATCTCGATGCGGAAGAAGCCGTCGACTTGCTCAAGCAGGCCGACAAAAAAAGGAACCGGTTCGGTGAAAAAGCGCAAATGCCGTATGGAGACGGTGAGGAAGGCGTAGTGAAAGGCCAGAGCGCCGATCCACAGGAAAAGCTCCAGCTGGTAGCTCAGTTTGCCATCACCGTTGAGCTTCATGCGGGTGTTGCGAAACAGGGACCGGAACATGACAATCTCCAGGAACATCCTCACGATGACGCCAAACGTGGATGACGGGTTGTCGATTTTGGCCTGTTTGATCCAGGGTAAGGATGACTGCTGGCCGGCAGTGGTGGTGATCCTAAACGGCACCGCCGATCGGGCCCAGCCCATCACACGGCGGGCAAAACCGACAATGAAGAGGATCACCGCCAGATAGGGCACGATGATGCCGAAAACCAGCTGCAGGCCCGCCCCCTGCTGCGTGCCCACATAGGCGATCAGAAACAGTACGATAACCGCTATGAGGCTAACCATGTAATTTTTATTCATCGTACCGCACCTCGCTCCTTGGCGCCTGGCAGATTTGAATGTTCCACGACCGCCTTCCCGCTAACGGGTCGATGCCGGGGTGACATCGAGAACCTCCCGGAAAGGGAATCGCGGTCAATTCAGAGCCGCTGCCGGATGCCTGAATCGAAAGATTATAAGGGAAGTTTCAGAAACCGGGCCCGTCTGCCTCAGTTTCATCGATCAATCCTGCTCGCTTCAACGAACCGAAAAACTGTTTTCGGGATTCCGTTGCCTTTAGTTCATATATTTTTTCACGGCAGGCCACGTATATGTCGAAGGCCGCCATGGCCATCTCGTCGATCCGCCGGTCCAGCTCATTCATATCCACATCCGCAACACGGTCATCGCCCGGCAGATACTGCCGAATAATCTGCTTCAGGGAAAAGATAAAGCTTGTGGCCTTGGAGGGGGTAAAGCTTTGAACGGCCCTGATTCTTAAGATGGGATCGAGGGCTTTGGTCATCACCTCACGCCCGGCGCCCGTGGTCAGGGCATCCACCAGTGTACCCAGGCTCTGGTAGGTCGTCTGCCCCACCGGATTGGCAAAGGGATCTTTCTGGCTTTTGAGGAACCGCGCCGTCTCGGGCGGGTAGGAGTCGACAGTGGCTTGAAACCAATTATTGAGGATTTCCTGTTTTTTGGCCGCCAGTAATTGTGCAGAACTCATCTACGGTGTCACCCCGGTGGTTCCCCCGGAAAAGAATCGGGAACTGCCATGTCAACTTCAGTTTTTTAATTCGGATTTCAACGGTGGAAACGCTGTGCAACAGCCGGAAAACGGCCGATTTCAAAGTCGGATCTATAGTCAACTTACCCTTTCCTGTCAAGGGCAAATAAGGCGCTGCGCCAATGGGGCCCGCACCGTCAACCGTAAACTTTTTTCCACGGGGAACGACGATTCTCCCGGGCGTTGGACAGAGCCAGGTACAACGTTCCCACCACCAACTCGGCACAGTGGAAATGATCCTCGGGCAGGCTCTCGAGGAATCCGCTCACCTGTTCCGGGGTCACCTCCCAGGCGGTGTCCACCGGTTTGCCTTCCACCAGTTCAATCACCGTATTGCAGCAGGCGTTGGTATTGAGGCAACCGTTGATGTCGTAAGACAGGGTAACGATGCGGTCCCCATCGAGATTCATGAAAAATTCCACCGTATCACCGCAGTCACCGATTTTTTTTCCATACCCGTCCGGCTTATCCAGCCGTTCCCGGCGGTCCGTGCGGAAAGCCATCTCCAGAAAGTTCAGGGAATGGTCCTGCCAGAAGTCCGATGTTTCTTTTTCCACATCCACGCGTTCAAATCTCCTTTTTATGAAGCTTGTCGGTCCATGACCGATCGATAGTGGCGGATCATAAAAGCCGCCGTCAACTTTGTCAATACAGGTTGACTGTCCTGCTTTTCCTACTGAATTCCGCACCCTGTATCAACTTCCCGCCCTAATCTTTTTCGAACCGGGCGATGCTGATATCGGCTTCCAAAGCATTCCTGGAAAAAAGGGGTTGTTCAAACCGATGGCCATGCGGGTCTGCTGGTTTCATCATCCACACAAAGAAAGAATTCCTTGCCCGTAATCGGCTTCAGTGGTATCCGTCAAAATCCTGCGGCATGCAGAAAGCGTCCCAGTCACCGTCCTACAATCGCCGGAGGAAAAGGATACCGGGCCCCGTAAAGACGCCCGTCGATTAGATACGATACAGGACAACCAGCCATGAACGAAAAACATAACGCGTGCAGGCCCGATCGCCCCTTGAAGGTCCTCGTCTTCCAGGAGGGTGGCCGGGGTGAAAGCAAGGTCAAAGGAATCCAGCGGTACGGCCAAAACCAATTCGACATCACCCTGATAACCATCGACCAACCCCTGCCACCCGTGGTGGACGACGCCTCCGAATACCTTCCGGACACCATCGAAGCAGACCTGGTACTGGATTTTCTAAAACACCCCGACCTGTCCCACGACCTGGCCCTGATGTGCCGGCGGTTGGGCATCCCCATTGTGGCCTCAGGAAAGAAAACGACGGTGGACGGCACACACACACCGCCGGTCTGCTGCGCCCTGGCACGACACCGGGAGCTTGGGCCTTACAGCCGGTGCTTTGGTGCGCCGGAGTTCGATGTCACGGTAAAGGATGGGAAAATCAGCGAGGTTACCGTGCACCGCGGGGCCCCCTGCGGTGCCACCTGGGAGGCGGCCCGCCGTATGAAGGGGACCAGCGTTGAAGAAGCACCGGTTCGCATGGGGTTGGATACCCAGTTTTTCTGCACGGCCGATCCGTCCAACTGGGACCCCATCTGGGGCAAGAGCCCGGTCCATTTGGCTGCCGATCTGCATCGTGCGGCGTTGGTCGCCGCACTGAAGAAAGCGCAAAGCAACGCTGACCGTTAATACCCCAAATCATTTTAGCAGGGCATCGTTACCTGCCAACGGCCATATCACCTCTTTTACCATTTTTTTTTATACGTTTTTCCTGTCGGATAAGCTCGATCAAGATCGGGGGCACAACGGGAAGGCAGAGGGATCAGTGCATTCTCCTCCGTCAAAAGGGGTGGGTATCGGGCTCGCGCAGATTACCGCGAAGACCAGTGGCGATCAGGCCGATCTTAGTTTGCTTCTGCGATCCATACCCGACCGACGATCCTCGTGGGACCGACGCTCGGGCAGGCAGCAATTGTAGGAATATAGGCGGCGATCATCGTCGAAACGCCGTCCGCCATTGTCGATTAGGTTCATTTTTTTGGGAACGATTGCATGCACTGCGCACATTGGTTTTCCTGTCTATTCCTGCCGGTGCCGGAAAGAGACATACCGGTTGGTTTCGTTTCAATTTCCGTTTAGCCATCATGTCGATAATGCATAATGGTTTTCTTGGAAAAATCCTGCAAGTAGCATACCGGCATGCGCCAACCGAAGCTATTTCAAAAGATTCAAAATGTTACGGATTGTGTTCTATTAAGGCAGGCGGCAAGAGGGAAAAACAAGCCACAATTTGTGGGATAATTTTTCCACAGTAGAGAAATTATTCCCAACTGATATCCAGATAGGCTGAATCAGGAAAATGGCCTCTTCGGC
>NZ_JASJGN010000221.1:0-17731 GCF_033791525.1 Desulfosarcina sp.
GATACCAAGAGTTAGACTTGTACACCCTTTTCCAGACCAGCGATTTAAGCGTTATTACCCGAGGTAGGAGCCGTATGAGGTAGTTCCTCACGTACGGATCTGTACGGGGGGTGCCGGGTAACCGGCATTCCTACCGTGACAAGCCGGATGACGGATTATAAAGGATTCGGGATAAAAACAGGGCTATATTTTGGGCTTAAAACGATGTTTTCGAGGTCGAAAAGGTCGGTTTAAGGGGTCATGGGATTGTCCGCAACCCGTCCAAGATAACAATATGAAATAAAATCGCAGATGTTCAAAAAATAAAACCACGGAACACACCAAACACACAGAAAGACCTTGAGACGTGGAATGGGAAAAGCTCAACTTAGTTATACAGTCTGTACGCGAGCGAGGCCTTACGGGTGATGATAAACTGGGCCGGCACTGTTAATAGTGTATTAACAGATTACGGTTTGCAGGACGCACAATGAACAGAACTTACTCGTTTTCTTGACAAAACAGACCATCGGAGGTACCTTTGACCAACGCATGGATTAGCGGAACCTTCAGGATAAGAAGAAAACTGGCATCTTAAATCTTCTCTGGGTGAAAAGTCAGAAGACAATGTCCAGTATCGACATTCCAAAAGAACGACTTGTCGAATTTTGCCGCAAACACGGGATCCAAAAGCTGTCTTTGTTCGGCTCGGTATTGAGCGATGACTTTGGCCCGGACAGTGATGTGGATGTTCTGGTGGAATTCAAGGCTGGAACGATGATCGGTTTAATCCGACTCACGGGGCTTGAATTCGAACTCAGTGAAATCATCGGCCGAAAAGTCGACCTGAACACGCCAGGCTTCCTGAGCAAGTATTTCCGAGCCGATGTCATGGCTGAAAGGGAAGTACAGTATGCCGAGGCATGATGACACCATTTCTCGCAGTGCAGCGTTGATCTCGGCGTTTTATGGGATACGGTCGAACTTGATCTTCCACCACTAATCTCTCAACTTGAAAAAATCCTGCCAAAATAGAAACCTTCTTCCATCGGATTCAGTAGATCCGACAGTAGATCCAGGGCCGAACCAAGCCAACTTGTCGGGATGGAGTGTGTAATAAAGCATGAAACGGCAGTGAGCCCCATTGATTGGACGGCCTGACGGATAGGATAGGCCACAAGCCTTGAGAAAATAAAAAGATAAAAAGGCATCATCACATGGAAATTATTGAAAAAGTAAAACAAGAAGGGGTTTTTTTGGATGGAGGCATGGGATCCATGCTTATCTCCCGGGGGCTTAAGGGGGGCGATTGCGCAGAAAAATGGAATATTGACCACCCTGACGTTATACAGGAAATACACCAGGCATATTTTGATGCAGGGGCGGATGTGGCAACCGCCAATACGTTTGGCGCCTCATCCTTTAAGCTGGAAAAAATGGGCATCAAGGCAGGTGTTGAGGCGATTAACACCCAAGCGGTTAAGAACGCAAAGGCGGCGGCGAAACCGGGACAATACGTGGCTGGCGATTTAGGTCCCGTGGGAGAAATGCTTTCCCCCATGGGCAGCATGACGGTAGAGCGGGCCAAGGACATCTATGTCCACCAGGCCGGAATTATCGAGGCAGCCGGTGTGGACCTGTTTCTTATCGAAACCATCTTTGACCTTAACGAAGCCATCGCTGCATTGGAGGCGGTGCAGGCGATCTCTTCAAGACCGGTTTTTTGTTCCCTCACGTTCAATCAAACAAAAAAGGGCTTTTTTACGTTGATGGGTAATCCGGTTGAAGCGAGCATGCAACAACTTCGGGATGCAGGTGCGGCAGCAGTGGGTGCCAATTGTTCATTGGGCAGTGATAGTATGATCGGTCTGGCCAGGCAGATCAGAGAGAGTGTTGACATTCCCGTCATTATTCAGCCCAACGCAGGCATGCCCCAAACCGGGCCCGATGGAACTGCATTCTATCCCGAGGATGAGATCCTTTTTGCCAAAAACATAATAAAAATTAAGGCGCTTGGCGTCGAAATAGTTGGTGGCTGCTGCGGTACGACACCGGCGTTTATTCACAGGCTCAGAGAGTCCAAATACTGATGACATAAATAGATGTTTCCACCCCACCGATAGCCTGGTAACGCCCACAACTGATGAATTTGATCGAATCGGAGAAAGCATGTTCGAAAACATCCTCGCCGCAAAAAAACGACTAAAAGGGTATGCCCACGTAACGCCGATAATGGTTTCACGGACACTGAACTGGATGGTGGGTGCGGAGGTCTTTTTTAAATGTGAAAATTTCCAGCGGATCGGTGCTTTCAAGTTTCGTGGTGCATTCAATAGTATCTCGCAACTTTCAGAACCGGAGAAAGCACGTGGCGTCATCACTTATTCCTCGGGCAATCACGCCCAGGCGGTCGCTTTAGTTGGACAGATGCTGAATACTAAAACGACCATCGTGATGCCTAACAATGCCCCGGTAACCAAACGGGCCGCCACTGAAGAATACGGCGCAGTTATTCTTGATTACGACCCTGCCAAGGAAAGTCGTGAAGATATCGCCAGAGAACTTGAAAGCAAGCATGGTTATGTGATGATTCCACCGTTTGACCACCCGGACGTGGTCGCAGGCCAAGGTACGGCTGCTTTGGAGATGTTCGAAGAGATTGGCAATCTTGATATGCTGCTCGTGCCCTGCGGCGGCGGCGGACTGTTGAGCGGGTGTGCGGTGGCGGCAAAGGGGGCGTCGGGGACTTGCCGAACAATCGGCATCGAACCTGAGCTTGCCGATGATGCGACCCGGTCCTTTCACACCAAAACACTGCACCGGATCGACAACCCGCCTACGATCGCCGATGGAACCCGCACCCCGTCATTGGGCAAAATTACCTTTCCGCTGGTACTTGAATATGTAGACGATATGAAAACGGTTTCGGAACAGGCAATCATAGAAGCGGTGAAATTTCTGTTCTACCGGATGAAACTGGTTGTTGAACCGTCAGGCGCACTCGGGTTGGCGGCCCTGCTCAGCCGGGCGGTGGAGCCGAAAGGCAGGATCGGAGTCATTTTGAGTGGCGGCAACATCGATTCGGCGACAATGATAAAAGTATTGTCGTCCTGATGCGGCAGCAGACCGTTGATGGGGATGCTTCGAAGCGGGTGGAAAAGGCGTGATCCGGGGGCGGGCAAGCTATATGAGCGATTATCAGGGATTCAGGGAAGAAATAAGGCCGTAGTTGAGGTTTAAAGCCATGATTTCAAGGTCGGGATGGCGATTTAAGGAAGTGCCGGGAATTGATCGCTGTTTTCAGTCCGTCCCTGCATATTAGGGGCAAGAAGACCAGCTTCTTTCGTTACGCTGTAAATGCTTTACCCGGTTTTGTTGAACAGGCAGAATTTGACGAACTTCCTCTCGGCCGCCCGATAGTCTTCGTAATATTCCGTATTTTCCTCACGTTGGAACTCACTGCGGCACTTTTTTACCATCAGTTTGAGCCCCTGATCGCTGTGTGATCTGTTTTCCATTTTATCACCATTTTCTGTATTGTGTTCTGCCAGGGGTTAACGGAGTTAGTTCAGTATGATTAGAGTATGACCGTTCCGGCCAAAATCAAGCGGACAAGGGCTACGGTTTCTGTGGAAAATTCAGGATTAATGGTATACAACCCGCCATATAAACCTTCAGCCTTCGACAGATACACCTGAAAATTATTTTTGGCTGGGGGTAAGTCAGCGGGGTCAAGTCTGCTTTTGACTCTCAGAAACGCGGGTCTCCCTTGCACATTATTTTTTAAGGTACTCAGATAGGTCTAACCCAGCCATGACCGATCATATGGTAAAGACGTGCCCGAAATGCGGCCAGAAGCTGAGATTTCCCGAGAACATCGGCGGGATGCTCATGGCTTGTCCTTCATGTGGTGAAAAATTCCGGTCCGACTTTAAGCTGGGTCATGCCGGAAGAAGAGACCATCGAAACCTATTCATCCGTATTTTCGAAATGCCCTATAAAATTGCCAGTCGAATCGGGCGATATTTTGCTTCCAAATGATATTCTCATGGCTTTTCCGGGCCTTCATTAATAATCTGCTATAACCTACTCCCGGGGCCAATTTGAACAGGTGCTTGTCGTTTCGAGCATGCCCGCTTTCACTACCCCTGCTTTTTGCGAAGCTGATTGATCATTTCATGAGCAACTGCTTCTGATGATGCTGGGTTTTGGCCCGTTAAGAGATTGCCGTCAACCTCGACATGGCTCTCCCAGTCAACTCCCTTAGTATATAAGCCTTGGTTCGACTTAAGCATATCTTCAAGCAAAAATGGAACAACCTCAGTCAGTTGCACAGCTTCTTCTTCGGTATTGCTGAAACCGGTTACTTTTTTACCTTTCACCAGGGGGTCACCATCCTCTCGGTTTGTATGGCGTAGAACTCCGGGCGCATGACAGACCAGTCCCATTGGCTTTCCTTGTCGGTAAAAAGTTTCCAGGAGCGAAATGGAATTCTTATCTTCAGCAAGATCCCATAGCGGTCCGTGCCCTCCTGGATAGAAAACGGCATCGAAATCCGAAGGGTCGAGCGCGTCTAAGCGATGCGTATTGGCGAGTTTTTTTTGAGATTCTTTGTCATTGCGAAACCGCTCTGTTGCTGCAGTCTGAAAGTCAGGCGCGTCACTTTTTGGATCCAATGGAGGATTCCCTCCTTTCGGAGAGGCCAGGGTAACCTCAATGTTCCGGTCTTTAAAAACGTAATAAGGTGAAGCGAATTCTTCTAACCAGAAACCGGTTTTAAGTCCTGTTTTCCCAAGTTTTTCGTGGGATGTGAGAACCATAAGTATTTTCATAAGAATTTCCTTTTTTTAATCAGTGTTCATCATTAACCCGGACGACTAATTTCCCGAAGTTCTGACCGACTAACATGCCGATAAAAGCGTTCGGTGCGTGTTCCAACCCATCGACCATATGTTCACGGTATTTTATCTGTCCCGTGCTCAGCCATTGAGACATGTCTTTTGAGAATTCGTCGTAGCGGTGGCCGTAATCCTCAAAAATGATAAATCCCTGAACTTTTAACCGTTTGGCTAAAATGGTACGCATGAGAAGAGACAGGCGATCCGGTCCATCGGGAAGCTGCGTCGCATTGTAATGAGAAATAAGCCCGCACACCGGAATTCTGGCTTTTGTGTTGAGCAGCGGCAAGGCCGCATCAAAGACTTTGCCCCCTACGCTTTCAAAATAGATGTCAATCCCCTTGGCGCAAGCTTTGCCAAGTTGTTGGGCAAAATCCGAAGATTGGTGATCCAGGCACGCATCCAGACCAAGGACCGCTTTTGCGTAGTCGCATTTTTCGCTGCTGCCGGCAACGCCGACAACCCGACAGCCTTTCAACTTCCCGATCTGCCCTACCGTCGCACCTACCGGCCCGGTGGCCGCAGCAACGACCAGGGTCTCTCCCTGTTTGGGTCGGCCAATATCCAGTAGTCCCATGTAGGCGGTAAACCCCGGCATGCCCAATATCCCCAATGCATAGGAGGCATTTTGGGGGTTCTGCCCTAATCGGGTCAGGCCGGTACCATCGGAAAGCGCATAATCCTGCCAGCCACAATAACCCAGGACCCACTCTCCCGCCTTGTAATCAGGGTGCCGGGATGCTTCAATCCGACCAACCGTACCGCCCACCATCACTTCACCCACCTTAACCGGTTCTGCATAGGAGGGCGCATCGCTCATCCTGCCCCGCATATAAGGGTCAAGGGAGAGATACTCGGTGCGCAGCAGCACCTGGCCTTCAGCCGGTTCAGGCACAGGTGTCTTCTCCATGCGAAAGTTCTCGGGCACCGGAGCGCCCTGTGGACGCTTGGCCAATACGATGCAACGATTGTGTTCTTTACTCTGAGACATGGGTCTCTCCCTTTTTCTTTTTTCAGAACTCCATCACAGTCGCCAAGGGGTCTTTGACGATATTACAGGGTGCGAACGGATATCTGTTTTGTCAATCTTTTATGCTCCGGCTATCAAATCGAAATCATGCCAGTTGTTTGCCGGCTCCCGGACCCGGCGAGACGCCGAAAATCTCTTTAATGTGAAGGATGACCGCTCCTTTGGATTTGAGGGGAAAACCTGCCTTTTCACTCAACTCCTGGATCCATCGGGCTGTTTCCTCATAGCGCTGGCCGCTGGTTTCGATGGTGACGTTGCCTTTGAGTTGATAGCCTTCATGGCCTTCCCAGAATGTTACCGCCACCTGGGGATTGGCTTTCATGTTGGCCAGGGTTTTGTTGAAGAACTGGTCGGAGATGAGAATGGTTTCGCTGTCGATGATCTTTTTGGCGCCGACCGGTACGGCGTTTGGCGATCCGTCTGCGGTGGCGGTGGAAAGGATCGCGGTGCGGACCGTGATGAACAATTCCTGCATTCGTTGGGTCATTTGAGCCATGATGAGTGCATCCTTTGAAAAACGGGTTGAGGTGGTTGGCGAGAAATTACATAGCGAGTCATATTTTGGCCATGGGGCTTTGACTGCCGGATCGGGAGCGGTTCAAACACACCCTGGCCCGGACACCACAATGCCTGTCAGTCGGGGTTTCTGGCATCGATAATCAGGGATACGAATACTAATTTTCCTTCTTGATTGCGATGGTCCTGGAGCAGCGACCGGTATACGGGACCCTGGTCCGGCGACCACTGGTGATAATGAAACCGGCCCTGTTCGTCGCAATACTCCAACAGGTCAACGGAAAAACCCGCCTGAACAAAGACCTTCGCAAAGCGTCGATAGTCATAAACGATCTTATGATCCGAGGCCGGGTGGTTTTTGGGACCCGGCCCACCGATTCGGGCAATGCGCTGGTAAGACGGATCCGGGAAATTGGCATCGGGAACTGCGCAACGCAGATAGCCGCCCGGTTTGAGATACCGGTAACACAATCTGGCGGCTGCCCGCCCCTCGGTTTCTGTCAGGTGCTCCCACACATGTTCGCACAATAACGCATCCACCCGGCGGTGTCCGAAACTGCGTTCCCAGTCGTCGGGCCGCAGCAGATCCAGCGTTTCCCTGCATGTTGGAATCCATCCGGGCCAACGCTGATCGCCGGCGCCGATGATGATTCGCAGCGGTTCGGTGGCAGGTATCGTACTGATGTCTATCATCGATGATCATCCATCCAAAAACCTAATCAAACCCAATTACATTCCGGGATTGCGCATTCCAAAAAAAACCATTTTCGCATATCAGAAAGTGCAGTATTAAGCAAATGAACAAAACAAAAGCAGTTAGCGGAAACTCAAGGCCTGCAGGGGAAAAAGCAGGTGTCTCACGCGAAGCCGCAAAGAACGCGAAGAAAGGCGAAACGAAGTGAAAAATTAGTGAAAGCGGGTTACCCTTTTTTGCTGTCAGCCCTGCGTGCTAACGAACGGGGAATTGATTGTATCCACACGATGCTGCGCAGGACTTCCGTTACCGGCAGCATATTCCCAGCGATCTGCCGAGGGGAGGGTTAGATAGCCAAGTAACTCTCCAGAGTTACGCAACCCCGCTTCAAAAGCCCTTCACGCGCAGGGTATCCTGGATATGATCACGCCATGCAGGCAAAACGCCGGCTCCATCCGCATAGTCCCGCCAGCGCGATACGGTTTCTAACACTTCGTTGACAATTGTTTCGGCGCGTCCCCGCTTCATCGACGCCGCTCTGGCACACGCCTTGAAGTCTTCTTTGGTAAAGTTGTCGCGCTTGCCGTTCATCGTCATCTGGTGGCTGGCGGTCCATTGGCCGTAAGCATTGAAACTGTAGGTCATGTCAAAGGCCGGTGAAAGTGACCACCGGCCGGTTTTGTCCATCAGGAAAGCGATATTTTTGACATGATCGTCCTGGTTTCGGGCAACGATATTGAAAGCCATCCGGCGAAACTGCTCCTCAACTGCCTGCATGGGCAGGCCTATCTGTCTGATGACGCGCAGCGCCTGCTCGTAAGAGTAGGCGCCGGCCATGTTGAAGTCATAGTGCGCCAGCGCGCACAGCGACTGCAGATGTAACTTCTCTCCGTTGTCGTACCGGTCAAAGCGCCGGGTCATGAAATGCTGCCGCTCGTTCTCTTCGAACAGACGGCACGGGCTCATGGCGATGCCGGCGTCGGTTGCCATCCGGTAGTAGGCATACTCGATAGTCCCGTACCCTTTGGGATCCTCCAGTTCCTTATCCCGGTTGCCCGCAACCCCATCAAATTTGAGCAGCCAGTATTCGAACCCTTCCCCCGCCGTGACCTGGCCGGAGCGCACCTCATTGGTCGAGGGATTCCAGGCAATCACCGCCTTGGCCCTGGCGCCGCCCGCCGAAGTGCCGACTTGCAGAATGTCCTTGAGGGCCCGTTCCCTGCTTTTGGCAGTAAAGGAGACCTTGAGATGGCTGCGGTGCGCCAGTATTTCCGAGGCCAGCGCAACCAGTTGATCGACCTGAATGCGCGTGGCCTTGCGCGTTTTAGGTCCGATGGACGGCTCAAACTCCAGGGCGCCCATGCCCCGTTTGCCGATATAGCACAGTCTTTCAACGGCATTGAAGGACTCGGGCGCCCGGCCACGGATGGCCAGCCAGGCATCGATGAGCGCATTGCCGAATCTGTCGGGCAGGGAGTCCGCCAGCAGTCCCGGCAGGCCCTGAAAGGTCCTTCGGGATAGTTCAGGAAAGGTGTGAACCTTATCGGAAAGCGGCATTGTCAGCGGCGCGATCTCGATCCCGCTGCCGGCAAAGGCGGAATCGAACTCAAAATTGGCCACCTCCCGGCCTTCCTCGAGAGCCACCGCACCGATCGTGCGTCCCCAGAGCCGGACTTCACAGACTGTACTCATGCGTCATCCCCCCAGGTCCAGCCGTCGCCGGACGGGTTTGCTGAACGGCTCGATGCGGCGCGTTTACGCACTTTGCCCTTAAGCTTGAGCAGATCCATCGGACTGGGTCCGGTTTCAGGAATCAGCCGATCGAGGCCCGGCAGGAGGTCGAGCACCCGCAGGATCCGGATGAGATTGAGCGTTTGCGTTGCCGCCCCGGCCTCTATTCGTTCCACCGTTCTTTTGGATACGCCGGCCTCATGGGCCAATTTCGCCTGGGTCAGCTTCAGGGCAATCCGCCGCTGCCCCAGGCGTCTGCCAAGCTCTTCGAGAACCCCATCATCGCCCATTGATTTAAATTCTGACATAGTCGCCTTTCCTGACGAATTATGAAATTATAATGGTTTATATCGTCATTTATAGCGAATAGCAATAAATTATTATAATAGTCATAAATGACGAATAATTAACTTTAATTTATCTAATTCGTAATATTTGACGAATAGATAACTATTTTTATGTTATTTGACGGGATTCATTCACCGTGTCCACTACAAGGTGAAACGCCTGCTTTCTTATCCCTATCGTTGACGATGGGCCAACAGATGGTAATTTTTAAGGTTAGATCCAATTCGCATCGGGTGTCGTCATCCCGTCAACCGTCGAACATAAGGAGGCCGGCCATGAAAGATCAAGGCAGTATGCACAAGAAAGTGCAGGAGATGTGCGATTGTTACGCAACCAATGACCCGCTCAAGGAGATGTCTAAACTAAAAAACGATTCCGACACCGAGGCTGCTGCGGTGAAGTGGTTTGCCCTGGCAGCGCTGCACGGTGTCAACAACAACGCCAAGGAGATATCCATTCATCGCGGGGATGATGGCAAGATCACCGTTCTTGCCGAGTACCGGACCAGCGAACTGCCGTCTCCGGGCCATGATGCCGGGCTCAGGATTTTCGAAACATTCAGGGACATGACGCACATCGACACGGATAAAGGCAAGACGGCCCTGGCCCTGGGCATTCGCGACAGCAGCATTGAACTCAACGTTAAAATCAGAATGAAAGACGGAACCGAAAAAATCAGCATCGGTTTCCCCAAAAGGTGATTCATCCAAAAGGCCGGCGCAGGTCTCTGTTGCATTCAATCAAAGCCGGCGGCATACTTTTTTCAACGTTTGGCATTGGGCTTTTATAGCCTTTAACCTGTGGGTAAAAGGCCTGAGGCTACAATTGCAAAAAAGGGTTGATGGCTTACGTGCAATGCGCTATAAGCACGCGTCGCACGAACCACGGGTTGGAACGGCCCGTGGTTTTTTTATTTAACCGATGAGGAACCCACTATGATTAGCGCATCCAACATAGCGCTTGCCTATGGCAAGCGCGTTTTGTTTAAAGACGTCGATATCAAGTTCACCCCCGGCAACTGCTACGGCCTTATCGGCGCCAATGGTACCGGGAAATCGACATTCCTGAAAATCCTTTCCGGGGAGATAGAGCCCGACAAGGGCACGGTGAGCACAGGGCCCGGCGAGCGCATCGCCGTCCTCAAGCAGGATCATTTTACCTTTGATGATGAAACCGTCATCGACACGGTGATCATGGGGCATGATCGGCTGCATGCCATCCTGATGGAACGAAACGCCATCTACGCCAAGACGGATTTCACCGAAGCGGACGGCATCCGATCCGGGGAACTGGAGGCGGCGTTTGCCGATATGGACGGCTACGAGGCCGAGTCCCAGGCGGCGGTTCTCCTCAAGGGCCTTGGCATTGCCGAAGAGACACTCCTGCTTAAAATGAAAGAACTGGACGGGGGGGACAAGGTTCGCGTGCTTCTGGCCCAGGCCCTCTTCGGCAACCCTGATGTCCTGCTCCTTGACGAGCCAACCAATCACCTGGATCACCGGTCCATTGCCTGGCTGGAAGATTTCCTGGCGCGCTGCGAGAATACCGTGATCGTGGTATCCCACGACCGCCACTTCCTCAACCAGGTCTGTACGCACATTGCCGACATCGATTACGACCGGATCCGGGTTTTCGTGGGCAACTACGACTTCTGGTGCCAGGCGAGCCGCCTTATCCAGAAACAGAAACAGAACGAAAACAAGAAAGCCACCGAAAAGGCCAAAGAGCTGACTGCTTTTATCCAGCGCTTCAGCTCCAACGCCTCCAAAGCCAGGCAAGCCACTTCCCGGAAAAAGCTCCTGGATAAGCTCACCCTGGATGATATGCCGGTCTCGTCGCGAAAATACCCTTGGATCGCCTTCAGGCCGGAACGCCCCTGCGGGAGCGTGATCCTTGAGATCGACAATCTCAGCAAAACCATCAATGGAGAAAAGGTCCTCAACAACTTCAGCATGGTTGTAAATGGCGGGGATAAGATCGCCTTTGTCGGAGACAACAGCCTGGCCAAAACCGCCCTTTTCCAGATCCTGGCAGGAGAGATGGCGCCGGACGCCGGCAGCTTCCGATGGGGCCAGACCGTGACCACCTCATACTTCCCAAAGGAGAACAGGCGGTTTTTCGAGACCGAGATATCCCTGGTCCAGTGGCTGTTGCAGTACGCACAGGAAGAGGGGGTGAGCTTTGCCCGCGGATTTCTCGGCCGCATGCTCTTCTCCGGAGAAGAGGCCATGAAAAATACCGGGGTGCTGTCCGGCGGCGAAAAGGTGCGCTGCATGCTTTCGCGCATGATGCTGAGCGGATCCAATGTGCTTGTGCTGGACGAGCCCACCAACCACCTGGATCTGGAGGCCATCACCTCTCTCAACGACGGACTCATCGCCTTCCCCGAGGTGATTCTCTTTGCTTCCCACGACCACCAGTTCGTCTCTACCGTGGCCAACCGTATCGTTGAACTCTCCCCGGAAGGCGCCATTGACCGGGTTATGAACTATGACGACTATCTGTCAAGCCCGGTCGTGGCCAAAGAGAGGGAAGCCCGCTATTGCGGGGGGAGCGCCCTGGTATGCTGATCAGGAACAGGGTGTCAAACCTTGATTGTTAATTTTTCGCTCATATATTGAACTGCATACCCTTCAATTGCGGAGAATGACCAATGATCGACTTTTTCAAACGCTTTTTCAGCACCGCTGCCGAAAACGGCGGGACTCCTGCCGGCCGGGACAATGATCAGGATGTGATTGTGGCAATTGCCGCCCTGTTTCTGGAAATGGGGCGCATCGATGAAACTTTCACGCAACAGGAAATGGCGCGTGTGCTTTCCATTTTGACCGACAGATACGGTCTTTCCGGTGAGGATGCCGACGCCCTGCTCGAAGAAGCGGACCGTGAGTTGAAAGAGAGTGTCGACTTGTGGCAGTTTGCCAAGGTTATCAATACCCGTTACAGCATTGCCGATAAAGAAAAACTCCTCGAACGGTTGTGGCAGATTGTCTATGTCGACGGCAAAATGGACCAATATGAACATTATCTGATGAACAAGGTTTCCAAACTGCTGGGCCTTTCCCATAAACAGCTGATCGACGCCAAACTCAAGGTTCTGCACAGCGAGTGATTCCGGCACGACGGACATGGCCCAAGTCTGCCAGTGGAAGGGGTGTACGTACGACCCGCATCACCGCCCGGTGTCCCGGATGTCACTGCTTCCTGTTATCGCCTTTATCGGCGTTTGCGCTGTATCACGCACCCATTTGCGGTTTTGACGCACGTTTCGACCATCCCTGCTTTTGCCGATGAGATTTTAAAGCGAAATTATAGTAATTATTCTTGTTGGTTATGTCGGTACCGGTTTTTTTGGGGGACTTGGCAAGCCGTTTGCTCTTAAATGGCATCAGTTGAACGATGCCATAAAGGAACACCTTCCAAAGTGACGAGTTGAGGCAATGATGGTTCAGACCTGACGATTGCAGCGCATCCGGACAATGGGTCGGTCCATCCTTTTGGCGATGTCGTCACGGGATTCCAATTGGAAGCGCAAGAGACCGGGCAAGTTTAAAAGCGAGCAAAAGATGAAATCGATATTGAGTGCGAGGTTAAACAGCCAGCTGGGAATCACCGAACTGTTTTTTGCTGATGCCAGAGTGGGGTGCGTGCAGAGGATAGAAAGTGGCGGGTATCAAGCACATAGCTACGTGAGTGGCAAGAACTACCACGGCCAAAAAATTATGGATGTTTGCCTGCCGATAGAAAAAGAACTCGATAGTCAATAAGGGAAGATATCGCGGGCTAAGGGATAACCGGTGGCTTTAAGAACCTGATCTCAATAATTATCTAAGCGCACATGACGGTGTTATGAAACGGCTCACCATGCTCACAACATACCTGGCTGATCCGCTTTTTCGCCATTGCATGCCTTAAACGATGTCAGCCAAACTGTTTTGCAGCGACATCATCTTCACCCCGTATGCGCGTGTCTTCGGCAGGCATCGACATAAGGGTGCAAGGCGGACTGGATGCGCGCCTGAAGGATGGCCTCGGGTGTCGCGGGCAGGGCGCCGCTGGTGATGGCTTCGGTCAGGTCGGGGAGGAACTGCAGCAGCAGCGGGCGCGGAATGGGCTTGCTAAGGTTGTGCATCAACTTTTCACAGGCCTTTCGGGCTTCGGTCCGGGGCCAGTAATACCGGATGCGGTCGCGAAGGCCGTACCGGCGAAGATAGTGCCGTTCCTGCGCGGTTCCGTGATAGTGGGCGTTGCCGTGTTCGGGGTGGGTCTGCATCAGCCGCTCCATGACCGCCATCAGGTTGGATCGATGGGCCAGGCCGGGGAGTTCATTCTCGATGTGGGCCAGGGCAAAGAGCGCCTCGCGAAGGGCAAAGGTCAGACAGGGGCCGATTTTGAGCAGGGTAAAGTGATCCCGTACCATCTGTTTCAGCGCTGACGGGGTCTGATAGTCGGCGGCGTGAATTTCAAAGGTCATGGCGTTGGGCAACCGCTCGTGGAATGCCGAGAGGGCGGCGGCCGCTTGCGGATGGTAGGCGGCCGCCCGATGGTCGTCGAAATCCACACCGGGCTGAACCACCACGGCGATGATCCGTTCCCAAGCCTGCTCGACCCCCGCCCGGCTGAAGGCCTCTTCATAGTACGCCAGTTCGGCCCTCAGATCCTGAGGGTTGGTGACGGTCGTGGCCCCGTTCTGCCCCAGGGTCCCACCCGGTGCCGGCACCTCGGTTCCGATTACATACCATGGCGGTTGCCTTCGGAAATGACCGGCGGTGGATTCGGCGGCCCGGCAAAGGGCAGCGGCACGCTGCGCCGCCGACTTCACCGGCAGGCGGCCGCTGGGGTCGTCGGCGCATGCGCGGCCGGTGTCCAGGTGCAGTTTGCCGTATCCGGCGGCCACAAAGGCCCGGGTCAACGCCTCGGCATGAGTCATGGCTTCCATCGCCGGCAGCTGACGCCAGAGGTAGGGCCCGAGATGATCCGCTCCCAACAGGATCTGCTCAGTTGCCAATCCACTATCGGCTGCCTGGCGTGTCATATGGTCGGCAAAATCAGCCGGGGTCATGCCGGTATAACCGCCCGACAGGTTGACCTGGTTGGCCGTGGCCTCAACGATCAGCAGGGTCCCATCCCTTTTTGCCCTGGCGGCGGCCGCCGCCAATACCAGTGGATGCGCCGAGCAGACGGCCACCTGACTTCTGGTCGGGCCTGAAAGATGTCGGCTACGCAGATCGTTCAGCATGTGATGCCCCGGTGTTTTAGCATGTTGTGAAGTGTACCCCTCAGCCGTCGGTCCGGCGCCGTTTTGGTGAACATGGCAGCAGGTTCGGGGCGCTGCAATTACATTTTGTAGCCGATGGCACGCAGGAAGGATTTTCGTTTGGCAATGTCGGCTTCACCTTCAATGCCTTTGGCAGCAAAGCCGTCGATGACCCCCAGGATGCCGCGCCCCAACGCACTTTCAGCAATGATCACTTCGACCGGATTGGCCGTGGCGCAGAAAATCCGACAAACCTCCGGCACCTGTTTGATTGTGTTAAGGATGTTGACCGGGAACATGTCGCGCATGAAAATGATGAAGCTGTGTCCGGCCCCCAGGTTCAAGGCATTTGTACGGGCAAGCACGATCAAGCCCTCATCCGTGCCGGCAAAGCGCACCAGGCAGACGTCGGAGGCTTCACAGAAGGCGATGCCGAATTTGGCGCCGGGAACCGTATTGACGATGGCTTCATAAATATCCTCCACGGTTTTGATGAAGTGGGACTGCCCCAGGATGAAATTGAGCTCTTCGGGATTGTCGATCGTGACGGTTTTTATTTCCATGGCATCTTCTCCTTAGATAGTGTCGATCCACAAATGGCCAATTTTCCTGATATCTGCGTTATGCTCAAAATTTTATCCTCGGAATATCAACTATATGCCTGCGGTAAAATTTTTCGCATGCCTTGATCTCAACCAAATTTGCCTATTTCTGGATGGACACTAGATAATAATGAGCCAGTGAAGGCAATCTGGGCGGCGGTGCATCCGGCCCTGTTTTTTAACACGGTTTCTGCCGCCAGCATGCCGTTCCGCCTTTCGGCGCTTTTCTAGCGGGCGACACCCTGGACGGGAAGACCATTACAATTTATTCAGAAAATGCCGGTTTAACAAGTCTATTGTACAGGCAGGTCCGGTTTGCCTTGCTGATGATTCACCGGCTGTGCGCGGCATGGCTCCTGTATCGGCTGCTGTGCTGCTACAGGCGGCCAATCTGCCGCCATTGCCTTTCAATCAAACCTTCACCCCCTCGTGGTGACTGGCGGACCCGGTTACGAAAAGAGCGTCGACCGATTTTTTACCATCCTGTGCGCAAAAATTGCAACCAGACGATGACCCGCTTTTGGGCAGACTGACAGATTGCAAATGATTTCAATGGGTAAACTAATTGGAATCGAAATTGCTTTTCATTCGGAAGACACCCATTCCAACTCCGCGTTGTAAGGCCTGTTACCCAGATCCTGGCATGAGACCCACACCATTTGGCTTCCTGTTCTCGATAGGCCTCGGGAGTCGCGACGGTTTGCCGTCGCAACATCAACTGGAGACCATTTCAAAAACAATCTGACAGCGTTTTGAAAAACGATTGCGCTTTGTCCACCCGCGTTAATAATCGGCTCACCGCGCTCATTGATCACGTATCAACGCCGTTTTTTTGGCCGCTGCAGGCCTTGTCCGGAACCCTGTTCCTTTATTGAGATGGTTTCTGAATTCTCACCATGAGAGGAGGAAGAAATGAAGATGTTTTTGATCCTTGCTGCGTTGGGTTTTGCCTGTTTTCTCGTTATCGCCTGTTCGGAAAAGCCGCCGGCCACCATGGGACAGGTCGAACAAAGCGAAACGAAGGCATCGCCGCAGGTGGCGGCGTCGGCCGCGGCCGCGGTTGCCGAGATCGACGGGAGGTTGGTTCAGACTGAAAAAGGCCTGGCGGTCGCCACAGGCACGGATGCCTATTTGGTGGCCGGTAAGGACCTGTCGGACATGATCGGACAACTGGTCAAGGTTACCGGTACGATTACCGAGGCCCAGGGTGGTCAGGTCATCGATGTTATGACCGTTACACCCGTAGAGTAGTGTTGATTCACAATATCGTGATGGCAATGGCGCTCCCCGGTCTCTTCGTCCGGGGGGCGCCATTGTTATTGAAACTGGTGTTTGCAGCTATATGAAACCCTTAAAACTGGAACGAAACCGCAGCGCTGATAATATCCACGCTGGCATCGTATTCACCGATTAAGCCGCCTTTTAACCTGTTTTCTGGTTCAGTGGGGTCCTTGTTGATTTTGGGGTCATCCACCCAAAGGTGGCCATAGGCAAAATCGACCTTGATCAGCTTGCTAAATTGATAGCCGGCTCCGAAGGTCAGCCAGGTGCGGTCGGCACCTGGAATGCGCACTGTCCGCCGCTGCTCACTGGGGATCGGCGTTTCGTCGAAGGCCACGCCGGCGCGCAGTTCCAGCGCTTCCATCGGTTTGAAGGTGCCGCCAAGGGAGAAGCGCCAGGTGTCATCCCAAGCCAAGGTGTCTACACTGTCGGCGGCACCGTTGTTATACTTGACTCTCAGTTCCTCCAAGCGGCTCCACTTGGTCCAGGTGGCATCGGCCAGGATGGCCCAGCGTTCGTTAAAGGCGTGATAACCGCTGAAACTCACGGTTTCCGGCAGGTCTACGTCGGCCGTCACCCCGGTGTTGACCCGTCCGACAGCTGCGGCCAGCGGGGCGGCTGGGGCCGGGGTGTTGAAGGTGGCATCGCCCTCGAGGGTGTGGTCGATCTGGGAACGGTAATGCAGTCCCAGGCGAGTCCCGTTACGCGGTTCAAAAATCAAGCCGACATTGGCACCGTAACCCCAGTCGTCGCCCTCTACCTTGACTGTGCCGTCAAGGTTCTGGGATGTGCCCGGCGGAGCCAGCCCCTGACTGACGAGGGCTGTTCCCCAGTCGATGGCGTTGGTCAGTTCGGCCTCGGCCCGCTCGAAACTGACGCCCACGCCCAGGGACCACTGGTCGTTGATCTTATAGGCCACGGAGGGGTTGATGTTGAGCGTGGCCAATTCGGATTTGATGGCGTAATAGCGGCCGACCCAGCCGTTGTCGTACTCGGTGACCAGTCCGTAAGGAGCGGTGATGCC
Source organism: Desulfosarcina sp. (assembly GCF_033791525.1). Lineage (GTDB taxonomy): Bacteria > Desulfobacterota > Desulfobacteria > Desulfobacterales > Desulfosarcinaceae > Desulfosarcina. The sequence goes on from NZ_JASJGN010000221.1 coordinate 17,361, forward strand.
GATGCCGGCTTTCCACTTTTCGGAAAAGCTGTGCATGTAATACAGGTTGGGTACCAGGGCCGGTTCACCGCCGTCGCCGCCGTTACCACCGGTAAGTGGTGTCCCCAGCACAGTGGTCGAGCCCTGATTGGCGAAGTCGGCCTTGGGGATGATGTAGTGGGCCCCGAGCTGCAGCTCGTTTTGACCGGACAGCAGGGCCATGCCGGCCGGGTTGAAGAAAATGGTGCTGACGTCCTGGGCCGCGGCCGCCGCCCCGGCGTAGGCATAGCCTGCACTGGCGGCGCTCTGCTCGATGATGGCAAATCCCGAGCCTGCTGCGCTGCCGCTAAAGAGAAGTACGCATGAAATGGTCACCACCGCCAGAACCAACA
>NZ_JASJGN010000222.1:0-3961 GCF_033791525.1 Desulfosarcina sp.
GGGTCCACCGGTACTCATACTCCAGACCCACGGAGAGGCCGTTCTCCGAACTGTCCTGGGTATTGCCGACAAACATGGATAATTGTTGACCGCCGCCAGCGTCCTCTGAAGTGCCGGCCGGTGAATCTTCGGCGGCTGCCGTGAGCGGGAAGAGGGTGCACATCAAAATGACCATAACCAGAGAAACCCATTTTAAACGAATCATCATGTGTGTCCTTTGATATTGGAATACGCGCCAACCGCAATGCACGCTTGATTGCATACAATGTCACCCAAGCTGAGCGATTGTCGAGCTTACCGCAGATACAAGGAAGATATCTTTCCGCTATAGTCGCCTATGCGGGAAGGCATCTAACGCCGTAGATGCGGTGAGATCGGCAATCCCAACGGGTTTCACATTTTTCAGGATAGTTTGCGGAAATATTCAATTAAATGAACACGATCTATCATCCTAAAAAATTTGAAACGCTCAATTTGGGTGTCAGTAATGCTCAGACCCGCTCGCGCGTTGTACAAGAGCCGCTCAAGGCCCAGTGAATAGCGTCCAGCAGTGCCTGATCATCCACCGGCTTGCGTAAAAACCCCACGGCACCGCTAACGAAGGCCTGCTCCCGATCCTCTTCTGAATCCAAGGCTGTCAAGAAAATCATCGGAATGCGTATGTCTTTCTCGGTGAGCTGCTGTTGGAGACCCAGCCCGCCAAGCCCCGGCATCTTGAAGTCGGTAACCACGCATGTATTGTGTTCCCGAATATCGGAATTCAAAAATGCCTCGGCGGATTTATAGGTCATGGCCTTAATCCCTGCCGAAAACAGCAGCATCTTCAATGAATTTCTTATCGATTCATCATCATCGATTACGTAAACACATATGCTGGTATCATCCGCCACAGCACCCTCTTTTTTCGATGGGTCGGTAAGGAAAAATCAACGTGTCTAAACTTTAAGCGATGGAATCGAGCAAAACAATTGTACCTTGGTGCATTGCACTTTGGTGCAATAACGGCGGCTCAGAATAGATTGGGGTAAGTGGTCTGAATGTGGTGGTTAGCGTTGAGCAGGAAGGATCAGGGGCTGGTACCCGCCGGTTTGATACCGGCTTTCTCGGTCAACCGAACCAGTTCGGCGATGGAATCGACGCCCATTTTGACCATGACCTGTTTGCGATGGGCTTTGACCGTGCGTTCGGCGATGTCCAATTCATAGGCGATCTGTTTGTTCAACAAGCCGGCGATGAGGTAGGTCAGGATTTCACGCTCCCTTGGTGTGAGGGTGTCCAACCGCTGGCGGATGTGGCTTTTTTCATTGTGTCGGGTAAGGTTTTGCTCGCCTTTGGTCAGGGCTTCCTTGACGGCCGCCAACAATGTCCCGTCATCAAACGGTTTGGGAAGGAACTCGACCGCGCCTTTTTTGATGGCCTTGACGGACATGGGAATGTCACCATGGCCGGTGATAAATATCATTGGAAGGGGGCACGCTGCCGCCTCCAGCTCATCCTGCAGGTCGAGGCCGCTGATACCCGGCATTTTTACATCCGATATCAGACATGCCGGTCGCTGCAAATCAGTCACCGCGTCAAGGAACTCCTTTGCAGAAGCAAATGTCTGCACATCATAGGCTGCCGACTGCAACAGCAGACTCAAGGAATCCCTGATGGAAACGTCGTCGTCGACGACATAGACAATCGGTTCGTCTGTTGGCATAGCTCCTCCGATGTTTGCCATGGTAATCAGATGCCCGGGTCAGCCACCGGGAGAACCAGAGCCATAGTTGCGCCCCCACCCGGGTTGTTTTCAGCCGTAATACTGCCGCCAAAAGAGTTGATGATTGATTTGCTGATGGCGAGTCCCAACCCCAGTCCCTGGGCTTTGGTGGAGTGGAAGGGAGTGAAAATGTCCTTCAGTTGATGGGGGGCAATCCCCTGCCCTGCGTCGGCAATCGACATCACCAGGTGCCCGGTCTTTTCCAATCTCGTAGTGATCATGATGGTGCGTCGCTCGACGGGCACCTCATTCATGGCATCCATTGCATTGGTCAACAGGTTAATGACCACCTGCTGGAGTTGAACAGCATCGCCGTAGAAAGCTGGAACAGAGGGGTCAAGGTCGGTTTGTATCTCGGTGTTGCGCATAACGACCTCACTGTTGGTGAGCATCAGCACATCTTTGATGGCCCGATTGATATCCAGTTTTTCTTTGCGTGTCTTTTTTTTCTTCACCAGGTCTCTCAGCCGGTTGACCACCGCCGAGGCCCGTTTGTTGTCCGCGACGATACCCTGCAACGCCTTGCGTATATTGGCGTTGTCGGTTTCGTCCGCATCCAGGAAACGAAGGGCGGCCTGCGCATAACTGCGCATGGCGGCCAGCGGCTGGTTGATTTCATGGGCCAGCGCCGAGGTCATGGCACTGATGGTGACCACGCGGTCGATGTGGGCCAATTCGGTTTGCAGCTCTTTAGATTCCGATCTAAGCAATTGCCTTTGGGTGATGTCGCGGTTGCTGCCGCGCACGCCCAGATCCCTCCCCTGGGGTCCAAATACTGGTTGGCAGGCGTGTTCGATCCAGCGTATGTCGCCGTCCCGGTGCTGAATGCGATACTGGAGAAGCGATTCGGTTTCTGATTGTCTGGGGATATTGCAGCGGTGTCCGACCCAGATGTTGCGGTCTTCGGGTACGATTGTTTCCATGAGCAATTCAGGAGATCGCATGAAGTCCTGCGGAGGGTAGCCGCTGATGCGTTCACAGGATGGCGATACATACACCATTGATCCATCCGCTGCTTGCCAGTACTCCCAGTCGTAGGTATGGTCAGCCATCGTCCGGAATTTCCATTCGGTGGATTTAGCCCGCTTATCCGAATGCTGCCGGTCGATGGCGTTGGCAAAGATTTCTCCGAACAGGCGCAAACGGTCGATGGTCTCTGTCGGCCAGTCTCTGCGAGCCTGGATGGCATCCAGACCAATGGCACAAAGCGGTGCATCAGCCACCTGCACCGGAATGATCACAAACGAACGGATGCCGATCTGCCGGCAGTATTCGTACTCCTCAATCGCCTTCATGTCAGGCAGCTTTTCCACATCGTTGACAATGATATCCTGACCGTTGATCAGATTGATATAAACCCAGGGGATAAAGTCCTTGACGACCGATCCGCGTACCACCTGATCGGGTTCCGCGCCATTGGATTCCCAGAGATGCGAAATGACGAAACGGGTTTTATCCCAGTTGAATTGAAACACGAATACCCGATCGGCCGCCAACAACGCACCCACCCGGGCGAGGCTCTCAAGAATCGTCGATTCGGTTCGGTCTGCCGGCAGGCGGATAAACTCACTGGATAGTTGAGCAGAGAACCTCTCAAAAGCCAACTGATCCGCAAGCGTTTGCTCCGTCTGGATGCGAGTCCATCGCTGATATAACAGGTAGGCAATGACCAGCACCTGGAAAACAATCAGAACAAATCCGCCGATGATCCAGCTTTTGTAGCTTTCCCATGTGCTGAACCTTTTAAATTTGATAATACTTTCCGGCGGCAGCAATTCTTCTTTGATGGACCAACGCCTCAGCTCTCTCCAGTCGAACTTGGCCTTCAATGAGTCTTCATTGGCGGGCGGGATGTCGGACGGCTGCTCTCCATTCAAAATACGCAATGCCAACGCCGCTGCGGCCCTGCCCTTTTCCTCGGCACTGCTTAGATAACCGCCGACGATACCGTGACCGAGCATCAGGTCCCAGAAACTGTAGACCGGGGCATTGGCGGTCCCTGAAATTTGGAAAGCCGATTGGGTCGCAGTGAACTTACTTCCCGCCCCATCTTCAAGGAGCGTAATGTACATGACCAAGGATCGCGGCGGCAGGTGGGCGACCCTCTCGCGGATCGTCGGCATCGGGAGCCCTGTAAGATCGATAACATCGACCCGATCACCATACGGCTGAAACGCCTGCATGGCATTCATGCTCCAC
>NZ_JASJGN010000223.1:0-7282 GCF_033791525.1 Desulfosarcina sp.
ACGGGGCCTGGACATTAGCCGGCTGCCCTATGTGGTCAACTACGACATGCCGGGCATCCCCGAGGATTATGTACACCGCATCGGCCGCACCGGCCGTGCCGGTGTAAGCGGCATGGCCATCTCCCTGGTCAGTATGGAAGAAAGGCCCCATCTTGAGGCCATTGAAAAACTGATGAAGCAGAAAATCCCGGTGGAAAAGATCGACGGCTATACCGAGGGCAGCGACGTTCCGGACTATGTTCTCTTTCGACCGGACAGCGCGTCCAGCCAGAAAAAGGCAGACCATGCAATCAAAGAGATGGTCGCCAGAAGAAATGCTGCCAAAAAACAATCGCAAACCCGCAAGGCAAAAACGGCCAGTTCCGGCAAAAGCCCCGGACCGAAATCGAAATCCCGATCCGGCAGGAGGAACGATAAGGCGGGGAAAAAGCCTCCCAGATCAGGATTGCGCCGCCATCAAGCTTCAAAACCAGGCAAATCCAAGGGCTGAAAATAAGGGTCTCGCCATAGGTGCACTGAAACCGATGAAACCCAGGCCAACTTATTATTGAAGGGCTGCTTGATTACGATGCAACGAGCCATGCTTATATTTAGGCGATGGGCGGCCAAGGTCCCGCGAGAATAATAGGCGGTCGGCAGGCCATCTGCAAAAAAAGAATTTAAGGAGAGTCATTATGGATCTAAAAATAAAAGACAAACTTGCGCTGATTACTGGCAGTACGGCTGGAATCGGTTATTCGATCGCCAAAGCACTGTCTATGGAAGGCGCCCGAACGATCATCAACGGGCGCTCCGAGGCATCGGTAGAAAGCGCCATTTCCGAATTGGAGGCAACAGCCACCGGACCACTATTAGGGTTTGCCGGAGACCTGTCAACGGCTGAAGCGGCCAAGAAATTGCACAGCAAGCATCCCGACGTTGAGATTCTGGTTAACAATTTGGGCATCTATGAACCGGTATCCTTCGAGGAGATACCCGACGAGGATTGGCGCCGATTCTTTGAAGTCAACGTGTTGAGCGGTGTGCGCCTGTGCCGGCTTTACCTTCCTGCGATGAAGAGACGCAACTGGGGACGTATCATTTTCATTTCAAGCGAGAGTGCTATCCAGATTCCTGTTGAAATGATTCACTATGGAATGACCAAAACCGCTCAGATCGCGGTTTCCCGAGGATTGGCAGAACACGTCGCCGGAACCGGCATTACGGTCAACTGCGTCCTGCCGGGACCGACGAAGTCACGTGGCGTAGGCGATTTTGTGAACGAACTGGCCAAGAAAGAGGGAAAGACATTCGAGGAATTCGAGAAGGATTTCTTCGCAACCATTCGGCCGACGTCACTGATCAAGCGGTTTGCTTCAACTGAGGAAGTCGCTTCACTGGTGGCCTATGTCGCCAGCCCGCTCGCATCGGCGACAACGGGCGCGGCATTGCGCGTTGATGGCGGTGTGGTGAAGAGCGCATTCTAACCGGCTGCTGAAATCATATCGTCCGACCAATCGATCAACGGAGTTATTATGAGTTCATCGGTAAACAGACCGCCTGCAGCGGATTGAACCCTCCCCGCGGCAAGCCGCGGAGAATGTTCTGCCTATAACGGCAGTGCTGCGCAGCACCGTATGGATGAAAGTCTATTTTCAGTTCGCTCGCTAACCCCGCCGCAAGCAGCGAGGAATGCGCTCGCTATCGCGGTTCCAAACTGGCGCTTGAACCTGTCGAAAGCATACTTGAAAAGGAGAGAATCACCACTGTGAATAAAGAGAATATCGAGGCCATCATCCGCAAAGCCAGCGTATGTCGTCTGGGCATGCTCGACGGGGATACGCCCTATATCGTTCCTCTTTGCTTCGGCTACCAGGACGACACCCTTTATTTCCATGGGTCGATAAAGAGCCGAAAATACGATCTGATCCAAAAGCACCCGAAAGTCTGTTTCGAGTTCGACATCCTGGCCGAAGCCATGCCGGCAGAGGACCCCTGTGACTGGGACATGCGCTATCGCAGTGTGGTGGGCTTCGGCAATGCGACCATGGTAGAAGAGATCCATGAAAAGCGCCTCGCCCTGGAGATTATCGCAGAACAATATTCAAAGGGAACCAAAGCCTTTCCGGATAACAAGGTCAAGGCAACGGGCGTATTCAAGGTTGCTATCGCGTCACTGACCGGCAAGCAGTCCAGTTTCGATCCACAGTAGCATCTTTCGCACAAATTAAGACCAGGGCACAGGACAAGGCCTGCAGCGGTGAAATAGAACAGCACACAGACATTTTGAGTCATTGAACAATACCGCCATGACCGCTGATACGGTTTTGGAGATGCCTTTCAACAAAAAGCAGCCTGGTCGACCGGCCTTGTGGCGCTGTCGATCAGGCTGCTTGTGCTGTCTTTCAACATCTAAAGCGATGAAAAGCACGTATCAATGGGACTTGGTGCGCGTCCATGCTTCATCCATAATCCGGTTTTCCTTGCCCAAATCCTTGGTAAAATGAAGTTTTTTCATGATCGCGGGTGTCGGGTAAATTCCCGGATTTTCCAAATCTTCAGGCGTGATGAACGCCTCGGCCGCGGCGTTGGGGGTCGCATACTGGTTGTAGTTGGACAGCTCGGCGCCGACTTCGGGCTCCAGCAGCCAGTTGATCCACTTGTGCGCGGCGTCCGGGTTGGGCGCTTTGCTGGGGATACACATGGAATCATACCAGATTTCACTGCCCTCGCTGGGGATGATGAAACCCAGCTTGTCCGGCTCTTCGGTGACCGACTGAATGGCATCCCCGTTGTAGACGATGGCCGCCACCGCCGTACCGGCGACCACATCGTTCTTGCCACCCACGCCCGGTTTGAAGCCCATGCAGTATTTCGACCGCTTGGTCGCCACCAGCAAGTCTGCGGCGGCTTTGAGATCCGCGGGCTTGGTGCTGTTGAAATCCTTGCCCTGGTAAACCAGGGCGATGCCCATCATCTCGCGCACGGAATCGATCAGCCAGAATGCACCGGGCTGTTTGTTGGCATCGAATAGCACCGACCAGGACTGGGCGGCGGCGTCACTGACCTTGTCCTTGCGGTACATCAGCCCCACCGTGCCCCACTGATAGGCGACGGAGTATTTGTTGCCCGGGTCATAGCTGGCTTCCCTGAAAAGGGGTTTGAGGTTCTTCAAGTTGGGAAGTTTGGCGTGATCCAGGGGTTGGATCAGCCGCTGGTTGATCAACACCGGCATGATGTAATCGGAGGGGACGATGATGTCATACTGGCTGGCGCCACCGACCTGCAGTTTGGCCACCATCTCTTCGTTGTTCTCGTAGATGTCCAGACGGACCTTGATGCCGAACTTCTCTTCGAAGTCGGCCGGCATCTTTTCCTCGTCCATATACTCCGACCATGTGTAGACCCTCAATTCTTCGGCACTGGCCGCCATACCGCCCAAAAGCACCAAAACCAACACAAGCAGGCTACATTTTCGCATCTTATCTCTCCTTTAGGGTTCCGGTTTTTTAGTTCAGATTTCAGAAAAAAATAACAATAACCAAAAACCAAATGACAAATAAATCACAATCGCCAAATTCAAAACTCCAAACTTGACGGTCTTGAAGGAAGGACATTCCAATCGTCAATATTTGAGAAACCAATATAATAACAAACAGTTTGTTTTTGCCCCTTTTGAGATATGGATATTGTAGTTTGGAATTTATTTGAGATTTACTATTTGTAATTTATCAGTGTTTTGGATCACCGGCTCAGGTTTCCAATGCCTCCATAACCCTGAACCTCTCAAACAATTTTTTCCTGCCGGCGGGTAAACCGCTCAATCAACACGACCAGGACCACCGTGACAAGCATAATCAAGGTCGACAGGGCATGGATTTGCGGGGTAACCCCCCTTCGAACGGCCGCAAAAATAAACAGCGGCAGGGTTTGCGAATCAGGACCGGCCGTGAAAAAACTGATCACGAAATCATCCAGGGAAAGCGTGAAGGCCAGCATGGCGCCGGCGATAATGCCCGGCATCAGCAGCGGCAGCATTACCTTTCTGAGCAGGTACCAGTTGGTCGCAAAAAGATCCCTGGCCGCCTCCTCCACCTCCCTGCCGATGGCCACCAGGCGGCTGCGCACCACCAGGGCAACAAAGGCGATCTGAAAAGTGATGTGGCCGATGATCATGTTCAACAGGCCGGGCTCGAAAATGGACGATGCCAGTCGCAGCAGACCGAATGCTACTACCAGGGATGCGGCCAGGATGATGTCAGGAATGATCACGGGAATATGCAGGATGATGTCCAGAAAATTGCTGGTGCGGGACCGCCAGGGAAAGCGATCCATGGCGATGGCCAGGATCGTACCGAGGATCGTGGCGACGACGGTGGAGACGACCGCCAGCAGCAGGGTGTTCCAGGCGGCTTCGAGAATCCAGTCGTTTTCGAAGAGCTTGAGATACCATTTCAAGGTGAACCCTTTCCACACCATGCCTCGACGGGCGGCATTGACGGAGAATATCGCTACGCCCGCCAGCGGCAGGTATAAAAAGGCCATTGTCAGATAGGATATGGCTGCAATTAAGGGATGCTGACGCCTCATATGACCTCGATCTCCTTGCCCTTACGGCGGTAAATCTGAAGCCCGATCATGGTTAGGACCATCAGTCCCATGCTGATCGCCGCCCCGAACGGCCAGTCCCTGCTGGCGCCGAACTGCTGCTGGATGAGATTGCCCACCAGCATGTATTTGGCCCCGCCGAGCAGATCGGGGACAACGAACATGCCCATGGCGGGAACGAAGGTCAGGATGATTCCCACCGACAGGCCCGGCATGGTCTGGGGCAGAATAGCCTGGGTAAAGGTCCGGAACCGCGAGGCGTAAAGGTCCTGGGCCGCTTCAACCAACGCCCAGTCCAGCCGTTCGACGCTGGCGTAAAGCGGCAGGGTGACAAAGGGCAGGAACATGGACACCATCCCCAGGTAAACCGCGAAAGCATTGGGGTACAACGGGGCGCCGTCCGGGATAAAGCCCACAATCGCCGCCAGCCGGGCAAAGGGCAACTCCGGTGACAGAATCAGGAACCAGGCGTAGGCCCGGATGACCATGTTGGTCCAGAACGGGATGATGACCAGGGTCAGCCACATGTAGCGGCTGCGCTCGGGTCGACCGGCAATGAAAAAACACAGGGGATAGGAGAGGATGACGGATACCAGCGTGGTAAAAAAGGCCACCACCACCGACCGCCAGAGGATCATCAGATAGTCCGGGGTCCAGCCAAAGAGGGTAAATCCGGCCAGCCGTTTGTAATTTTCCAGGGTGAACGTCCACTCCAACTGACCATAGGCCCCCCGGGTGGCCACACTCACGACCACCAGCACTAGGCTGGGCAGCACCAGAAACAGCATCAGCCAGAACATCCCGGGCGTCAGGAGCAGTGACCCGCGTTTGAGCAACTGCTGCCGGGTGGTCAATTCCCCATACCAGGTAATCATTGAATCAGCGCGCTTCATCTTCAAGAATCACCAATTCCTTGGAAGCCAGTTCCAGCCAGACCTCCCGGCCGGGATCAATTCGCCGGTAGGAACTGGTGCGTACACGCAACGGCCCCGGTTCCAGCCACAGGTCAAAATTAGTTCCCCGGTAAACGATCTCGGTCACCCGTGCGCGAATGCCGTTGCGTTCGGGCTCCTTGTCACCAATGCCAATCCACTCCGGACGGATCGCCACGGTGCCCTCCTGCCAGGACGGTTCTTTATCCAGGGCCAGGAAACCGAATGCCGTCTGAACGCCACCCGGCGCCTTGGTGCATGGTATCAGGTTGGCCGCCCCCAGAAATTTGGCCACGAAGCTGTCCTTGGGGTTGTCGTATACCTCTTCAGGCGACCCGCACTGGACCACGCGGCCTTGGCGCATCACGGCCAACCGGTCGCTGCAGACCAGGGCTTCGGATTGATCGTGGGTGACCAGAATGAAGGTCCGCCCCAGCTTGCGCTGCAACCGCCGAAGATCTTCCTGCACCTGGGCACGCAGGCGTGCATCCAGGGCACTCATGGGCTCGTCCAGCAACAATACGTCGGGTTCGTTCACCAGGGCCCGGGCCAGGGCAACCCGCTGCTTCTGGCCGCCGGAGAGTTGATGGGGGTGGCGCTGGGCCATGGCACTTAAATCCAGCATCTCCAGACGGCGGTTCACCCGCTTTTTGATTTCGGCGTCGGGAAACTTTCGGGATCTCAGTCCGAAAGCGATATTTTCATAGATGGTCAAGTGCGGAAACAGGGCATAGCTCTGGAAGACTGTGTTCACCTGGCGTTTGATGGCCGGCAGGCGGGTGATATCCTTGCCGCCGCTGAAAACCTCGCCCGAATCGGCCAGTTCGAGCCCGGCAATGATTCGCAGGAGGGTGGTCTTACCGCATCCAGATGGGCCCAGCAGCGTAAAGAATTCCCCCGGCGCGACGTTCAGGGTGACGTCGTCCAGGGCGATTACATCGCCGAACTGTTTGCAGATATGTTTTACCGTGAGGCCTTGGTCAGTCGTGGGATTCTGGTTCTGGTTCATATCCTCGGAGATCCGGAAGCGTGATCCAAACAAAGCGTTAACAACAAAAGGCTGGCAATAAGCCTGCAATTGTAATGGGTTCGGGTCGAAAAGTGAGAATAAAAACGATGCTTGAATCAAAACAACCGTCAGGCTGCGGTTCAACCGCTAAAAATGGGATGAAACACTTTGACCAGGGCCCGGTCCGGCAATACGTCCACTTTTTTGGCCGCCCAGCCGTTGACCGACACGATACCGACCGAACGGAGGGGGGACGCCCAGGTGGACGATCAAATCGGCAACCGTCGACTGGACCGGCATGTGAACCACGCACCCCGTTTCAGGATTGTATCCCGGGACCCATTTGTCCAGCCTCCCGTATAACCTAATGGAAAGCTGTATGGTCATTGCCGTCAAAAGTCAAAGGTCTTTTCCATGGCCTCGTCATCCACCACCGTTTTTGCCGACAAATCAACGCGCACAAACTTCATCGGGCCTCCTTTCCCATCTGATTGGGTCTGATTTGAATCCTCCCCGCAGCAAGTCGCGGAGAATGCATCTGCCTATGACGGCGGTGGGGGGCCGCCCCGGCAGGGTGAAAATCGATTTTCAGTACCCGTGCGAGTGTCCATCCAGAAAAATGCAAATTGGGGTGTGATCAAGGCATGCGAAAAATTTTACCGCAAGTATATGGTTGATATTCCGAGGATAAAATTTTGAGCGTAACGCAGATATCAGACAAATTGGCCATTTGTGGATCGACACTCGCTAACCC
>NZ_JASJGN010000224.1:0-2723 GCF_033791525.1 Desulfosarcina sp.
CCGCCGCCGCGGCTGGGAATCCCGTAAAAGCGGGCCATCTGGGCAGTGGCCGCCGTGTTCACCGCCATCTCCGGTGCACCGATGCTCAAGGTGCCGTAGCGCATGGCGGCGGCCGAGGATGAACCCGAGAAAACCACCGGCGTACCTTCGCGGATCAGCTGAGTCAATACGATCCCGGCCAGCACCTCTGCGTTTTGAACCACCAGGGTGCCTTCCATGGTCACCGGCGAGGTGGCCCCGGCAATCGAAAGCGAAGAGATCAGCTGAGGCATACCGGCTCGGGCGTATTCCATGATCGCACCCAGCATCCGGTCGTCGTAGGCCAGGGGAGTGAGGGTGCACAGGATGCTGATCATGGGCATCTTTTCGGCCAGTGCCGCTTCTGAACAGCCGAAGAGGATGGCAGCCATTTCGATGGTCTCCCGGGCCGCCTCGGCACCGATGGCCCCGCCCATGAAGGGTTTGTCCGAATAGCGCATGGAAGCAAGTATCATCTCGGCATTGCGCCGGGCATGGGGGATGTCGTTGGGCTCGGCCATCATGCCGCCGGTGATGTCGATGCTCTTGCTGGCATAGGCGAGTTTGACGAAGTTGGTATAGTCTTCCAGGGTGGATTCGCGCCGCCCCCGGTCCAGATCGTGGACAAAGGGAGGTCCGTAACAGGGAATGTAAGCAATGTTGTCGCCGCCGATGGCCACGTTCTTCTCCGGGTTTCGCGCCTGAAGGGTGTATTCGGAAGGCGCCTTGGCCACCTGTTCCATAAGCATCTTGGGAGAGAAGAAGACTCTTTCCCCTTGGACCCGGCAGCCGGCCTTCTTGAATACCTCGACCGCCGGTTCGTAGCCGAAGTCAACGCCCACCGTTTCCAGTACGCGCAGGGTCGCTTCATGGATCTTCTGGACATCCTGGTCAGAAAAATATTCAAACCGCTGCATAATGTTACCTCCTTGATGGAGAGTGTTCATCCACAAAAAGCATCTGTCGGCCCAGGCCGGCGTTCTCGCTCTGTTGAGCACGTAGTGAAGCTTCAGCGCTATCCTCGACGTCGCGCTGCTACGCCTCCGGTTTCAAAATCGTTGCGGCCTTGGCGTGTCTTAGATCTCGCATTGCGGGGAACCAAAATCAACTTTTTGTGAACGACCACTGGTTTGTATTGTTTGCTCCTTAGCTTCGTAAAAATGAAAAAATATTTTCTTATTAATCGTCGGGCATAAGAACGAGTTTGCCGACAAATTCTTTTTTAAGGAATTTCTTTTGTGCCTCAATCATCGCGCTTAATGGATAGGTTTCCGCGACCAAAGGACGGATTTCATCATGCTCGATATAGTTGACCAGGTTTTCAAAGACGATATCATCCTGGAATGTGCAACCGAGCAGTGAGAGATCCTTCAGGTAAAGGGTGCGCACGTCGAGTTTGACAATAGGGCCCGCAATTGCGCCTGCGCAGGCATAGCGACCGCCGGCTTTCAACACATCGAGCAACTCTGGCCATTGGGGTCCGGCCACCAGATCGACAACCACATCGACGGTATTGCGACCGGCGGCGTCGGCAATTCGTTCGCCGCGATCGATCACTTGATGCGCTCCGAGTGAACGCACCGCTTCAATTTTGCTCTTTCCGGCCACGGCGACGATCTGCGCGCCGCGCCGTTTGGCCAGTTGCACCGCCGCCGAACCAACGCCCCCGGAAGCCCCGGTAATCAGCACACGCTCCCCGGATGAGAGATTTGCCCGATGCAGCATATTTTCAGCGGTGGAATAGGCGCAGGGGATGGATGCCAGTTCAGCATCGGACCATCTGCAATCGACTGCGTATGACTCCTTGGCGGGAGCCTTGACAAACTGGGCGAAAGCACCGTCACACTCGGAACCCAAGGTCCAGCACTCAAAGGGCCGATAGTCGACATAGCTGCGCAACATATTTCTGACAAGCACCCGCTCGCCAAGCCGGTCTTCATCAACTGCGCTGCCGACGGCAACGATGCGGCCGCAACAATCGGCACCTTGAATGCGGGGAAATGAGAGCCGTATGCCCTGCCAGCTGGCATCATCAGGATCGGCTGTTTCGAACCCACCGGCAGCGCCTTGATGGGTATCGGTAGTGACACCCTTGGAATACCAGCCGGTGCGTGTGTTGATGTCCGTGTTGTTGACCCCCGCGGCCCCCACACGAATGAGAACTTCGTCGGGGCCAGGTACCGGCACCGGGACGTCATCGCGAACTTCCAGTTTATCGAAACCGCCGTATCCGGTGAGTAAAACGGCACGCATGGTGGCGGGGATACTATCTTTCATGGATTTTTTTCCTATTTCCGTTTCCGGATAGACACCAATCACTGCCCAATCTTGAGCACCTCACGGGCGTATTTGATGCTCCGGATGCATGCATCCATCTCTTTTTCCCGGGCCACGGCCAGCGAATCGCCTCCCATGTCCCATTCGATTTCAAAGGTAATCCGGTCGGTCGGGGATAATTCGCGTAAGGTTTTGTAAGTCTTGAAACAGTCGACATCCCCATCACCCAGGGCAACCCCGTGGAATCGGATGCCGAACTGGTCCCGGTCGAGCTTGTGATCACAAAAATGGTTGCAAAACGCATAGGGCGCAAGCTTGTTGACGGCGGTTTCCGGGTTTTCGAGGACGCCCATGGAATTCACCGTATCCACGCAGGCCCCAACAAGTGGATGATTGATTTTGTCGATCAGCCAGATAATTTCATCGTC
>NZ_JASJGN010000225.1:0-12810 GCF_033791525.1 Desulfosarcina sp.
ATTCTTATTGCCGGCTGCGCCAACAATCCAGACAAGATCAAGATCCCCAGGGACGCTGCTGAGATGACGGTGGAATTTTCCTGGGAAGGAATCGCAGCCTGCACCCATGATTCTCCGGAACTCCGAGTCTCAGCCGTTCCGGACGCTACTACCGATTTGCGGGTCAGGCTCAAAGATATCAGCCTGCCGGAATGGAACCACGGAGGCGGCCAGGTCAAGCATGACGGGTCGGGGGTCATCCCTGCCGGTGCCCTCAAACTCGGCTATAACGGCCCCTGCCAGCCGAGTGGCAGGCATAAGTATGAGTTTTCGGTCATGGCTGTAGATGCTGACGGCGTCATTGTCGGTTTCGGCAAAGCCAGACAGTCATTCCCACCAAAAAAATAATCGACACGCCTAGTCCACAGTTGTTGCACTCTGATTCGGCCGGAAAAATTATCTTCTTCCGTTAAGAATGACGATTTTAATGACTTCAGAAGAAGATCCTACTGCCTGGCCTGGCAGTCCGGGCAGATGCCGAAGAAATCGAGGCGGTGACGGGTGATGGCAAAACCGGTTTCCCGCGCCAGTTCCTGGGTCATATCCTCCAGGGCCGACATGTCAGGATCGAGAATTTTCCTGCAAACAGTACATATCACGTGGGGATGGTCGTAAGGTTTGTTGCCATCATACCGGTTGCTGTCATCGCTGAAACCCAGTTCCAGCAACTGATCGAGGTTTTTGAGGACAGCCACATTTTTGTAGATGGTGGCCAGGCTGGTGGTGGGATAGCGGATTTTAACCTGTTCGTAGATTGACTCAACACTGGGGTGTCCCTTGCTCTCGGCAAGTACTTTCAGAATAGCCAGGCGCTGGGGAGTGATTCGATACTGGTTTTCCCGAAGGGCGTCCACCATTTTTCGCATTCGGATCTCAGGATCTGGCATTGGCATACTCGATGATGTCGGGCGATTTTAAGGAAAATGATTATCAACAAGTAGCAAAGGCGAGGTATGGGTGTCAACAGCCCCAAAAACAGGGCCCCTATTCGATGGCCTGAAATTCTTTCATGAATTTCCGGTCGATATAGTCTTTTATAATAAACGCCGGTCGTCCGCCGAATTCCAGCCAGCGCTTTTTAAGAACACCGGATGCACCACCCAGGTTGAAGATCAGCAGGTAGTCGCCGCCCGGGTCGAAGGGCATGAGTTCACCACCGTTCAACTGCGCCAGAATGTTGTGGAACAGAACCGGATTCTGGCGGACTGCATAGACACCCACCTTGTCCAGGGGCTGGTCCTGAAAGTAGATGCAGTCGCCGCCACCGAAGATGCTGGGATGTTGGGTGCTCTGCAAAAAGTGGTTGACCCGCAGGCCGCCGTCGGGTCCCGTGGCGATGTTGGAATCTGCAAAAATAGCGGATGGCGTGACACCCAAGGCTAAAAAGATGAAATCCGCGGGCAGGGCTTCGCCGTTATCCAGGGTGATGGTATCGCGGGATACGGATTTCACGTAGACGCCCTCGCGGATGGTGATCCCCCGCCGACCCAATGTGCTGGCGATCCTGCGGCCGATCGATGCGGGAAAGCCGGACATGAAGGCGCTGCCGGCGCAGACGGTGATGCGCGGCATGTGCCCGCCGGTGGTTGTGGCCAGCTGCCAGACGTTGCCGGCCACCTCTGCCGAAGAGGGACCGCCGCCGACGATGACCACATCCGGAGCGTGCCGGCTGAAATGGTCGACCAGGCGGTCTTTGGCTTCCATGAGCCGCTCGATGGGTTTGACGGTAAAGATGTCGGCAATATCCCCTTCAATGGCCGGTTTGGGAACATGGCTGCCCGCGTTGCAGGAGAGTACATCGTAGGGAACGGTGTGGCCGTTTTCCAGAGTCACCATTTTCTGTTCGGGATCGATCGTGGCCGCTTTACCTTGCAGAAAGGTTCCCCCCTGTTTTTCGACCACATGCCGGGTGGCGAAGCGGATATCTTCGGGCCGGTAGGTGCCGGCAAGCATCCCCGGACCCATGCCCGAGTAGTAGTGAAATTCCGATGGGCCGATGACGGTGACGTCGTGACCCTGTTCGGTGATTGTGGCCAGGTTGGCCAGGGTGACCATGTGGGCATGGCCGCCGCCGATAAGCACCAATTGTTTTTTCATGACGGGTCTATTGTCCTAATTATGGGTACTTTTAAGATAAAGGAAAATTAACAATCGCCAAAATACAAATCCCAAATAAATCACAACTCCCAAATCTCAAATACCATACGATCATCGGTTTTTGTCGTTATTTGGAACTTGAATATTGAATTTTGGAAATTATTTGGAATTTGGTGTTTGAATCTTGTTATTTTAAATAGATTCGTTTCGGGTTGATCAATTGTGAACGATGATGAAGCCGTGAAGATCGTAAGGTTTACGGCATCCTCATGGTTTCCTCCATCAACTGACCCAGCCTTGCCAGATGTTCCTTTTCCTCGTTGGCGATCTGGATCAGGGCTTTTCTGCCGGCTTCGTTTTGCGCCTTTTCCGAGGCTCGAAGGTAGAGATCCAGGGCCTGGGCTTCGATTGACATGGCTAGTTCGATGATTTCCTGCACCGTGTCGTAAGCGGGCATGAGCAGGTTGGCATACTCTTCGGTGGTCAGCCCCCCTTCCAACACCTCCGGTACCTGTCGGGCCTCGAAGCTGTCCCGGGTGACCGGCTTGCCGGTGAGTTCGGTGTACTGCTCCAGAATGCGATCCTGGTGTTTCACCTCAATTTGAGACAGTTGGTGAAACAGTTGTCTCGCCGGGTCACTGTCCACCTTGACTGCCATGGAGTCGTAAAAGTCCTTCAAACCCGCTTCGAGCGAGTAAGCCACAGCCAGGGCGTGTTCCACCGATGTGACCCCATCGAAAAGTGCCAGCCCCTTCTCTTCGCCCATGAACGCCGCTTCGCTGGTCCAGGCGTTGAAGCCGCCGGCCACGTTGATGATTGGGTTGAAGCCCTGCCCGGAAAGCAGCTGCGCGGCCATCCGGCTGCGGGCGCCGGATGCACAGTAAACCATCACCGGCTTGGTGCGGTCGATGCGCTGCATGTGGTCGGTGAGCTCCGGCAGCGGCGTAAGAACGGCACCGGGAATGTGGCCGGCCTTGTACTCTAAAGGTTGGCGCACGTCCAGAATGGTCACCTCGTCCACCTTTTTGCCCGCAAGATAGGATCTGGCCTGGTCGGTGTCGATGGATGTCACGGGGGTCAGAAATGGTCGCCAGTTCATGGGATCCTCCGCATTGATAGGGTTGTTTCGTGTATAGGCGGAACGGAAAGGTAAAGCAAGTATACACAAAACCATTCCTTTCAGCCATTGCTTTTTAGATGGCATACGGTTTGCAATTCAAAATTGCAGCATTAACCTCTAAGCATGGGCCGTGAGTCCACATTTCCCCAATCTTATTCAAAGCAAACGGAGGGCATCATGAACCTGAACGACTACAAGGATATCATCAAGCAGGCCATCGCCAACGAGGTTGCGGCCAGAAAATTCTATGACGATGCAGCCAATACACTCGAAGACCCACACCTGAAAAAGCTCTTTGCCTCTCTGGCCGGGGAGGAGAAGAACCACCGGGATATCCTGACCAAGATCTACACCAGCAACACCATGGATCGCTATTTTTCCGAATCGCGGGACTACAAGGTGGCCGAAACCGTGGACGAGCCGGAACTGTCCATGGCGATGAAGCCGGCCGACGCCTTTGCCTTGGCCATGAAAAAGGAGGAAGCGGCCATGAAGCAGTACACTGAGATGGCCGAGATGTGCGATGACGACGGTAAACGGCAGGTATTCCTGGATCTGGCAGCCATGGAGCGGGATCACAAACTGAAAATGGAATCCGCCTTCATCGATATCGGCTACCCCGAGGTCTGGTAAAGGAGGTTTGACAATGACCCAATCCAAATGCCCGGTATGCGGCTGTAAAAAATTCCATGTCAAAAATCCCGACGACGACTACGATGTATACGAGTTCGAGTGCCAGGATGGTGAAGTCTGTTTTGAAGAAGATCTGGATGATGACGAGTGCCCACAGGTCGGCGATGCCACGGAAACCTTTTGCAATGCGTGTGCGTGGCATGACAAGTTCAATAAAATCAAATAGACATTCATAAATGGCATCTTGCGGCCCAGTTCTGCGTTCTCGCTTAATTGAGATCCTCGACGTAGCGCTGCTACGCCTGTGGTTTCAATTAAGCTGCGGCCTTGGTCTGGACCACAATCTACCATTTATGGGTGAACACTAAACTTGAGGATCTTGAGACTGAGAGATACCTTCAGGTGATGCCCCAACCCTTAGTCCACGATACCCCCATTGGGAGCAACCATGGAAACCCATGACGTGACCGTATTCAACCCCTACCCGTTCAGGGTGGGTCAGAAAATCAATATTGAAGGCGGACCCCGCAAAGGGGACTGGGAGGTGGTGGCAGTTACGGACCGCAAGGTGAAACTCCACTGTCCGTTCAGCCATCGGGAATTCGAATGGAACCGGTTCTGCTATGTGGTCGATGAACAGACCGGTGTTCAATGGCCCGGAAAAGAATAGCAGTATTGTTCAGGCCCAGACCAGGTGGAAGATCCGCACCCATGCGCCCCACGAGGTTGAATCGAACGGTCATCTAGTTGTATCCCATTGCCGACAAACCGGCCCGAGCGCTTTTTGCTTGAGCGGGCAAAAAACGGTGTAAGGTTCTCATCCGTTGCGCGACCAACCTGAAAAACCGTACCGAGATCAACAGGATTAACTTTCTCCGGGGGGCCGTATGAAAACGATGTTCATAGTGACGACCCTCCTGATTGCCGGGATATGGGTTGCCGGTCCCGGCGTGCAGGCTGCGCAGGTGGATCACGCCTTGTTTGCCTCCCTGTTGAGCAAACATGTAAAAGATGGTGTCGTGGACTACCAAGGCTTTAAGGATGACGAGGCCATTCTGGATCAATACCTGGCGGCGCTCGCCGCCGTCGATCCGGAACCGCTGTCAACAGACGACCAATTTGCATTCTACATCAACGCATACAATGCATGGACCATCAAACTGATCCTGTCCCGCTACCCGGATCTTCGTTCCATCAAGGATCTGGGGGGCCTGTTCTCATCACCCTGGAAGAAAAAGATCGCCCGCATCGATGGCGGCCTGTTGACCCTGGACCAGATTGAACACGACATTCTGAGAAAACGCTTCAAGGATCCGCGGGTCCATTTCGCCGTCAACTGTGCATCCAAGAGCTGCCCGCCCCTTCAGGGCGATCCGTTTACGGGAAGCCGCCTGAACGATCAACTGAACCAGGCGGCTCAGGCTTTCATCAATGCCCCCCGGTTCAACCGACTGGAAGGCGAGACCCTGTGGGTCAGCAAAATATTCGACTGGTTCTCGGAAGATTTTCATGGTGATGTCATCGGCTATTTCATTAAATATGCTGACGCCCCGCTAAATGATCAGCTGGTGAAAAACAAAGGTCGAGTCAAGGTCAAATACCTGGATTACGACTGGTCCCTCAACGGAACCTGAAGGAGACGACGATGGCAAACTATGACTACGATATCGGCATTATCGGCGGCGGCGCCGCCGGTCTTACGGTCGCTTCGGGAGCGGCGCAGCTGGGAGCCAAGACCCTGCTGATCGAAAAGGAGCCTGCCCTCGGCGGAGACTGCCTGCACTATGGCTGCGTGCCCAGCAAGACCCTGATCCGTTCGGCCCACGTTTACCATGAGATGAAACACGCCGATCGTTTCGGGCTGCCCAAAGTGGACCTGCCGCCAGTCGATTTTACTCATATCGCTCGGCGGATACAGGATGTCATCGCCGTCATCCAGAAGCATGATTCGGAAGAACGGTTCTGCAAACTGGGAGCAAAGGTGGCCTTCGGAACCGTTTTTTTCAAGAATGACCACACCGTGGATTTGGATGGCCGGGCCATCACCGCCAAGACCTGGGTCATTGCCACCGGATCTTCTGCGGCCGCCCCCCCCATACCGGGACTGAAGGAGATCGACTATATCACCAACCGGGAAATTTTTTCTCTCGATCAACTCCCCGGCAGCATGATCGTGCTGGGCGCCGGACCCATCGGCATCGAGATGGCCCAGGCATTCAACCGGTTAGGAGCGTCAGTCACGGTGGTGGATCAGGCCACTCAGATTTTAGGCAAGGAGGATCCGGACATGGCCGAGGCGGTCCAGGCGGTCATGGAATCCGAAGGCGTAAAATTTTACCTGGGTGCCGCCGTCGACCGTGCATTTGCGGCCGGTGAGAAAAAAAGCGTTGCCCTGAAGCTGGGAGACGGTGCTTCGGTGGTTTTAACGGCCGATGCGGTGTTGGTGGCCTTGGGCCGTTCGATCAATGTCGAGGACCTGTGGCTGGATGCTGCGGGTGTGGCATTCGACCGAACGGGCATCACGGTGGATGCACGGCTGCGCACCAATCGGAAACATATTTTTGCTGCCGGTGACGTAAGCGGCGGCTACCAGTTCACCCACGCCGCCGGCTACGAAGGGGGCATCGTCATCAGCAACGCGGTATTTCACCTGCCGCGCAAGGTGGATTACACATGGATGCCCTGGTGCACCTACACGGACCCGGAGCTGGCCAGCATCGGACTCAACGAACGTGCTGCAAAGGATGCGGGCCTCGACTATTCCGTCTGGACGGAAGCGTTTCAGGACAACGACCGCGGGCTGGCCGAAGGTCAGACCGAAGGCCGGATCAAATTGATCCTTGATAAAAAAGAAAAGCCCCTGGGGGTCCAGATCCTCGGTCCGCGCGCCGGTGATCTGATTGCCGAATGGGTGGCCGCCTTAAATGGCGGCGTTAAGCTTTCCACCATGGCTTCGGCCATTCATCCCTATCCCACGCTGGGAGAGATCAGCAAACGGGTGACCGGCAGTGTTTTCTCGCCGAAAATATTTTCCGAGAAGGTGCAGAAAGGGCTCAAGTTCTTCTTCAACCTGAAGGGGCGGGCGTGTACGCCGGAGGTGTGCGAGGATAAAAGCCTGATGTCGGAGGGCTGAGGACAGAGGTCGGAGGTCTGAGGTCGGATGTCCGAGGTCTGAGGACAGAGGACAGAGAGAAGTATTCCAAAATAAGGAATAACTGCATTGAGGGATTGTTGGAGCGGCTTCCAGCCGCGATCGATTATTGGATGACTGATTGATGCTATTGTCCATCAAGAGATGGTAGGTCGTGGTTCAGATCGAGGCCGCAGGGCTATTGAGTCCGCCCCGTTTGGGTCACGGGATGTCCCACAGGCGTAGCAGCGCTACGTCGAGGATCTCAATAACCCGAGAACGATGAGCTGGACCGCGAGATGCCGTTTCTTGATGGACAATCGAAAAGGAGACGACCATGGAAACCTACTACAAACCCGATGATCTGCCCAAATTCGGTGATATCGGTAAAGACAATCCCAACCTGGCGAAAAAGTTTTTCGAGTATTACGAAGCGGTCTTCGCCGAAGGCGAATTGACACAGCGGGAGAAATCGCTGATCGCCCTGGCCGTGGCCCACGCCGTCCAATGCCCCTACTGCATCGATGCGTACACCCGCTCATGCCTTGAAACTGGTTCCAATACGGCGGAGATGATTGAAGCCGTCCATGTGGCCACCGCCATACGGGGAGGTGCTTCTCTGGTGCACGGCGTCCAGATGAAAAATATTGCCGAGAAGATGTCCATGTAATTGCACTGCGAAGAGGTAATTATGGCTGACGACCATCCGTTTATTCCCGAGTTAGAGACTGAACCTACGGGGTTTTCCAGGACCCTTGCCCGGCATGGGTTGAAATTGACCCGGGGCCACACACAAATTCTCCAGGTCAACGTGGGACTGCTGTGCAATCAGACTTGCGGCCATTGTCACTTGAATGCCGGTCCCGGTAAAACCGAGGTCATGACGCGTCAGACCGCCGACCAGATTGCAGACTGGGCCGAGCGGGTATCCTTTGAAGCGATCGATATCACCGGCGGCGCCCCGGAGATGAACCCCGACATTGTCACCATTGTCAAGACGTTTGCCGCCCTGGCGCCGAAACTCATCTTCCGATCCAACCTGTCGGCCCTGAACAGCGGGGGGCGTGAGCATCTGATGGACCTGCTCAAAAGCCTCCAGGCCACCATCGTGGCCTCTTTTGCTTCCATCAACGAGGCCCAGGCGGATGCCCAGCGAGGGGATGGGATATTCAAGGCCAGCGTTGCCGCTCTCCAAAAGCTCAACGCCATGGGATACGGGCAGCCGGGAACGGGCTTGGAGTTGAACCTGGTCTCCAACCCCACGGGTGCTTTCATGGCCGCGGATCAGGCCCAGACGGAAAAGCGGTTTCGCCAGATGCTCGAAAGCAAATGGGGCATCACCTTCAATCATCTCTTCAGTTTCTCCAACGCGCCTTTAGGGCGTTTCAGGCGGTGGCTGGAGCGTTCCGGCAATCTGCCGGCCTACCTGAAGAAACTGGCGGACGCGTTCAACCCCTGTGCGCTGGACGGGGTGATGTGCCGTACACTGGTGTCGGTTTCCTGGGACGGTTACCTGTACGACTGTGACTTCAACTTGGCCCGGGGGCTGCCCATGGGCCGAAACCGGGTCCATGTGACCGACATGATCGGACGCCCGGAGCAAGGAAACCCGATTGCCACGGCAGACCACTGCTATACCTGCACCGCCGGTGCCGGATTCACCTGAGGCGGGGCTATCGGCACCTGAGGGTCAGGTGATTCCATAACCGGTTTCATCTTGAGACATCCTGTCTCAAGTGAACAATCTATTCCTTTTCGGCAACCATCCAATCGATCCGCTCTACCGTTTGCCCGCTGGATGCAGCAAATCGGTGTCGCCGGACCTTTTTGCCTTGACGATCATGGCATGGATCTTGTTAGTATAAGAAAATCTCAATTCCTTCCCACGGAGAGAGAATGGAACAGCAGATCCAGTTCGACAACCCGATGGGGGAAAGCCTATCCGGAACCTTACACCAGCCCGAACGTCCACCGGTCGGCGCAGTTATCGCCGGCCACTGTTTTACCTGTTCCCGGCACACGGGTGTCCTGCGACACATTTGCACCGCGCTGTGCGAAGCCGGGTTCATGGCTCTGCGATTCGATTTTTCCGGAAACGGCCAGAGTCAGGGGCGGTTTGAACAGTCCACCTGGTCCAAGCAGGTCCTGGAGATGGAGGCGGCCATTGCCCTGATCCAGGAAAAAGGCGCCCCGTGGATCGGTCTGGCCGGGCACTCATTGGGTGCGGCGATCGCCCTGCTTACCGCCCGGCGAATCAAGACCGTATCGGCTGTTTGCCGGGTGGCCGGGCGTGTCAGCGCAACACGCCCCATGCATTTTCTCACGTCGTCACAGCAGCAGGCCCTGGAGCAGTCCGGGCAGGTGGAATTTTACAGTCGCGAGCGGAAGCTCAGGCTCAGCAAGGATTTTTTCGTTGATGCGGACCGGCACGACCTGATGGATGCCACCCGATTGTTGACGATTCCCATGCTTGTGGTTCACGGCGACCGGGACGAGATTATTCCGGTCGCCGAAGCGCATCTGGCCAAAACGGCAAACCCCCGGATGGTTGAGCTGGCTATTGTCGCCGGAGGTGATCACATGCTTGCCCAGCCGGACCACCAGCGGCAGGTGGCCCGGACCGTGACCGGCTGGTTCTGCCGCCAGGCCGGCGCCCCGGCACCCGGCGACCTGAGCCGTCAACAACGACACCGCCCATAGGAGACCTTGAAAGATGAATCTGTCTGAAACCCTGAGCGCCGATTTTATCGACGCCCAATACCGCAAATGGAAATCCGATCCATCGTCGCTTTCGGATGACTGGCAGTTCTTCTTCAAGGGATTCGAATTGGCCGGGGCAGCCGGACCGGCGGACGCCGACCCGGAGCAGGCACTGCGCCAGGCCAACGTGGGTGAGCTGATCCGCCGCTACCGGGACCTCGGCCACCTGCTGGCCTGCATGGATCCATTGTCCGCCTGCCCCACCTCTCACCCGCTTTTAGATCTGGATGCATTTGGCCTGGACGTGTCCGACCTGGACCGCGCCTTTGCCGCACCGGGTTTGATCGAACAGACCGCGGCACCGTTGAGAGAGATCGTGGGGCGGCTGAAACAGACCTATTGCCACAGCATCGGCGTGGAGTACATGCACCTTCAGGACCCGGACGAGCGCCGCTGGCTTCAGGCTCGCATGGAACCGGAGAAGAACCAGGCTGAACTCACGGCGGCAGAACGGGTCGACATCCTCAACAAGCTCTCCGCAGCATCCCTGTTTGAAGGGTTTCTCAATAAAAAGTATGTGGGCGTGACGCGTTTTTCGCTGGAGGGCGGTGAAGCCCTCATCCCTTTTCTGGACGTCCTGCGCCGGCGGGCCGTTGAATCTGGATGTCGTGAAATCATCTTCGGAATGGCCCACCGGGGACGCCTCAACGTGCTGCGCAACATCCTTGAGAAGCCGGCCGAAGAGATTTTTTCGGAGTTCGAAAGCTGCTACGATCCCCAGGACTTGGTGGGGTCCGGGGATGTCAAGTATCATATCGGCTATCTCACCGAACACAAAATGGCCGACGGCACCTCGCTTTCCCTCTATCTCGTGAGCAATCCCAGCCATCTGGAGGCGGTGGATCCGGTGGTGGAAGGCATCGCCCGGGCCCGGCAGGATCTGCTGGCAGCCGACGGCGACAAGGCGGTCCTGCCTGTGCTGCTGCATGGCGATGCGGCCTTCGCCGGGCAGGGAGTGGTGACAGAAACCCTGAATATGTCTCAATTGAAGGGCTATCGGACCGGTGGGACGGTGCACGTTATCATCAATAATCAGATCGGCTACACCACCCTGCCCGAGGATGCCCGCTCCACCCGCTACTCGACCGATGTGGCCAAAATGCTCATGGTACCGATTTTCCATGTCCACGGAGAAGATCCGGAGGCCGTGGTTCACGTGGCCCGGCTGGCGGCCGACTACCGTTACCGCTTCGGCAAGGACGTGGTCATCGACCTGGTCTGTTATCGCCGGTACGGTCACAACGAAGGGGATGAACCCTATTTCACCCAACCGACCATGTACCAGCGCATCCGCCAGCGTCCGCCGTTGAACCGGGCGTACGGCGACCGGCTGGTCGCCGAGGGTGTTTTATCGAAAACGGAGGTGGAGAAAATAGAACAGGGCGTTACCAGCGGCCTCGATGCGGCCTTTGAGGAGATCCACGGCGCCACCTGCCTTTTTCCCGACCCCAGGTTCTTTCCGGAATGGGAGACGATCAGCGGGTCGTTTACCCCTGAATCGGTCGATACTGCGGTGGACAAGCAAACGTTGGTCAAACTGGCCAGCCGGCTGGCCGATTTGCCCGCGGGGTTTACCGTCCACCCCCGGCTGAAGGGTGTGCTGGACAAGCGGCTCGACGCCGTTAACACCGGTGAAGGCATCGACTGGGCCGGTGCCGAGGCCCTGGCCTTTGCGTCCCTCATCACCGAAGGCCACACGGTTCGGCTCAGCGGTCAGGATGTGGGCCGCGGCACCTTCAGTCAGCGCCACAGCGTCATCTGGGACTATGAGACGGGCCAGTCCCACACCCCCTTGAATAGTCTGGAAGCGGGACAGGCCCCTTTTGAGGTGTATAACAGCCTGCTGGCCGAGGCCGGCGTGCTGGGTTTTGAATACGGCTACGCGGTCACCCGGCCCCAGGTGCTCACCCTGTGGGAGGCCCAGTTCGGCGATTTTGTCAATAACGCCCAGTGCGTCATCGACCTGTTTATCGCCAGCGGCCAGACCAAGTGGCAGCAGTTGTGCGGATTGACCCTGCTGCTGCCCCACGGCTGGGAGGGCCTGGGACCGGAGCATTCCAGCGCCCGACTGGAGCGTTTTCTCCAGCTTTGCGCCAATGACAACATGCAGGTGGCCAACCCGACCACCCCAGCGCAGTACTTTCATTTGCTGCGGCGGCAGATCAAGGCGCCGTTCCGTAAGCCACTGATCCTCATGACCCCCAAGAGCCTGCTGCGCCATCCCATGGCCGTCTCCTCGCTGAAGGACCTGACCCATGGGCAGTTTTCACCGATCCTGGGCGATGCGGAAGCGACGACCTCAGCCAAAAAGGTCATCTTCTGCAGCGGCAAGATTTACTACCAATTGATTGCCCGGCGGCAGCAGATCAATGCCGACGACACGGCCATCATTCGGGTTGAAATGCTTCACCCGTTTCCTGAAAAGGCCCTTGAGGCGGTCATCGGCCGATATAAAAAGGCTAAGGACTGGACCTGGGTGCAGGAGGAGCCGGAGAACATGGGTGCCTGGCAGTTCATGCGGCTCAGACTGGCGCCACTGCTGAAGAAACCCCTCGACTATGTAGGACGCAATGCCGCTGCGAGCCCGGCCACGGGTTTTCCCAAGATTTATAAAATGGAGCAGGACGGCATCGTCGACCGGGCCATCGGCCCCCATAACCAGGCGGGGGGGATGGCGGGTTGAGAAAAGATGACCGAGAACAGAATTCCGGATTAAGGAATTGGGGGTATTGAGGTATCGTTGGAGCGGCTTCCAGCCGCGATTATTTTCGTGAAACCTGACAATTGATGTCAGCGTTATCGACAACTATTTAAAAAACGAACCGTAGAATGTCCAATATAGAATATCGAATGTCGAAGGAAGGAATCGCTGCGCGATAGCGATTATTAAACGATAGCATGCCTTCCTTCTTAATTCTGCGGTTCCTTGTTCGACATTGGATATTCGCAGTTTTTCAACCAAATGGGTCGAGGGAATCAAAAATGTATCAAGTGAACCGATCCTTGCCCTTAATCCTTCAGCCTAAACCCC
>NZ_JASJGN010000226.1:0-8499 GCF_033791525.1 Desulfosarcina sp.
GATGAGAAGCTGGGGCCCGGCTTATTTTCCGGCGAGGAAGGTGGGTATATCATATATGGTGAGCCCGCGGCGCCAAAGAAGGACCCTGAAGAAACGCCGACAGATTCGGATCTATAGAAGCACGTAAGAAAAACAAGCGCTGCCGGTACCCGTTTTGCCCGTGGGCGCCGACAGCGCTGTTTCATCTTGACAGAGGTGATTCCACCGGTCTCTTTTCCCTGAACCCTGAACCGGATAGCTGATAAGCTCAAAGCTCAAACCCAGAGACCAGAGACCTGAACCGTCAGTAAACTTTCCGTTTGGAAAACCCCCTGCCCAACACGTTGAATGTGTTTTCGGTGATGATGAAAGCCTCCGGGTCGATGGACAGGGCCGCCTCCTCCACCCGTTTCAGCTGGTAGTTGTGAACCACGGTGAGGATCACTTTTTTGGCCCTTCCCGTATACCCCCCGCTTCCATTTAGGAAGGTGACGCCCCGGCTGAGACGGGTGTGGATCTCCTTGGCAATGCGATCGTTTAGATCGGAAATGATGAACACCATCTTGCGTTGGTTGAAGATGGTCAGCACGTAGTCCAGGGTCTGCGACGAAATGAAGCTCATGAACAGGGAGTAAAGCACCAGGTCGGCGTCCAGAAACCCGAAACTGAACATGAACAGAACGATGTTGAAGGCGAAGTAGAAGGTGCCCATGCGCAGGTTGAATTTCTGGTTGAAGATGATGGCGACAATGTCCATACCACCTGCAGACCCCAAGGAATGGAGAATGATGCCGGTGCCGGCGCCCATCAGCACGCCGCCGGCCAACACCGCCAGGATCGGTT
The DNA here is from genome assembly GCF_033791525.1 of Desulfosarcina sp. Lineage (GTDB taxonomy): Bacteria > Desulfobacterota > Desulfobacteria > Desulfobacterales > Desulfosarcinaceae > Desulfosarcina. The sequence continues at coordinate 823 of NZ_JASJGN010000226.1, forward strand.
CGTGGATGGGTAAGGAAAATCGGATTAGGTCGATCGACGCTGATAAGGCGGCCATGCCATAGAGGCTGTAAAGGAAGAAACGCCTGCTGACATGGATCCAGCCGATCAGAAAGATGGGAATGTTGACGATCAGGTACCACAAACCGGGTGACAGGAGACCACTGACATAGTAAAAGAGCAGGGTCAGGCCCGAAATACCGCCAGTGATGAACCCGTGGGGAACGGCAATGGACTTCAGTCCGATGCCAAAGACGATGGAGCCTGCCGAGATAAGAAGCAGGTTCCACAGCACGGATGAGATAAACCGGTGATACAGGAGCTTTTTCATGGGGTTTTTCCTTTTTTCCGGAAGGCATGCTGACCGTGGCCTGCCGGACTAATTTTTTCAATCATAATCGCCGCTATTCCCGTTGGGAAAATTTCAAAAATGACAATACTAACGCTGCATCGACTCGTGTCAAGCGGCAGGGCCTAAAAAAATGACGGACACCCAAAAAGAGTCCACCCTTCGTGAAGTGACCACGACCATCGACCCTGAGCAATGCATCGGCTGCGGGATGTGCATACCGGTGTGCCCCAAGGAGACATTGGTCATTCAAGACGGCACGGCCGTGGTCCGGGGCAGCGAGTCTCTCAACTGCGATCACTGTGCGGCGGCATGTCCGGTGGATGCCATCCGGGTGGCGGCGGTGGATCCCGGGCTGTCGCAATTCCAAACTTTTCCGGCCGATAATAAATGGCTTCCCCATGGCCGGTTCGACACCGCCAGCCTGGTCAATCTCATGGGTTCACGGCGCTCCTGTCGCAATTTTTCAGACCGTCCGGTCGATCAACCGCATTTAGAAGATCTGATCAAGGCGGGCATTACCGCGCCGTCGGGCTCCAACTGCCAACCCTGGACCTTCACCATCCTGCCGGACCGCCGGGCCGTCAACCGGCTGGGGCGTCGGGTGGGTGATTTTTTCAGGCAGACCAACCACATGGCCGAAAAGCGATGGCTGAGATCGGTCCTCAAATGGATTGGCAGGCCGGAGTTGGACACCTACTATCACCAGCATTATGCCACTGTGGAAATGGGGCTGGAAGCCTGGGACCGGGGTGAGCGCGACCTGTTGTTTCACGGTGCAACCGCCGTCATCGTGGTGGCCGCGGACAAGGATGCGTCCTGTCCGTCCGAAGATGCCCTGCTGGCCACCGGAAACATGTTGCTGGCCGCCCATGCCATGGGGCTTGGCACCTGCCTGGTCGGCTTTGTCATCGAAGCCATGCGGCGGGACCGATCGATCGTCCGCATGCTGGGCATCCCCGACCATGAAACCCCCTATGCCGTGATCGCCATCGGCTGGCCCGATGAAACCTATCATCGGGTGGCCGGCCGGAAACCGGTCGTGATCCGCTATGCGGGCTCCCGAGATACTCACTAAATGGTTCAGATTAAAAACAATTTCGATAGGGCAACCGTTGCATTCAGTCGACAACGATGTCATATTGCTGCAGCGTTCCGCCCGGTGCATGTGACACTTGGCATGGGCGGCAACTGAATAAGGGCTAATTTTTCATCGGCCTCAGGAAGGCGAGTTTTATTGACCGTCACCCATCTGATCGCATTCACAGCAGGTCTTCTGCTGCTATACTATGGTGCCGGCTGGCTGGTCCGCGGCGCATCCACGCTGGCCCGCGGCATGGGGCTGACGCCGATGGTCATCGGGCTCACCGTGGTGGCATTCGGCACTTCCGCGCCCGAACTGGTGGTCAGCCTGGTCTCCGCCGCCAAGGGTAAGAGCATGATCGCTCTGGGAAACGTGGTGGGCAGCAATATCTGCAACATCGCCTTGGTGCTGGGACTTACGGCCGTGTTTCAGCCGGTGACGACCAGCCGTATTGTCATCACCCGGGATATTCCCCTCATGCTGGCCATCTCGGCCTTCCTGTTGCTGCTTTCGTTCAATTCGGTTATCGGCAGGCTCGAAGGGGTCATTCTTTTCTGCGGCATCATTGCCTATACCTGGTTCAATTACAAGGTGGCCGTGCGCGTCGATCGAACCATGCCCGATGCTGCGGGTGCGTCACCACCGGCTGTCGGTCTGATGGAGAAACGGTGGAGCCAGTGTGTGATGATCGCCGGTGGAACGGTAGCGGTGGTCGTCGGTGCGGATCTGCTTGTGGATGCGGCGGTGAGCGTCATGTCCGCTTTAGGGGTCAACGAAAAGTTCGTGGGACTCACTGTGGTGGCTTTGGGCACCTCGGTACCGGAACTGGCCACCTCCGTTGTGGCGGCCATGAAAAAAGAGATGGACATCTCCTTAGGGAACCTGGTGGGCAGCAACGTGTTCAACCTCCTAAGTGTCGTTGGCGCTACGGCCATGGTAAAACCCATTGCCATCTCCGGCGGTTTCATCGGCAGCGGACTGGTGGTGGACTACCTGGTGATGATCGCTATCAGTGCGCTGCCCTGGGTGCTGATGAAACGGGACTTGACAATTACCCGCAGAAAAGGTCTGATTCTGCTCGGATGCTACGTGTCCTATGTGTCTTTCCTCATTTTAAAGTCTTGAACCGCGATAGCGAGCGCATTCCCCGCCGCTTGTTGGCGCGAAGCAAAAATCCCGCTCATCGGGGTCAGAGCGCAGCAGAGATCCCGATCATCGGGGCCGCGGGGAGGGTTCAATCCAAGGAGTTCGATGATATCCATAGCCACCCCTGATTCGCCATCCCCCCTGGTCCTGGTGGTGGATGACGATGACGATATTCGTGATATCCTCTCCTACGGCATCGAGGCCTCCGGATGCCGGTGCCTCACCGCTGAGAGTGCGGAGGCGGCCTTGAGGATCTTAAATTCGGATCCGGTGGAGGTCGTCATTTCCGATGTCCAGATGAAGGGAATGAGCGGCCTCGACCTGTGCCGCCAGATCAAGGACCATTTTGATGCCGATGTGATCATCATTACCGGCCTGGTGAACAATTTTGCCTATGAGGAGATCATCGCTCAGGGCGCCAGCGACTTTATCGAAAAGCCCATCCGACTGGCGGAGATCGTGGCCCGTCTCAAGCGGGTGCTGCGTGAACGCCAGACCCGGGAGAAGCTAAAACAGACCGCCGAAGAGTTGCGAAGCAACGCGGTTCATTTCCAGAAAGCCATGGAAGGGGCGGTCCAGGCCATCGCGCTGGCCGTCGAAATGCGCGATCCGTATACATCGGGCCACCAGAACCGGGTGGCCGACCTGGCCTGCGCCATTGGCCGGGAGATGGGACTTTCAAAGGATCGGATCTATGGCCTGCAAATGGCCAGCGTCATCCACGACCTGGGAAAACTCACCATTCCCGGGGAGATCCTCTGCAAACCGGGGAGGCTCACCGGCCCCGAGTACGCAATGATCAAGACCCACGCGCAGTCGGGATACGACATCCTGAAAAAGATCGATTTTCCGTGGCCGTTGGCGGATATTGTCCTCCAGCACCATGAACGGATGGACGGTTCGGGCTATCCCAACGGTCTATCCGGGGAAGCCATCATGCTCGAGGCCAGGATCCTCAGCGTGTCCGATGTCTTCGAAACCATCGGGTCCCACCGGCCCTACCGCCCCTCTTTGGGATTGAAAAAAGCCATGGGAGAACTCACTGGCAACAGCGGCACCCTTTACGATCCCCATGTGGTTTCCGCCTGCCTGGACCTGGTGGAGGGCGAACGCTTTCATTTTAAGAGCGCCAAGTCGGCCTCGGTGTTTGTCACCACGCAGATGCAGTCACTTTGAATATCTACATCTGGAGATCCTGTTCTTTCCCTCTTTCTTGCTCTGGAACAGACATTGATCTGCTGCCATGAGGAGTTGTTTCTTGTCCCGGGCATCATCGGGGAACGTAGCCAGTCCAAAGGAGGCCGTGACGCCAAGGTTAATTTTCTCCTGCCGGAGATAGGCGCTCGAGCTGATCCCCGTCTTAATCGCTTCTACCTTCTTAAGCGCTTCCTCACCACCCTGATCTGGAAGAATGACGATATACTCGTCCCCTCCGTACCGAACGATTCGATCCTCCGGGCCAAGATGCAAATGCACGACCTCTGCGACTTCCTTCAAGACCTTCGCACCAAGCAAATGCCCATGCTGGTCCACAACCTGCTTGAAGTTGTCCATATCAAAAAATACCAGGGTCAATTTTTCTATTGCAGCCGAGGCAGGACTCAAGCACCGGTCGATATACTGGTGCAGGAAGCGCGTGTTTTGAAATCCGGTGACATCGTCGGTAACGCTCAGTTTCTGCAACAGCTCATTCGTTTTTTCAAGCTTGTTTTGGTAGTCTTTCAACATCTGTTGGTTTTGTTCCTGCAGGCCGATCAGCCTGCGAAGCTCCATCTGTGCCATGGCCTGCCGGGACAAGGCACGCAGGGCGTTGAGCTGAGCATCGGTGAGTTCGCGTTGGATTTGATCGATTACGCACAGCGTGCCCAACGCTTCGCCAGTTGGCGTGACCAGGGGTGCACCGGCATAGAAGCGTATCCCCGGCTCCCCATTGACAAGCGGATTGTCCGCGAACCGTTCATCGGCATGGACGTCGCTGACGACGGTGATATCGGGTTGAAGAATGGCGTGGGCACAGAACGCGACGTCGCGGGCCGTCTCTGAAATCGCGAGACCCACCTTGGACTTGAACCATTGCCGGGTGCTGTCGATCAATGACATCGCGGCCATGGGCGTGCCGCAAATCTCGGAAGCCAACAAGGCGATGTCGTCGTAAGAGTCCTCCGGCAGCGTGTCCAATATCCGATAGTCAAGCAGTGCCTCGAGACGAGCAGCTTCGTTGTCTGGTAGTTCCGCTTTCATGGTAAGATCCTTTGAGGCGACCCAATGGGGGCCCTATTCAATATGGGTAAACCCATACCATTTTGCTTTCGCCAGTTTGTGAAACTGTTTCAACTTATACAAGAAATTCTGGTTTTTTGGAACGCCTTTCAGGACAAACTGAATGACCCCATGCTTGTCGATGAGGGCAGTGGCGCTTTTTCGTCCATGCCGTTTCATGATCGTTATATTGGTATTTTCAGATTCAGTATTCTGACTTCCGTCATTCGACTTCCGTCGTCTGATTAATCCGTGGAAACATAAGAATCAGAGGAACGGTGACGAGAGGAATGAAGGAGACGGCCCACAGTACGGTAGCTACCGAATAGAGATCGGCCAATTTTCCTACCACCGGCGCTACTGCCCCGCCCAGACCATAGGCCAGCCCCATCATCAGGCTGGAGACCATGGAGCGCCCGCCCGGCGCCAGCTCCTGGGCCAGTGTGACCCCAAGGGGCAGGGTGGCCAGCACAAAAAAGCCTGCCATGAATACGCCGCCGTAGATCCATGAACCCGACAGGGAAAGCATCACCAGCAGGGCCGGTGTCATCAGCAGGTGGGAAACCAGGAAGATCGGCCTGGCCCCCGCCCGGTCGGCCAGATATCCGGCCATCAGGCCGCTGGCGGTGCCGGCCAGGGTGAACACGGTGATCATGAGGCCGCCGGAAACCAGGGAGTATCCCTGACTCACCAACAGTACGGGCATGAAGGTCATGAACGATTGGCCCACGACTGCCCGCAGGACCATCACCAGCCAGATCAGAAAAATGGATTTCCATACGGTGCCGAACTGTTTCTTCAGCGTGCCCATCAATCCCAGGGAAGCCATGCCTTCACTTTTTGGGGAGGGCACCGCCACCCGCAGGTAGACCATTACCGCCAACCCGATGGCCATGGTGAACGGCATGGCGTCCAGGCCCCAGGCGGCCACGATGGCGGTGATGAAAAAGGGACCCACGGCGAAGGCCAGTGTCCCGCCCGTGTTGAATACGGACATGGAAAAGCCTTTGCGATTGCCGGAATAGAGCGGAATCATGCCGGCCACGCAGGGGTGAAACAGCGAGGACCCCACGGACCCCAACGCGATGAACAGCATCAGCATCCCGTAGCTGCCGGCGATGCCGGAAAGGGGAATGAAGACCACCGCCATGAGCAGGCCACCGAGAATGATGGCGCGGCCCTGGTAACGGTCAGCCAGGTAACCGGCCACCGGCTGGACGATGAAAGAGAGAAACCGGCTGACGCCGGCGATGAGCCCCACCTGGGCCAGGGTCAGGTTCAGTTTGTCCATAAACGCGGGAAACAGGGGCGTGGTGAAGGCGCTGTAAAAATCGCCTGTGAAATGGACCAGGGTCAGGGCGAAAAGGACTTTCAGGTTGGTTTGATTGTGGGGTTTCATGAGTTCGATTTATTTCATGGGTTGATTGGTTGGGGGATGGTTTTTATTCGGACCGACAATTTTCCAGGTCCGCTTCAACACACGATAGAAAAAGCCGGCATAGTAGGCAACCCTGATGCGAAGGTCAAGACGGAATAAACGTGGACAACCCGTCCTTTCACCCGCTCAACAAATCGCAGCCTCATTAAAAACTAATTTTACGCTAACCGAAAGCGAACTGAAAAAAAGCAGCACCTTTACCCTGCACTTGCCGGTTGAACCGCGATAGCAAGCGGACTGGAAATCGATGTTCATCCTTTCGGTGGAGCTTCCCCGTGGCTTGTCGGAGCGAAGCAGAGATCCCGATCATCGGGGCCGCGAGGAGGGTTCAAAAAACGCGATAACGCCATCATTTTAAACCTTTCACCATCCGTGCTCAGGGCTTTCTGAAGAATCAGAGGCCCCTTGTCTTTTCCCGTCCATCTGATGTAAAAAGAGAAAGTGTTCTCATCGCATCTTTGACTCATTCCAATTACCTCAGTTTCAGGAACATAGGCATGCTATCAGCGGATTTGTTTCCCCCACGTATTCAACTGGCCAACACCCCGACTCCCCTGCAGAAGATGAAACGGCTCAGCCGACAGGCCGGGGTGGAGATCTTTTTTAAACGGGACGATTTCACCGGCAGCGAGCTGTCCGGCAACAAGGTCCGCAAGCTGGAATTTATCCTGGCCGATGCGCTGGCCAAAGGCGCCGACACGGTGATCACCTGCGGCGGGGCCCAGTCCAACCACTGCCGGGCCGCGGCCCTGGCGGCGGTGAGGGCCGGCCTCTCCTCCCTGCTGCTGCTTCGCACGGACGATCCGGCCAACCCGCCAGCGCTTTCCGGCAACATCCTGCTGGATCGCCTGGCGGGATCTGAAATTGTCTGGATTACGCCGGAACAATACCGGGCGCGTGATGAGATATTCGATCGGGAGGCCCGGCGATTGCGCAGCCAGGGGCGCGAGCCATATATCATTCCCGAAGGGGGGTCGACTGCGTTGGGCGCCTGGGGCTACGTGGCCGAAATGGAGGAGCTGGCGGCAGACCTTAGGCGTCTGGATGGCGACGATGTGAAGCCAACCACCGTGGTCTGCGCCACCGGCTCCGGCGGCACCACCGCCGGACTGGCACTGGGCGCCCAGCTTTCAGGTGCAGACGTCAGCGTGGTGGGTGTGAACGTCTGTGATAACAGGGATTACTTTGTGGCGATCATCGATGCCATCTGTCGCCAGTTCAATGAAACCTGGCTGGTCGGAAAAGTGAGCGGCATCCCGCCTTACGAGATTTTAGACGGCTATGTGGGCCGGGGCTATGCCCTGTCAAAGCCCGAGGAACTGGCCGCCATCCGTGACCTGGTGCGACTGGAAGGGGTGGTGCTGGATCCGGTATACACCGGCAAGGCTTATTTCGGAATGATGG
>NZ_JASJGN010000227.1:0-11367 GCF_033791525.1 Desulfosarcina sp.
GATGACATCCAGGTCATCCCATCCCCGTTGCTGCATGTCCGATCGTGATATGGACAGGAAGTCATTCATATTGTTGTTTTTCCTTGATTGGCATGGCAGATGCGAGGTGTCCTGATTTGCTGGAAATTATAAATGACAAACAACAAATTTCAAATAAACCCCAAAAGGCAATTTTAAAATCTCAAACGAGGTTCCAGATTGCGGTTTGGAATTTGGAATTTTAGACCTTGGAATTTATTTGGAGCTTGGAATTTGGAGTTTGATTTTTCGGTTCACTGGTCACAGCTTCTTCGCAAAAAAGAATGCCCCACCGGCTTCCACCGTATAGGTCGCCCTTGAAAAGCCCGCCGCCGCATACAGATTCAGGGCCCGGCGGTTGTTTTCCAGCACCTCCAGGGTCACCTTGCAGCAGCCCATGTCGCGTGCCTTGCGCTCCACGCCGGCCAGAAGCTGCCGGCCGACGCCGTTTCCCCGGTGGACGGGCAGGACGGCCAGGTCATGGACATTGATCAGCGGGCGGGCCGCAAAGGTGGAAAAACCGATAAAGCACACGGCAATGCCGACAGCCTCGTTGTTAATCATTCCCAGGAATATCAAGGTGGTCGGATGCTTCTTCAGCCCGGAAATCAACGCATTTTTGACGTCGCCCGGAAGGGCTCCGCCGTTTCCCATGGGGTCCATGGCGTAGGCATCGATCAGGTCGATCACTGCTTGTTGGTGATCCTTGCGATCCAGGTCCGCTTCTACAATTTCAACCGATTCCATTGGTACTTCGCTCTCTTTTTCCGTCCGATCAGTCTGTTGTTGTTCACAATCCGCGCATGGCCATAACGCGATTCGCACAGACTTCCAAAATAAGCATGGTATCCAAAGAAACCATCATCCGTATCTTTTTTCCACTCGTTTCAGGATGATTCCGCTAATGCTCCAACCGCCGGCACTCGATTCGAACGCGTCCGGGTTTTGATGTTATCCCTTGAGCCCCTTATTCCAATGGTGTAACAGGAGAAGCGCGCACTCGTTTTCTTGCAAACAGCCATGGGGAGGTTTAGGTGGCAATCTATTACATTGACGGTAATTTCGTACCGGCGGAAAAGGCGGTCATCCCGGTGGACGACCTGGCTATCCTTCGCGGCATCGGCGTATTCGACCTGCTCAGAACCTACGACGGCAGGCCCTATTTCCTGGATGCCCACATCGACCGGCTTGAGACATCCGCCCAGAAAATCGGGCTCACCCTGCCCTGGTCCCACGAGGAAATCGTCGGGGTGGTGGAACAGACCATGGCTAAAAATGATATCCCGGAAGCCAACATCCGCATCGTGGTCACCGGCGGCTCCAGCACGGATTTCATGACCCCGTCGGGCAGCCCGCGCCTGCTGGTGCTGGTGTCACCGGTACCGCGACTGCCCGATCACTGGTACACTAAGGGGGTCAAAATTATCTCCTGGGAGGTGGAGCGCCCGATTCCCGGCGCCAAGAGCATCGACTATATCTCGGCCAGCCTGGCCCTGAAAAAGGCCGCCACCGAAGGGGGTATCGAAGCCCTGTACATCGACCGCAACGGCCTGGCCATGGAGTGCACCACCTCCAATATCTTTGCCTTTGTCGGTGACAAGCTGGTGACGCCCGGAAGGGGCATTCTCTCCGGCGTGACCCGCAAGGTGGTGCTGGAACTGGCCCAGGGGCTTTTCGCCATTGACCTGCGAGACATCTCCCGCACCGAACTGCTGACCGCCGACGAAGTATTCATCACCGGAACCAGCAAGGGGCTCGTGCCGGTCGTTCAGGTGGATGACGGCGTCATTGCCGACGGGCTGCCGGGCCACCGGACCCGGCAGCTCATGGCGGAGATGAAAAGACATACGGAGAAAAGATAAAATTTGGGATTGAGGAATGCTGGACCATAAATTCTGAATTGAGAATTAAGGGATTCAGGAATTGGCATATCCCCTAATCCCCTAATCCCTCAATCCCCCAATCCCCCAATCCCCCAATCGAATAATCGTATTCGCCTGCTTCCACACCGGGTTTTCAGACAGGTTGTGCTGCTGGTCCACCGTTTCCCGGACACTGGAAAATATGCGTGCCAGCAGTCGCTCTTTTCCGGCCGCCAGGCGAATTACCGCCTGGAGCAGGAAAAAACTGAGGAAGAGGACGAGAACAATCGTCCAGAAGGCGTGCAGAAAAAAGTTGCTCGAAAGAATGCTGCCCGAAAAAAAATTAACCGCCGTCAGCCATCCCGCATAGCCCAACACACCCAGCACCGGCAGGTTGAAGACCAGCTGCAGCAGCCCTCCGCTCAGCCGGCGGCCGGCCTTGGCCAATTCATTCTCAAAAGCATCGTTCCAGACGAGGGAAAGGCGCTGCCCGATCTCCTCCCCGTAACCCGGCGCATGGCGAGCCTCGCGCACCGAGGTGGCAAAACGGGCCTTGATCAGCGTCTCTGCAATATCGGGCCACGCACGGGCGATGGCACTGTCGTAGCGCTGCAGGGCCATGCCGGCCCCGGACCCGCGATCCGCCGCATCCATGGCCTTTTTAGAATCCGCATAATGTCTGACCGCAGAAACCGCCCCGACAATCTGCCGGACCGGATTGCCGAATCGCAATAGGGATGCGATGCCGGTGCCGAAAACCAGGATCCGGGTCCAAACCGCCACCAGCCATCCCACGGGCCCCAGCCAACGCTGAGCCAGCTGCTGGTAAAGGCGCACGTTGATGCCCGGCATCAGCGCGTGGCCATCGCCGCGGAAAGCGGTCACCGCCTGCCGCATGGCTTCGGCCTCCGATGCGGCCATCTGGCCGATGGCCGCATCCAGGTCTTTTTTCTCCTTTTTCGCTTCCGTTTGAACGGTTTGCCAAAGGTACTCTCTCAGGCTCCTGGCGTTCTCCAGTCGGCGGTCCACGGAAAAGCCGGATCGGTTGAAGGTGCCGACAATCAGCTGCTGCAGTTGGTCGAACTGGTTCCGGTCGTGTTTGGGCACGGCCTCGCGATCCCAGCCCGGGTCCTTGAGATGGCTTCTGGCGGAGACACACAGAACGGCCGCCGGTTCTACGGACCAGGCGTCACCGATATACCGGGAAAAATCGGGCATGATGGTGCCGGTGAGCTCGGATTCCGCCAACCGGTCGCATTTGTTCACCGCCACCACCAGACTCTCGCCGTTGAACAACCTTACATAGGGGGCCAGAAAATCCGTGTGATCCCGCCGTTTGGGGTTCTCCCCGTCAAACACGCAGACAAGCACATCGGACAGGCGGATGGCCTTGTGGATGATGGGAACGTGACGGTCATGGTGGGTGCTGTCCGTGTCCGGCGTGTCAATGAGGATAACATTTTCAAGGGCCTCGGCCGCCTGGCTGGCGTGGATTCTGATGTTTTCCGGGCCCAGCTCGTCCATCAGCTGCCCGGCATCGGCGGATTGCCGGCAAAATGCCACCACCTGCTGCGTGGTGGGACGACGGTGGCCGGACGGCGAGAGGTTGTCTTCTCCGGCCAGGGCGTTGAGCAGCGTGGATTTTCCCGAACCGCTGGGTCCCACCAGCGTAACCACCAGTTTGCGATCGAAGCGTTCGACCAGACGGTCCAGCATGAGCAGGGATTCGTCGCAGGCTTTCCTCATGCCGACGGCGGGCCGCCACAGGGAGATGCCTTCCAGAGTCTCGGCCAGCCCCAGAATGTCTGTGCGAACGGTTTCCAGCTCTCCCATGGCCCGGAGTCTGGCCATCTGCGCTTCCATCATGTTGTTTTCTCCAGTGCACGGCCGCAGCGGGCCAGGCTTTCAGACATCGATTCGATCCGTTCGGCGGTATGTGTAGCCACGTCCCGGCCCCGTCGCAGCAGCGGCCCGGTGATCTTCTCTTCAAACAGCGCTTCGATGGCCGTCAATTTGTGCGTGAGCCAAGCCCGGGCCACCGGACCCAGCAGGGCTTCGAGCTGCTTCAAATCCGCCTTTTTCATGCCGGCGGTGGCCGGGATGGCCACCAGTGCATACAGATCGTTGAGGCCGAACAGCCCGGCCAGCTTGACCTTGATGCCCACTGCTCCCACTGGATCCCCGGTGTGAAGGACATAGGTCACCGCGGCAGTGGCGGGGATGATGTTGAGCATGGCTGAAAAGGTTTGCCGAATCTGATCGACAGTTGTCATGCGGGAGCGCTGCTCGTTGGCCAACCGCTGCAGGTCGGCTTCCAACTGACTGGTGAGGCCCAGCAGGCGCTCCTGCCGGGCCAGCATGTCGTCGACGACGGCCGACCAGTTCTGGCTTCGAAGGTCGGCCTGGAGTGCCGCCAGGGCAGGGTGAAGGGGAACCTGAAGGGAAATCATGCCCGAGTCGGTGCGCTGGCCCGTGGCACCGGTTTTCTCCGCCAGTCGGCGGACCGATTCTCGCAGCGGACCGACTGCCGGATCAGTTTCAGACAGGTGGAGCACAACCGCCGGATCGACTGCCGCCTGGCGCAGGCGATTGGCCGCCCGGATGAGATCAGCCTCCACGGCCGCCGCCATGTCGCCGCCGTCCGGCAACCCGTTTTCCTTCGATTTTCTCCCGCCCAACCACTTGGCTGCCCGCAGCAGCAGACGCACCGGCGTTTCCACCACTCGTCCGGTTTTGCGCATGATCTTGACATGGGACGGATCGGTATCCTGCCAAATCTCTGAAAACCGACGAACCACCGCGTCCATGGGAAGATGTCCCAGCGCATCCTGGACGCTGCGTTGCTGGACCGTGCGCAAACACGACAGGTAAAGCGCCAGATGTCCACTCGATTCGCGGGCCTCCTCGAGAAACTGCTGACCCTGCCGGGTCACATCTCTGAATATGGACCGGTGAAGTTCTCTTCGCACCTGCCGGGGATCCATCTGGGCCATAGCGGCCATGAGGCCCGGCTGGCCGCCTGCCACCGGAAGGATGGTCATGGCCCGCTGTCCGGCTGCCACCTGGTTGTCTTCACCGGCCCGGTAAACGCCCAGTACATGTTGCTGTGCCCGATCGCCGTATAGGTTTTTGGCCACCGTGCCGGCATGCTCGAGGATTTCGTCGTCAGTGAAGCCGGGATAGGCCCGGTAGACCAGAAAACAGTTGCGGGTGCCCACGGCGGTAAGCATGCGGGCGACAAAATCAGTGTTGTCCCGGTTGTTGTAGTTGGCGTTGGTGAAGATGTAGACGAGCACGTCAGCGGCCCGAATGGACCGTTCGGCCATCTCCCGGTTCTGGTAGCTGCCGCCCGCGCCGGTGTCAAAATCCGGTGTATCCATCAGCGCCAGGCCTGCCGGCAGGTCCGAAACGTAGTGCAGCAGCGGATCGCCGGGGGTGGTGAGTTCTGCCATGTCCGTCATTTGCCGCGGCGGGCACCCGAAGGGCTCGAAAAGGGCCTTGGCGATACCGGTGGTACTGCGGTGGGAGGCGTTCAGCGAAATCAGAATTCGGCGGTTGATGCCTGCCCGGCCACCGGTGGGGGAAACCGCTGCCCCGGCAAGCGTGTTGAACAGGGTGGATTTACCCGAGGAGCCCCCGCCGCAGATGGCCGCCACCAGAGGAAACTCAGGCATCAAGTGGGGGAGCAGGCGGGTGTCCACCGCCTGTTTCCAGGCATCGATGGCCGCTCGTGAATCCAGGGCCATCAGGTCAGCCAGTGCCTCAGCGTCCTCTTTGAGCCTACGGACAGCGGTAATGGTGCCTTCATCGTATAGAGGGTCCACCTGAAAACGGTCTCCTTTCCCTAAGTGGTCATAATTATGAACACGACCACTTAAGGTACCCCTATCACACTTTAGGGTGGTGGTGAAACGGTTGACAAGTCGCAGCCCGTTCCCATCTTTGATCAATACAGATGGTTACAAAGGGAGGACAATGATGGCCTGGGTCAACGTCCCCGGCCTGGCCGGCAAAGTCTACGTTCCGGAAGATGCCGGCCAGGTGCAGAAAAAACATCCGTGCGATGCGTGCTTCACCTGCCAATGGTGCGACGAGAACCGCTGCCGGGTATGTCGCAACGACCTTGCGGAGATTGATGCCCCTTCAACACGGAAACGTTGCAGGCACCCTCATTGCGAGCAATAGTCGCCAACCGACACTTACCGCGAATAACAAATTCCAAGCACCAAATCTCAAATAAATTCCAACCTACAAGTTCCAAATCCCAAACGAAATCAATAGCTGTTGGAGATTTGGAGTATTGTTTATTAGGGTTTGTTTGTCATTTGGAATTTATTTATTGAGATTTACAAAACGCACTATTTTATCTATTGTCCATCCAGAAATAGGCAAATTTGGTTGAGATCAAGGCAAGCGAAAAATTTTACCGCAGGCACCCTGAAAAAAGTGCCCTTGGGGTGCATATAGTTGATATTCCGAGGATAAAATCTTGAGCATAACGCAGATATCAGGCAAATTGGCCATTTGTGGATCGACACTATCTTAAATGGAGACTACGCTGCTGAAGATGAAAAATTGCCCTTCAGCCTGTCTCCCGATTGCACCTATTCCCCTTTCAGTCGATCCCAAAACGCTTTGCCGGCCGCCTGCCTGTGGTCACCGCCCTTTGGCGGGGGTGGCGGCGCCGGCCCAACGCTGCCGGGCGGCACGCCCCGAAGCCGGCTGATGCGTTCCTCTACCGGCGGGTGCGTGGAGAACAGGCTCTGCAGACTTTTTCCGGACAACGGGTTGACGATGAACATGTGGGCCGTCGACGGGTTGGCGTCCATGGGAATGCGCCGGGAGTAGGTCCCCAGCTTTTCCAGGGCCCGGGCCAATCCTTCGGGGCTGCCGGCGATGCCGGCGCCGGTGGCGTCGGCCAGGTATTCCCGGGAGCGCGATACGGCCATCTGAATGATCATGGCCGCCATGGGGGCGACGATGGACATGGCGATCATGCCGATGACACCCATGCCGCCGCCGTTGTTATCGTTACGATGTCCGCCACCGAAAATGGCGGACCAGCGCGCCATGGATGCCAGCAACATGATGGCCCCGGCCATGGTGGCAGCAATGGTGCCGATGAGAATGTCCCGATTCTTCACGTGGGCCAGTTCGTGGGCCAGCACCCCCATGGTTTCCTGCCGGTCCATGAGCGTCAGCAGTCCCTGGGTGACGGCTACCACTGCGTGTTCGGGATTGCGCCCCGTGGCAAAGGCATTGGGCGTTTCCTTGGGAATGATGTACACCTTCGGCATGGGCAGGCCCGCCTGGCGCGACAGGGTCTGCACCATCTCTAAGAGCTTGGGGGCCTGCTGGTGGGTCGCCTCACGGGCCTGGTACATTTTCAGGACGATCTTGTCCGAAAACCAGTAGCTGAAAAAGTTCATCCCGGCAGCCAGCACCAGGGCGATCATCATCCCCTGGCGTCCCCCCAGCAGGTTGCCCACGATCATGATCAAGGCCGTCATGACGGCCAGCAGAAGGGTGGTCTTTAACTGATTGCCCATTTGCGTCTTTTCCTCTTGATAAGGTGTTCACCGTTAAGAAAGCCACTGATTCTTCGTACTCATTCACGTGCTCAATGATAACACCGATTCGCGCAAAGGCAACAGGGGCGGGGCAATCCGCCCATGTCGCTTTACAACCACCCGTTTCGGTGCTAAGTTTACCCAGTCGTCAAAACCGTGTAAACCGCACTACACCCACTAACAGGAAACAGGTTCGGGGAAATACCTATGGATTACATCAAAATTAAATTCGGAGGCAATTTTGATCCCACCGACCAGGGACTGGGAAAAACCATCCAGGAAATGTTCCGGCCGCGGCCGGTCAACCCCATGTTCTCGTCCCGGGAACACCTTTGGACGCC
The DNA here is from genome assembly GCF_033791525.1 of Desulfosarcina sp. Taxonomy (GTDB): domain Bacteria; phylum Desulfobacterota; class Desulfobacteria; order Desulfobacterales; family Desulfosarcinaceae; genus Desulfosarcina. The sequence goes on from NZ_JASJGN010000227.1 coordinate 7,792, forward strand.
GCAGATGGACATTTTTGAAACCCCGGAAGAGATCATGATTTGGGCCGAAATTTCCGGCGTGGAAAAAGACGACCTGGATCTGGAGATCAACTCACGGGCGGTGAAGGTGTCCGGCATCCGCAGGGAGATGTCCCGGGTGTCCAACGGCACCTACCGGCTTGCCGAAATCCAGTACGGGCGGTTCGAGCGTATTCTTTACCTGCCCTCCCCGGTGGACACGGAGGTGGTTTCGTCAACCTACACCAACGGACTGCTGAAAGTCAGGATCGCCAAACTCAGACTTGATACGGTGCACAAGATCCCCATTAGCGAAGAGTAATGGGTTTTTCCGGCGGGCCCGCGTGCTAGTCAGCCCTATCCGCGTAGACGGACGGCGGCAGGCCCCACCCCTTCACCCCCTTTAAGGAGGGCGCTATGCAAGACAAAAAACCATCCATGGAATACAACACGGATAATCTTCCCAACGTGCTTCCCATACTGCCGCTGTTCGATGCGACCCTGTTCCCCAAAATGGTGCTACCCCTCGTGGTGTTGAGAGGTGAATCGGTTCATCTGATCGATGAGGCCATGGCCAACGACCGCATGATCGGCCTGTTGGTGGCCAAAAAGCAGGAGAATGTCAGACCGGACCCCGAAAGCGGAGACCTGGCCACGGTAGGCACCGCCGCCATGATCCTGAAGATGGCCAAGACCGAGGACAACCATGTGCAGTTGCTGGTTCAGGGGCTGGGACGCTTCCGTGTCAAGTCATTTCAAAAAGGCAAACCCTACCTGGTGGCAATGGTGGAGCACTTCGGTGACATCAACCACAAGGACAACGAGACGGAAGCCCTGATGGCCAATGCCATCAAGCAGTTCGGTCGTGTCGTGCAGCTGTCGCCGGGCCTGCCCCATGAAATGGGATCCATGGCATCCTCCATCAAGGAACCCGGAACCTTGGCGGACATGATGGCCTCCACGATCAACTCCTCACCCGAGGAAAAGCAGCAGGTTCTGGAGATGAAGGACTCCACCAAACGCCTCAAGGCCGTTACCAAGCTGCTTCACCACCAGCTGGAAATTCTGGAGTTGGGTGACAAAATCCAGTCCCAGGTCAAGGGAGACATGGACAAGCGCCAGCGGGAATACTACCTGCGCCAGCAGCTCAAGGCCATTAAAGAGGAGTTGGGGGAAACCGATGAGGCCACGGTAGAGCTGGACGAATACCGGGCCAAGATCGTAGAGAAAAACCTGCCCGAAGAGGCGGTGAAGGAAGCGGAGCGCGAGCTGGACCGACTCGCGCGCATGCACCCCTCTTCGGCCGAGTACACGGTGGCCATGACCTACCTGAACTGGCTCACTGAACTGCCCTGGAGCGAAAGCACCGAGGACAACCTGGATATCAAGAAAGCGCGCAAGGTGCTGGACGACGACCATTTCGGCCTGGAAAAACCCAAACGGCGCATCATCGAGTACCTGGCCGTGAGAAAACTAAAGCCCGACTCCAAAGGGCCCATTCTCTGCCTGGTCGGACCTCCGGGCACCGGCAAGACATCTCTGGGTAATTCCATCGCCCGGGCACTGGGCCGCAAGTTTCACCGCATCTCGTTGGGCGGGGTGCGCGACGAGGCGGAGATCCGGGGACACCGGCGAACCTACGTGGGTGCCCTGCCCGGACGCATCATTCAGGGACTGCGCCGGGCCGGCTCCAACAACCCCATTTTCATGCTGGACGAAATCGACAAGGTGGGCTCCGATTTCAGGGGAGATCCCTCTTCGGCCCTGCTGGAAGTCCTCGACCCGGAGCAGAATTTCTCCTTTTCCGACCACTACCTGGACGTTCCCTTCGACCTGTCCAAGGTCATGTTCATCACCACGGCCAACGTGCTGGACACCATCCCCTCGGCCCTGCTTGACCGCATGGAGGTGATCCAGCTGCTGGGCTATACGGAAGATGAAAAGGTCAAGATCGCCGCCCGTTTCCTGATTCCGCGCCAGCGGGAGGCACACGGCCTAAAGGCCAAACAGATCAACATCGCCGCCGGTGCGGTACGCCGCATCATCTCCGGATACACCCGCGAGGCCGGCCTGCGTAATCTGGAGCGGGAGATCGCCACCATCTGCAGAGGCGTGGCCGCCGGCATTGCGGAAGGCAAGATCAAGAAGGCCGCCATCAGGGTCGCCAACGTGGCCGAATACCTGGGGCCGGTCAAACTTCAGGCGGAAGCCAAGGCCCGCATGTCCACCCCCGGTGTGGCCATGGGCCTGGCCTGGACCCCTTTCGGTGGCGATCTGCTGTTCATCGAAGCCACCGCCATGAAAGGCAAAAAAGGCCTCACCCTCACCGGCCAACTGGGGGACGTGATGAAAGAGTCGGCCACGGCGGCCCTGAGCTTCATCCGGGCCAACGCAAAGAAGCTGGGCGTGGATGAGAATTTCTTCGATGAGCACGACATCCACATCCATGTTCCTGCCGGCGCCATCCCCAAAGACGGGCCGTCGGCCGGCGTCACCATGCTCACGGCCCTTGTCTCGCTGCTGAAAAACAAGGCCATCCATAAAAACCTAGCCATGACCGGCGAGATCACCCTGCGGGGCCAGGTGCTTCCCGTGGGCGGCATCAAGGAAAAGATGCTGGCCGCCCACCGGGCCGGCATCAAGACCATCCTGTTGCCCAAATGGAACGAAAAGGACCTGGTGGATCTCCCCCAGAAGGTGCGCGACGATATCCAGTTCCACTTTATTGATAAAATGATCGACGTGCTCAACATTGCCATCAAAGAATAAGGTGCCCGTTCACGGTTTACAGTTATCGGTTTGCGGTTAAGAAATACAAAAGACTGAGGAAATTAATGGAGTCTTCTTGTTTGGATTTAGAAGTTTGGAAAAAGCTTCCAGATAATCAGTATCCAAAATGATTCAATCTTTGCATCGTTCAATAAAAATCCTGTGAACTGTGAACCCATAACCGCGAACAGATACTGGATAAGGAACCCATCCATTGAGTGGAAAAAGGATATGTCGGCGAGACCGCAGGAGGAAAAGCAAAGGCGCACGACGATTGCTGAGGCTCCTCTTAGTCGCGCTTTTGCTTCTGTTGCAGGCCTGTGCCACAGCACCCCCGCCGGCGCCACCCACGCCCAAGGGCCACCCCAAGCCCTACCGGGTATACGGCACCTGGTACAAACCCCTGCCCCATGCCAAGGGCTTCTCCCAGCAGGGCATCGCATCCTGGTATGGTAAAAAATTTCACGGACGCAAAACCTCAAGCGGTGAGGTCTACAACATGTACGCCATGACCGCTGCCCACAAGACCCTGCCTTTGGGCACCTGGGTCCGGGTCAGGCGCCTGGACAGCGGTAAGGAGATTGTGGTCCGGGTCAATGACCGGGGGCCCTTTGTTCACGGTCGAATCATCGATTTCTCCTATACCGCGGCCAAGGAAATGGGTATGGTGGGCCCCGGCACGGCCCGCGTGGAAATCGTGGCGCTGGGCGAACGACGCCAGACGGCCTCGGGTGACGCCTTCGTCCCCATGGACTATTTCAACGGTGCATTCACCTTCCAGGTGGGGGCTTTTTCCAGCCGGGACAATGC
>NZ_JASJGN010000228.1:0-5232 GCF_033791525.1 Desulfosarcina sp.
TCTTTTTTATCGGAGAATTGGCACTGGTTTTCATGCTTGCCAGCCGCGTACACAAAATGCAGGCATCAACCGCCACCGGAATGTTCATGTTTTATGCGGCCCTTAATGGTGCCACAATGGCATTCATTTTTCTTGCTTACACCATGTCATCCATTGCCTCCACCTTTTTCATCTGCGCCGGGACCTTTGCGGTGTGCAGTGTCTTTGGCTGGGTGACCAAACGCGATCTCACCGGACTCGGCAACTTCCTGTTCATGGGGTTGATCGGCATCATCATCGCATCCATCGTCAATATTTTTCTGAAAAGCCCGGCCATGCAGATGATCATCAGCTATATCGGCGTGCTGGTCTTTACCGGGCTGACCGCCTACGACACCCAGAAGCTCAAATCCATGGCCATTTCTCAACCGACTGGCCTGGATGCCGCAGTGGTCAGAAAGGGCGCAATCATCGGGGCACTGACGCTTTACCTTGATTTCATCCTGATGTTCCAGTACATGCTGATGATATTCGGCGGCAGCCGCGACTAAATAAAAAAAAACCCCTGAATCATGATTGCTCATGGTGCAGGGGTTTTTTTTTCTGTCCGTCTTCTGTTTTCAGATTTCAGTCACCTGACCTCCGACCTCCGTCGTCACCCTAACTCCTTTGCCACCTCCGATGCAATCTGCCGGCAAAAGGTTCTTGTTTCCTGTTCAGTGGGTCCCTCAACCATCACCCGGCACTGTGGCTGAGTGCCCGAATAGCGAACGAGCACCCTTCCGTTGCCATTGAGTTCGTTTTCCACACTGTGAATTGCCCGCATGACCGCATCGATTGTATCGATTTCCGGTTTCGATTTCACATCCACATTGATCAGGCATTGCGGAAAAACGGTCATGACCGTTGCCAATTCTGACAGGGGTTTTCCCGATGACCGCATGGCTTGCATAAGCTTCAGGGCTGCCAGCATGCCGTCTCCCGTCGTATGATGGTTTAAAAAGATCATGTGTCCGGAATTTTCACCACCTAAAACAGCGCCGGCCTTTACCATCTCCTGCATGACATGGCGGTCCCCGACCCGGGCCTTGATGTGACCGATGCCCAATTTCTTAAGTGCTGTGCCAAAGCCCATGTTGCTCATGACCGTGGTGACCACCACCGGGTTGGCCAACTGCCCTTTTAGCTTCATGTCTTTGGCACAGATGGCCATCACTTGATCGCCGGAAAGCACCCTTCCTTTCTCATCCACCGCGATCAATCGATCGGCATCCCCATCGAAGGCCAAACCCAGGTCGGCGTTTTCAGACATAACCATCCTGACCAGCGCACCCGGATGCTGGGAGCCGCAGCTGTCGTTGATATTGATTCCATCCGGCTCGCAAAAAATGGGTTTCACCATTGTGTCAAGCATTTCGAAGAGTCGCGGTGCGATTTGGCTGGCGGCACCATTGGAACAGTCAACGACAAGCTTCATTCCTGCCAGCGAAGGTCCCGTGGAAAGGCAATTTTGCAGAAACCGTCGATAATCGCTCTGGGCCTTATCGAGGTGATGAATCGACCCCACCCGTTCGATCGTTTGGCTTTTACGATAAAGCGCCCCATCATCGTTGATCAGTTGCTCGATGGCCCGCTCGGCACCATCGGAGAGCTTGTATCCGTCACCTTTAAATAGTTTGATGCCATTGTCATAAAATGGATTGTGGGATGCGGAAATCACGATGCCGGCATCAAATCCTTGGGTTGCGGTCAGATATGCCACCCCCGGTGTGGGAAGGACACCGCTCAGATGCACATCTTTACCCATGGAGCAGATACCGGCCGCGAGCGCACTGACGAGCATGTCCCCGGAGATCCGTGTATCCTGACCGATTATAAAACGGCCAGAGACCTTTTTCTCAGCATCGAAATAAGCAGCGATGGCCCTTCCCGCCTTAAGCGCTGTTTCGCAATCCAACGGATATTGGTTGGCAACACCACGGATGCCATCGGTTCCGAATAGTTTGCCCAATAATTTAACTCCTTAAGGATGAAATCGGCTATAAGTTTGCTCGCTATCGCGATTCAGCCTCCGAATAGCCAAATCGCAAAATCGTTTGTCGCAATTTTTTGAAACGCTCTATCATTAGTTATAAAGCCCTTGGCCCCAGACTCCAGAGCGGTTGCTGCATGGATGGCGTCGGGAGTGCGCAATCCATAGCCGGCGCGTAACCGGGCTGCGGCAGTCGAAATCTCTGTCGTTAACGGTATGACCGTGAGATTGGGAAAGTGTGAAAGAATCCGGACAATCGTTTGTGCACGCTGCTTTTCGCCGGAACGAAAAGCCGGGACCAGAAGCTCGGCAAAGACCAGCGAGGAGAATACCGCCGAAATTTCTCCGGCTTCGATCCGCTGGAAAAGAGCCTTTGCGTGTCGATAGTAATGAGGATGACGTTCGAGAAAATAGATCAGTGTGACGGTGTCAAGAGCGTAAATCTGCTCTTGAGGAAGTTTTTCAGGCCTTAACTCCACAGGTCCCGCGCCTGGTCAAGCTCTTCTTCGTATCGCCGCCAAATGTCGGAACCGCATGCATCAAGAGCTTCGGTGGCCGAAACAGCCGCTTTTCGGATAATGATTTCATTTTCTTTTGTGGTAATTTCCAGTTCGTCTCCCGGCTGAATTTTCAATCTCTTTCGAATGGCCACCGGAAGAACAATTTGTGATTTACTGCTAAGTTTGGCTAACGGCATATCCGCCCCCCTTTTGTCTTACTTCAAAGTAAAGCGATATTTCCGCGGAGTCAAGTGTTTAACCTGTTGTGCTTCTTCTGCAAGGGGAAGCCAGCTGCATAAACCTTTCGTATATCGAACCCGTAGCCAAGCAAGCTACCGGATCGCCGGAAACAACGCCAGCATCCGCCCGGTTACCTCATCAACGATCTGTTGAAGCCAGAGTGTCCCCTGCGAGGCCTCGTCAGTATCCAGGCTTTTGATTACATCAATGTAGCCGGGCCCGACGCGATCGATTTGTCTACGGATGATCGACAAGAATGCCTGGTTTTGATAACTGTCGATGCTATCCAAACAACGACGAATGAGATCACCGGCTTGATCCCGGTTGTTGACCAGTTGATCCTTTTGAAGGATGAGGTTGGCGGAAGCGCTATCGCCCATCTGCTGCTGATATAGCTTACCGGATTCCTTCAGCTTTTCACAAAATCCCGTAAATCGCTTGATCTTTTCGGAAATAGCCAAGTGTAACGTATCGATCAATCCCTCATAAAGCGCCTGGGGAAACCGTTCTCCGATAAATCGACGACGGATATGGGTGTACCAGGCCATCAAGGCCACCAGGTTAGCCAGGTATACGATGTTGTTAAATGCTTGACGCTTGACATTCCGGTATATGCCCGTGGAATAGGGAACACTGCCTCCCCTGCCCCCGCCTTCGAAAACCAGTCGATCCGGCTTGAGCTGATCCTTGCGATATACCGAACCCGCCGCAATCAGCGTCCCATAGGCGATGCGGCAAGGGCCCACCAGCCCCCCCTGCCCGCCTAAGAAAATCGGATTCTGATTGAGCATCACCCCATTGGGAACATCTCCAATGAGAGATGCCGTGGCCTTGTCCTGATTGGGTGTATAATTGAAGTGAATATAGGAACTGCCGACCTCGCTGTGGTTTTTCCGGCTGGTGCCACCGGCCATGAAACAGTCGCAGAAATTGATCAGGCTGCCCAGGGTTACAAAGGGAAACAGGACGGTCTGCTTCAACCCCACGGTATGGGCGATACTGGCCTGTTCTTCGAAGATGGTTCCCGATCGTACATGGGCCCCGGAACCGGCTTCGGCGCCCTCCAGAAAGACGGCATTTTCGAAATAGCCGCCTTTCAATTTTACATTGGGGCCGATGTAGCAGTTGTTCACGGTAACGGGCGCTTCAAATCCCAGTTCAGCGCCGTCACAAATCAGGGTTTTGCTGCCAAGCAGTCTGCACCCGGGGTGGATGGTGGCCTTTTTGCCAATCCGGGTACGATCCACCTCATCACCGATTATTGGCGTATTCAGATTAACCATGTCTGTCGATTTATTTTTCATATCGGCAATTCTTCAGATTCTAACTCAGACCCAAACTGCGATTGTCGAGCTTGCCGCAGATTCAAGGCAGATGTCGTCGCGCTATAGTGGACTATGCGCGACGATGTCTAACGCCGAAGATGGGGTGAGATCGGCAAACCCAATGGGTTTCACCTTTTGAATACAACAATCGATGGTACCCAACCGTAATCGTTACCAATCGACCTTCTTCGAGAAAGGTGAATCGCTCAGTTTGGGTCAGATTATAGTGACCGCTGCGTGCGCCAAAAAACTAAACCTTTTCCATCAGATCGACGGGTTCCAGTTGGATGGAAAATTTTTTAAGAAATAGCTCGTGTTGTCGGCAGTATCGAGCCGCTGCCTGGCACGCCGCTGCATTGGCCGGGCCGTTAAACGAGAGAAGCACCCCGCGAATGGCATGTTTATTTTTCAACTCGGATAATTTGTCAAAATTTCCCATAATCGGAAATCCTTGAATTTTCTTTCCATTTTTAAGGGGATCGTCATCCAAAAAACCCACAGGGTTGATATTCAGGGCTTTGTTGTTCAAAATCTCACGCAGCAACAGCTCCCCTCCCCTTCCCGCACCATAGATGACCACCTGATCCCCGGCCAGTGTTTTTCGTTTCATCGTTTCCGTAAAAATCCGAAACGATCCCCGAGTGCCCAGTAAAAATACGGTTGTCAGTATCCAATCGATGATGAAAACGCCTTTGGAAAAATCGTTAAAACGAAAGAAAATGGTGACACAGGCAATTGCAGCCAATGTAGCGAAAAAGGAGCTGCGCGCATACTGGAAAACATCGCGTGTGCTGATGTATTGCCAGAATCCCCTGTAAATTCCAGTCACATAAAAAACGACCATTTTGACGGAAATGATCACAGGAAGGGATTTCAGGAACACCTGAAAAAAGTAGTTGAAATCATAGTCGTCGAATCTTAAGCGGTAAGCTAGATAATAAGAGAAAGAGACCAGGCCGAAATCCAAGATGACCATCATCATCTGGCGTTTATAGGTCAACTCGATCAGAACCGGGGTGAATTTGCGACCACGCAAAGCCGAAAATTCTTTTTCAGGATAAACCCGCAGTTGCGCCAGGTAAATCCCCATGAGGGTCATGGCCAATAGGATGGGGATAATTACCGCCGGCGAGGTCATTGTGTCGCTGTGGCTGAC
>NZ_JASJGN010000229.1:0-22449 GCF_033791525.1 Desulfosarcina sp.
CATTGAACAAACTTCTAAACGGGATCTATGTCACCAAGGATATTGCCGCGAACCGACCAACCAAGCTTTTTAACGGGCACTCGGGCACCAAAGTCCGAACGGCTTCATTTGCCAATGCGTCCGGCAAATGAAATAACAGAATTTAGCACCAGAGCAAAGTTCCTTTCGGATAGGTGGCCATTCGTGGCCTGAAAAAGCTTTTTACGAGTTCATCAAGTTTGACGGTTCCGTAATAAAGCGGTAAGCAAAAAGGGCGGCAGAAGTTTCTTCTGCCGCCCTGCCGGTTCCTTGAAGATCAGTGGCTTGGGTATTGAAATTCAGGGTCCTTCCAATAATTGCTCCGGTGTCACGATGGGACCGTATTTTGTCTTCAAGGCAATCAGTCCGTCACGCTGTTCCCGAAGTACGTCGAAGAGCAGTCGAGGAATGTTTTCCTCCTTGCCGTAGGCAGTCGTCTGAAGGTCGTTTCGGGCCAGGATGTTGTCCACATAAAGGGAGAACTGCCGGTCATAGAGATCTTTGGGGTAGGGCTTATGGATCAGGGTTTCAAAAAGTGCCTTCAAGTCTTCATAGCGGGGAATGAACCCGATGGGTGTCTCAATGGCATCCACGTCGCCGTGGGTGCGGCGTTCCAGCCATCCCAGCCAGACCTTGACGTCCTTTTTCTCCCCCAACAATTTCTTGCCGCTGCCGCCACGGGCCTCGTGGGTGAGAAAATAGTTCAGCCCCGCCAAAATCGGCCGTTTACCGTCTTTGATATCGGCACTGTCGAAAAAATCAAACTGGGCTTTCATATAGTCCCCCAGCGCGCCGGGAATGAAGGGTGCATTGGCCCACGGCGCCCGCTTCACACCGGATGCACCCACTTCCGTGGCTGTGGCTGCCGAAACGATGCAGGCACCGATCACCACGCCGTGGTTGGAGTTCTTAGCCGCCCAGACTGGCGGCATGGTGTCGCTGTCCCGACCGCTGTAGGTGATCACCCGGGTTTCCACCCCCTCCGGCGCTTCGGCTTTGTCCGAGTAGTTGGCAAGGACCGATGAGGATATGGTGCAGCGGGCGTTGGGATGGGAGATTTTGACCTCCTTACCGCCGGAATCCGTCAGCCCTTTTTTCCAGGGCCCTTGGAAGTTGCGGCCCCGGGTGGGCAGGGTTTCGCCGTTGCCAGTCCAATGGGGAACGCCGTTTTCATCGATGAGCACGTTGGACCAGATCACTTCTGAACCTGGATTTCTCAGCCAGTCCATCAGCATCGGGTCACCTTCTCCGTTCACATCTTCCACGATGCCGAAGATGCCGCATTCCGGGTTGATGGAGCGCACGCTGCCGTTGTCGTCGATCCACATCTGGGCCAGATCATCGCCCACAAAGTGGTTGCCGGCCATGGCCGTGGTGGTTTTTCCGCAGCCGGACGGCGCAGCACCGGCGACCCAGGTCACGCGGCTCCCGGGGCCTTGGATGCCGGTGATGAACATGTGCTCGGCCAGTTCTCTGCCGTTGCCTTCATAGACGGCCTTGTCCACGGAAAAGCGGTGGTTGCCTTTTTTCAGCAGCAGGGTGTTGCCTGCGTAAGTGCAGTTAAACGAATAGGTGGTACGGTGGCTCCGGTCCATGAATACCCTTGCATTGGGCAGATCTTCGGGCCGGTTGAGCCCCTCGCTGTGGATGTTGGTGTAAAAGTGCCCCAGCCGGTCAACTTCTGGTTCGAAATCCGCAAAAGCGTTGCGGTAGAGGATTTCGGCACTGTGGCAGACATATGCGGAGCTGGTGATCTCGATTGCTGGATTGGAGGCTGCCGCGCCCACGGGACCGCGAATATACAGCCCCACCACCATGGTGGCCCCGCTCATGATGCCGGCCATTTTTTCCCGAACTTCAACCAGGGCATCATCCCTTAGCGTCTTGTTTGCCAGGCTGCTGATCTTCTCATTCGGGTTGGCGATGTAAAAGGTCCGGTCAATGATGCGGCCCTGCTCCTCTTTGAGATCGAAATGGATGGTGTGCCCCTCCATAGCCAGAACCGCCTCTTCCCCCTTGTTCAGGGCAAGCTGTCGGATAAACTGACGATCCGCTTCGGACCCGGTGTTGATAAAAACCCGGGCGGGATCGCACATGGCAATGGCGTTGGCAATTTTGATCAGGATTTCCGGGCGGCTAAGCGTCCGTATGCGAGACAGGTGCTCCTTGTCCAACCGTTTTTCAAACAGGGCCTGAGCCTGTTCGATGTTTTGGATTCCCCCCAACTCCTGGGCAATGTCGATTCCCTCATTTTTTTTCAACATGGAAGTTACCCCTTTTCGACAGTAATAAAGACGTCCTGCACGGTATCGTATCCGGGTCAGTGAGCAGTGAACCCGCCCACCTCCGGTTCAGTCGCTTGTTGCTCGGCGCGCGGCGGTCATGGCTCATTTCACCTCCCGACAATAAGGATGGTGCATGGGTTCACGAGTCGCCCCGTTGACTCTGGCAGCCGATAATTTCTGGCTCCGGCATATGCCGGTCGATCCATTTCATCACTTTGCCAAACTCATCCCGAAACCCCTGCAGCGCCTTACCCCGGTGGCTGACCCGGCTTTTTTCGGCCATGGACAGTTGGGCGAAGGTTTTGTTCAACGGCGGATAGAAGAAAACCGGATCGTAGCCGAAACCGCTGGTGCCGGCAGGCGTATGCGTGATGGTGCCTTCGCAGCGGCCTTCATAGGTCAGCGCCGGTCCGCCAGGCACGGCTATGGAGATCACGCATTCAAACGCCGCCGATCGGTTGGCCTGGTTTCCCAGTTCGGCCAGCAGCTTGAGTCCGCGCTCGGCATCGGTTGCCTCGGGGCCGGCCCAACGGGCGCTGTGGACGCCTGGTGCTCCGTTCAGCGCCTCCACCATCAGACCTGAGTCGTCGGAGAGGGCTGGATAGCCCAGGACCCTGGCAGTAAAGCTGGCCTTTTTGTAAGCATTCTCATCGAAAGTGTCGCCGTCTTCCACCACTTCAGGGATCGGACCGAAATCATCCAGGTCTTTGATGGTAACCGGAAAGGCGTTGAGCAGGTCCCGGATCTCGGCGGTCTTGCCCTTGTTGCGGGTGGCAATGACAAGGATCCTGTTTCTTATCATAATTCCTCTACTCTGGCGGGAATAAACTTGAGTGGAGTAACATAAAACCGGGTAAACATCCAGCAATAATCGGTCGATTCAACAAGTGTGCATAATTTTGACGTGGCGTATGACAACTGTCCAATTGATGGTTATCTTTGAAGAGTAAATATCGGGCTATTCACATCTGCTTCCGAAGGTGGTTCCAGAAGGCAGACTACTGGCCGTTATCGGCTGACCCGAGAAAAACCAAACAATCATGCACCCCGGCACATCGGGGTGTTATGCCCATTAAGGAGGCTGCGCCATGTCCGACAAGAAATCAAATGCCCGTAAATCCGACAGAAAGAAGCAGCTGCACAGCAGTGATCGCGCCGTTGCGGATAACTGCGGCTGTTTCCAAGTGGTCGATGCCTGTGGTTGCCGGGTGGTCGATCCCTGCGGCTGTTATGTAAGTCAGTGCTGCTGTTGATCGGCGGTTTTCTTTAACCACGGTACAGAATAAATCTCGGGGGCCTGTCCATTGGACAGGCCCCCGTTTTCATGTAATTAGGACTGTGCTGCCGGTGGTTTTGCGCTCCTCCAGATCCTGGTGCGCTCGGGCCGCGTCCTCCAGCCGGTAGGTCTGGCCAATTGAAATCGTTACCGCTCCATTTTCCACCACGTTGAACAGATCGCGGGCATGGGCCAGCAAATCGGCCCGTTTGGCCGTGTAGGTCATCAGGCTTGGCCGGGTTAGAAACAAGGATCCTTTTGCCGCCAGCACCCCGATGTCCAGAGATGATACGGCTCCCGATGCCTGACCGAAGGAGACCATCGTCCCCATGGGCTTGAGGCAGTCCAGGGATTTCATGAAAGTGGCCTTGCCCACGCTGTCGTAAACCACGTTTACGCCTCTGCCGCCGGTGACGGCGTTGACCTGCTCGGCAAAATCGACGTCTCCGTAAAGGATCGGGTGGTGGCAGCCATTTTTTTTGGCCAACGCCGCTTTTTCCGCCGATCCCACGGTGCCGATCACCTCGGCGCCCAAGTGACTGGCCCATTGGCAGACGATAGATCCAACGCCACCGGCCGCCGCATGGATCAGGATGCGATCGCCGGCCTTCACGGGATAGCAGCCGTGAAGCAGGTAGCGGGCCGTCATGCCCCGAAGCATCATGCCGGCCGCCTGTCGGGTTTCGATGCTGTCCGGAAGCCGGACCAGTCGATGGGCCGGGATGCAGCGGTCCTGAGCGTAGGCACCCGGTGGGATGCCGGCGTAGGCCACCCGGTCTCCCGGTTTGAATTCAGAGACATCGGCACCCACCGATTCCACAACGCCGGCGCCTTCAAGACCCAATACCGCGGGAAGTGCGGGCAGCGGATAAAGTCCGGTGCGATGATAAATGTCAATATAATTGAGTCCAACGGCCTCCTGGTGCAGCCGTACTTCCCCGGGTTCCGGAGCTCCGGGGTCATGGTCTTCCCAGCGCATGACGGCGGGACCTCCCGTTGCATGAATTCTGACTGCCTTTGACATGGTGACCTCCTTCACGAAAAGGATTGATGCCGATGAGCTTGCTTCCTATGGGGTTGATTGTCGATATCCGTTACCATAAGCATGGGTGGATCAAATCCAATGCCATCGATGCGGTTTGGGATGGGGTTCGCAAGGCAAAAACGCCTAAAGATAGTCCACCCAGGACCAGTGGACCCGTCCATTTGCGGTGTTTCGAGTCAGATACCGCTTCCCGGCTGCAAATTCGATGGCCGCCCGGATTCGTGCCTGCGGGTGATCAAGTTCGCCGGACAGGCGGCGGATCAGCTTTCCTATGGGGTGAGCATCCGCTTTATCTGATTTCTCAGCCGGCCAGTCGCCCTTTTCTTCGATGAGCCGCTTCATCATCATGTCGTATATGACCACGGTGTGCTCCAATCGGACCAGGGGCCAGATCTCTTCGGCGGTGGCCCGCCCTTCTTCGCGGATTCGGCCGATGTCCCCCAGCCATTGGTCGAACTGCCGTTCACCATCGATCACAATGGCGTCCATGGTTTCCGATTGAACGCCGGCCGTACGGATGATGGCGCGATTGGCATGGTATCGCCGCCAATCGTCGGACAAAATCTGCAGATCATATTCATCGACGCGCTCCCGGACATCGGTGCCTGGAAAAGGGGCCAGAATGTGAAAGCCGTGGCTGACTCCCATGGCCTTGAGACGTTCACCGAATGCCAGCGTTTGCCGCAGGGTTGTCTCGGTTTCACCCGGCAGGCCCAGGATGAATGAAGCGTGTGGATCGATGCCGCAATCCCGGCACAGCTGCATCGCATGAACGACCTGTTCAAGGGTGATGCCCTTTTTTATTCGCCTGAGCATTTCGGGACTGCCGGACTCCACGCCGAAGCTGACCGTGGTGCACCCGGCCTGGCGCATCTTATCCAGCATCTGGCGCGAGACCGTGTCCACCCGGGCAAAGGAGGTCCATTTGACCCTCAGCCCGCGGTTTAAAATTTCGTTGCATACCGCCAGGCAGTGATCTGCGTTGGCCGTGAACAGGTCGTCGGCCAGATTGATCTGGTGAAAATCCAAGGTACTCAGATCTTCCATTTCGTCCACCACCCGGACGGGATCGCGATAGCGGACCCGTGCGCCCACCATCTTGCGTCCCACGCAGAAAATGCACTTAAACGGACATCCGCGGCTGGTGGTCATGCTTACCGGCATGCCCAGCGCCCGATAGCGCCCCAAAGGGATCAGGTGACGGGCCGGCGGAGCCAGTTCGTCCAGATCCGCCAGAGGCGGTGAGGCAGTCGCAGCGATCCGGTGGCCGTCACGAAAGGCGATTCCCGGTATCCCCTCCCAGGACGCCTTGGACTCCAGGGCTTTGGTCAGGGCAACAAGGGTATTTTCTCCCTCACCGCACACCACCACATCCACCTGGTCGCAGGACTGCAGAATTTCCGTAGCACAGAAGGTGGCGTGGGGTCCGCCGATCACCGTGGTGATCGACGGATCCAGCGCTTTGACCGATTCGAGTGCTTCCAGGGCATGATCGACGGTCATGGTCACGGCTGTGGCGCCGACCAGTTCCGGGTGAAAATCCCGCAGCATTGATGCCAGCCAATCCCGGCTAAACGGGAACACGACGCAATCCAGGAGTTTGACTCGGTTCCCGGTCCGCTCCAATCCACCGGCCAGGAAAGCCAGGCCCAGGGGCGGAGACGGGGTTTCGGAAATGGGGTAATAGGGGTTGATCAGAAGTACGCGCAAGGTTGAAGGCCCTTTGACGGATGAAAGGCATGAATCAGGTTGGGTTGATGAAATCGGTCAGGATCACCTGGTATAACTCTTCACCGATGGCAATACCCATATCGATGAATTGGGGACCGTAACTCCGTCCGGTTCGGGAGCGGAAGGTCCCGCGGATCTTTTTCAGAAGGGCCATACCTTTGGGGAAATGATCCACAAAAACCTCCAAGGGCGGGTTCACGAAGCCGACCATGTCCCAGACCGTATGGTTGAAGTTGTCCGGCCCCCAGCGGAATTTGTCCGCGTCATACAGGCAGTCGGATATCATGCGGGCCTGGTGGGCCGGCAGGTGTTCCAGGCGGGTAAAGGCTTCGTGGTTGCGAATGGCCGCGCAGACATGGGCGATCTCCTCGGGCACCAGGGGATAGGTCCTCAGGATATCGCGCGCCGTTTCGGCCCCTTTTTCGGCGTGGGACTTCTCTTTGCGACAGATATCGTGCAACAAGCCGGCGCACTGAACCAGCAGCAGGTTCCGCTGGACCAGTTCTTCGGTTTGGCCGGCCAGTCGGCTTTCGATAATGACCAATGTCCCGGCATCCATGGCCACCTTTTCCACGTGACCCATACCGTGGCCGAAGTCGTCGTCGAGACATCCGGCCATGTCTTCACGGAGTCTGATGATAGCGTTGTCGGACTGGTAAAATCGTCGTGATCCCCTGACCTCGGACGGATGGGCACTATAAAAATCAGGCTTGGGATAACGGGCCGCGATCTTGCGGGCGATCTTTCGAATTTCCAGGTAAACAGCGTCCATTGGGAGGCAACCTAACTGTATTTTTGCCGCAACCCTGAAAACAAGCGCCGGTTTCACGGTGGCTGTGAAACCGGCGACGGACGATCATCGTTGCAATGACGGTAGCGACAAATACAGCTTATCAGGGGTTGCCACCATCTTATGGTTGGTTATCCATTCAAAACCGGCTGGCTAACCATCCATGGACAGGCCGTACGGGTTCCCGCAGACCTTCCACTTGCCCTCTTCTTTGATCAGTTCCAGTGTCGCTTCGAATTCATGGGTCTGACCCAGGCGAAACAGAGAGGCCACATAAGCGAAGACCGGATGGACGCAGGTACGGTGCCGACCCTTCAAATGAATGGTGGCGGATTCAGGGTCCTGGGCCAGGGTTTCTGTTTCCACATGGGTGATGGCCTGCTTCATCATCCCGGTGCCAAACCCGCGGGCATTTGCCTCGTCGGTCATGGTTTGAAGGTAGGCGGCGACAACCGGTTCATCCTCATCGCCGGCCAGTTCATTGCAAACATACTTTTCCATATCGGCATCCAGGAGAAAATAAGCCCTGGAAAAGTTGATGGCCGTTCCCGTGGCTGTCTGCTTGCAATCTGCAAAAACAAACGCCACCTGAAGACACACGGCCAGAACCACCACCAGTATCCATGCTGAATTGTTGCTACGGGTTGCCATGCTCAACGCCTCCTTGCAGGATCATCCCGGCACTATGCCAAGGCATCGCCAGGCCCGGGTTACCGTATACGGATGTTAAGGATTTGGGTAAAAAGGTCAGAATCGGCCAATACCATGGATCATGCCATTAAACAAGTCCTATGTGGCCCCGGGTTGGGGAACAATGGTGCTTGACAGCTTTTTCGACCATTAGTATACAACTGATAAAACCATAGAAGTACTTTGATCTGATACGCCCATAGGACTTTGGATCAGCGGCCTTAACCGGGTGCCATTCCACCGCCATGGGCCCGAGAACCGTCGGCAGTCGCTTGAAACGGACCCCTTTTCATCCTCGGCCCCTTGTTTTTAATGGAAAATCAGGCTATCTGAATGCCCCTAAACACCATTCCATTCATTCATGGCATTTTTCCTGTCGCCTTTTTGGAAACCTGATTAAAAAGGGGGAAACCGATGACCACGCACGAAACCATTGAATTCGACGTTCTCTTTGTCGGCGGCGGACCCGCCAATCTGGCCGGCGCTATCCGCCTGATGCAACTGGCTGCGGAAAAAGGCCAGGAACTGGAAGTGGCCCTCATCGACAAGGGTGCCGCCATCGGCTCCCACGCCATCAGCGGGGCGGTGATGAATCCAGCGGCCATCGCCGAGCTTTTCCCGGATTATCTGGCGCAGGGATTCCCCGTGGAGCAGACCGTACGCGGTGACGGTTTCTTTTTTCTCACATCGCAGCGCAGTTTTAAAATGCCGCTGGTGCCACGCCAGATGCACAATGCCGGTTTTCCCATCGTCAGTCTTTCCCGGGTGTGCCGGTGGCTGGGGGACAAGGCCGAGGCCATGGGCATCAATATATTTCCCGGCTTCGACGGTAAAGAGATCCTTATGGCCGACGACGGCATTACGGTGACGGGGGTTCGCACCGGCGACAAAGGGCTGGACAAGGACGGCAAGCCCAAACCCAATTTTGAGCCGGGCATCGACCTGCTGGCCAGGGTCACCGTGCTGGGAGAGGGTGCCCGGGGCAGCCTCATGAAAGCGTTGGCCGAAAAACTGCCCATCCGTTCAGGTCGTCTGCCCGAGGTGTTTGAAACGGGAATCAAGGAAGTGATCCAATTGCCGGAAAACCATTTTTTTAGCGGCAGTGCATTCAACGACATTCATACGATGGGCTTCCCCCTGGATCTGGACACCCCGGGCGGTGGGTTTGTCTATGAAATGGCCAAAAACCGTATCGCCCTGGGTTTTCTGGTCGCCCTTGGCTACGAGAACCCGTCGTTGGACATCTACGACACGTTCATGCGCTTCAAGGGCCACCCGATGATCCGGAACATCATCCGGGGTGGCAAGGTGGTGGAACAGGGGGCTCGCGCCGTGTCCACCGGCGGCTGGTTTTCCATGCCGCGCCTGGCCGTGGACGGTGCCCTGTTCACCGGAAACGGCGCCGCCATGCACAGCACGCCGGCCATCAAAGGCATCCACCTGGCCATGAAGTCGGGAATGCTGGCCGCCGAGACAATCATGGACGCCCTCGTGGCCGGCAACACCAACCGCCGCAGCCTGGATGGCTACGACCAGCGGATCGAAGCCAGCTGGGCCGGTGCAGAGCTTCGGGAAGGCCGCAACTTCGCTCAGGCCCTGGCCAAAAAAGGGCCGCTCAAATGGGTCCACCTGGCCGCCCAGTATATTTCTAAAGGCAAGGGTCTGATCGATCGCCTCTCCGCTATGGACGACGCCACCACACTGACACCTCTGAAAGGCGACGCAGCGGTCACCAGGCCTGACCCAGAGCAATCCAAGCCGGCCAAGGACGATCCGGCCATGGTGGACAAGCTCACCGGCGTCTACCTTTCCGGCACCATTCACCGGGAGGACCAGCCCAGCCATGTCCTCATTCACGACCAGCGGGTGTGCGTGGAGAAATGTTATCCCACCTATGGCAGCCCCTGCACCCGTTTTTGCCCGGGCGATGTCTATGAGTTGGAAACACGTAAAGACGGCAGCGGCATCAAAGGCATCAAGTTGAACTTTACCAACTGCCTGCATTGCAAAACCTGCGAAATCAAGGATCCCTTCCACAATGTCACCTGGACTTGCCCGGAGGGCGGGGAAGGACCCAATTATAAACAGGCTTGACCGGTTCAGGCCATCTCTCAGGAGAACACCAGGCCATGGATAGCAAAAATCGTTATGATGTCATCATTGTCGGTGGCGGTATTATGGGCTCCACCACCGCCTATTACCTGACCCGCAAGGATCCGGCACTGAAAGTGGCCGTCATCGAACGGGATCTGGCCTACACCCAGGCCTCTACCACCCTGTCCATGGTCAACGCCAGGATCCAGTTCTGCCTGAAGCAGAATGTCCAGATTTCCCAGTACGCTTTCGATGTGCTGGAACACTTCGAAGATGACATGACACTGGCCGGCAACCGCCCCAGCATCGCCTACCACCGCGAGGGCAACCTTTTTCTTCATGAAGAACCCGCGGCAGCCGGCGCCAAAGCGTCCATGGCGATGCAAAAGGCGTTGGGTTGTCAGGTCCAGTGGTGGTCACCGGAGGAGATCAAGGCCAATTATCCCCTGTATGCGACCGAGGGGTTCACCGGCGGCACCTTCGGCGCCCAGGACGGCCATTTCGACGCCTACGCCGTGCTCATGGGTTACAAGGCCAATGCCAGGGCCCAGGGAGCCGTCTACATCGAGGACGAGGTAACCGGACTGGTGGTCGACAACCGGCAGATCACCGGCGTAAAGACTGCCGCCGGTGCCACCTATGCATCTGCCGTCGTGGTCAACTGCGCCGGTGCCTGGTGTACTGAATTGGCCGGAACCGCCGGTGTGGACCTGCCCGTGAAGCCGGTCAAGCGCCAGTGCTTTTGCCTGGACACGGCCGTCAAGCCAGACGGCCCGCTGCCCCTGACCGTCCTTCCGTCCGGGCTCTACTTCAGGACGGAAACCGGCGGTATGGTCCTGCTGGGAAAATCCATGGACGACGACCCGGTGGGTTTCAATTTCACCTGGGATCAGAACCGGTTTATGGACCTGTTGTGGCCGGAGCTGGCTGAATTCGTACCGGCTTTTGAACGGCTGAAGCTGGTGCGGGGCTGGGCGGGTCTGTATGCGGTCAATACCCTGGACGACAACGCCATTCTCGGTGAATGGCCTGAAATCAAAGGATTTTACCTGGCCAACGGCTTTTCTGGACACGGCCTCCAGCAGGGTCCGGCGGTGGGTCGCTACATGAGTGAATTAATCCTCGATGATACGCCGACGCTGGATCTGTCGATCTTCAACCCACGGCGCATACTCGAAGGCAAACCTTTGGCGGAGGGGGGGATCGTCTAATGGAAACTCCGATTGCCGGCGATATCGTCCGGGACAAAATCCGTGAAAGCAAGCTGGCCTGCGTGGGACTGGCCTCCATCCGTGAGCTGAACCGGCTGGTGGGGGAAATCGAAGGGGCCTGTGGGCAGCGGTTTATCCGTATGGAGATGGGCATCCCCGGTATGGCCCCGCCGGAGATAGCCGTGGAAGGAGAGATTGCTGCCCTGAAAAGTGGCGTGGGCGCCATCTACCCGCCTTTTGACGGCATCCCCGGCCTGAAGACCGAAATCTCCCGTTTTGTGAAGCAATTTTTGGACGTCGATGTTCAGCCGGCCCACTGCCTTCCCACCGTGGGCGCCATGCAGGGGTGCTTTCTTTCCATGATGATGGCCTGCCGCCGGATCGAGGGAAAGAACGGCATCCTGTTTATCGACCCGGGATTCCCCGTGAACAAGAAGCAGGCCCAGGTGCTGGGGTTGCCCCGGGAGAGTTTCGACGTTTACGATTTCCGGGGGGACCGGCTGCGGGACAAGCTGGAATCTTACCTGTCGTCGAGTCGGATCGGTGCCCTGATGTACTCCAACCCCAACAACCCCGCCTGGATCTGCTTCACGGAAAGAGAGCTGGCCATCATCGGTGAGCTGTGCACCCGCTACGATGTCATCGCCCTGGAGGACCTGGCCTACTTCGGCATGGACTTCAGGCAGGACACCTCCCGGCCGGGGGTGCCGCCCTTCATTCCCACGGTGGCCCGGTATACGGACAACTATATTCTGCTCGTCTCCAGCTCCAAATCCTTCAGCCTGGCCGGTCAGCGAATCGGCATGACGGCCATTTCCGATTGTCTCTTCGAATCCGCCGGCGACGGCCTCGCACGCTGGTTCGGCACCGACCGGTTCGGCTACGCCTATATTTTCGGTGGCATGTATTCCCTGAGCGCCGGCGTGTGTCACACCACCCAGTATGGCCTGGCCAAGCTGCTGGAGGCGGTCAACGACGGCAGGTACGATTTTGTCGCGGCGGTGAGGGAATATGGCCAACGCGCCCGAACAATGAAGCGCCTGTTCACCGATAACGGCTTTTCGCTGGTCTACGACATGGACGAGGATCAGCCGTTGGCCGACGGTTTTTACTTCACCGTTGCCTATCCCGGTTTCACCGGTGTTGAGCTGGTGGAGAAGCTGCTCTACTACGGCATCAGTGCCATCTCGTTGGAAACCACCGGCAGCAGTCGGACCGAAGGCATTCGGGCATGCGTATCGTTAACCGGAAAAGACCGTTTTGGCGAACTGGAAGAACGCCTAAGGTGCTTCGACAACGATCACAAACGGGGCTTGCGGGCTATCGACTAAACGATAGAAGTGAGGGGGCCGATCTTCAACGGGATCAAAGGCGTTGTTTCCACGTTCCATAGCATTTCGATTCCGATTCGATTTCCCCCAGCTTCAACCTTGATGAACTCGTAAAAAGTCTAATTTCCGACGGATTCGTAAAAAGTTCGAGATCGAGGCTTGCAAATCCCGAGGAATGAGGTGTACTTACGGTACTCCGCTGTGACGAGGGATGAAGCGTAACGCATATATCGGACTTTTTACGAATCCGTCAACCTTTCTGCCTTGAGCTTTCAGCTTCTCTGCTTGGCGGTCTTTACAGCCGCCCCTCCTCCACGGCGTGGCAGGCGACAATGACCTTGTTCTCCACGCTTCGTGCCTCAGGGATCTCTTCTATGCAGCGCGGGTTGGCGTAAATGCAACGGCCGTGAAAAACACAGCCGCTGGGCAGGTTGATGGGGGTGGGCACCTCGCCTTTCAGCTTGACGTGACCGCTTTTCTTGCGGCCCAGTTTGGGAATGGCGGAGAGCAGGGCCTGGGTGTAGGGGTGGCGAGGGCTGTCGAAAAGCGTTTTGGCCGGGGAGAGTTCGCACAGGGTGCCCAGGTACATCACCGCCACCCGGCTGCTGATGTGCTCCACCACCGACAGGTCATGGGTTATGAACATATAGGTGAGTCCCCGCTGGGCCTGGGCGTCCATGAGCAGGTTGAGGATCTGGGCCTGGATAGAGACGTCCAGCGCCGACACGGGCTCGTCGGCCACGATGAACTCGGGATCCACCATCAGGGCCCGCGCGATGCTGATGCGTTGACGCTGCCCGCCGGAAAATTCGTGGGGGTATCGACTGGCCCATTTGGGGTCGACGCCGACCTGGGACATGACCTCCGCCACCCGGTCTTTCACCTGGACCGCCGAAATGGACGGATTATGAAATACCACCGGCTCTTCCAGGGTTTGCATGACTGTTTTTCGAGGGTTCAGGGAGGCGTAAGGATCCTGGAAAATCATCTGCATTTTACGGCGAAAGGGCAGCATCTGCTGGGCGTTCTTGTTGTCGATGCGCGTTCCGCGATATAAAATCTCGCCGCTGTTGGGCGGGTAGATGCCCAGGGTGGTGCGGGCCAGGGTCGACTTGCCGCAGCCGCTCTCGCCCACCACGCTGAAGGTCTCGCCGGGGGCGATGGTGAAGCTCACGTTGTTCACCGCCTTGACGGTGGTGCGCTGGTTTATGATTTTGCCCTTTTCAAATCGCAGCCGGTCCAGCAGGCCTCCGGAAATATCGAAATGCTTGACCACCTGTTTGAGGGCCAGCAGGCCGTTTTCATCACTTTTCATCGGTTTGGGTTGCTCGGTCGTCATCTTGTTCCCATGTTGGGGTCGGGTTTTACCATGTGGCAGGCCACCATTCGCGTCATGTGGTCCACTGGAATAAATGGTGGTTCCTGGTCCCGGCAGATGGCCTCGCAAAGTGGGCATCTGGGGTTGAAGGCGCATCCCGGCGGGATGTCGGTCAGTGTGGGCATCATCCCGGGGATCTGGTTCAGACGGGCGCCGGGCTGCAGGCTGCCGGGTAGGGCTTTGATCAATCCTTGCGTATAAGGATGTTTCGGGTCGTTGACCACCCGGTCGGTCAGGCCCGATTCCACGATTTTGCCGGCGTACATGACGGCGATCTTTTCGGTCACCTGGGATACCACCGCCAGGTCGTGGGTGATCAGGATCAACCCCGTATCCTCCGACTCGCACAGTTGCTGCAACAGATCCATGATTTCGGCCTGGATGGTCACGTCCAATGCTGTTGTGGGTTCGTCGGCGACAATGATTTCCGGGTCGGTGACCAGGGCGATGGCGATGACGATGCGCTGGCGCATGCCGCCGGAAAATTCGTGGGGGTACTGGGCCAGACGTTTTTCCGGCGAGGGAATCTGCACCTTTTTCAGCTTTTTCAGGGAGATGGCCTCCGCCTCGGCCCGGGTGATGCTGCGGTGGGCCAACAGGGTCTCCACCATCTGGGTGCCGATGGTCAGCACCGGGTTGAGGGTCATCATGGGATCCTGAAAGATCATGCTGATCTGATTGCCCCGGATCTCCCGCATGGCTTCTTCGGAGAGTGCCGCCAGATCCCGACCGTTGAATACCACCCGGCCGCCGGAGATGAATCCCGGCTTGCTGATCAGGTTGATGATGGCAAAACCGGTGACCGATTTGCCGGCCCCGCTTTCACCGACCAGCCCCATGCGCTCGCCCTTGTCCAGGTTGAAGCTGATGCCGTTGATGGCGGTCAGATCGCCTTGCCGCAGGCCGAATTTGACTTCGAGGTCGTTGACTTCCAGTAAGTGTGACATAAAAACCTAACCCGGATGAATCGGTGCCGTTGAAAAGGCGTACGCCGCAAACAACAAATCGCAAACACCAAATTTCAAATAAATTCCAAAATACAATATCCAAATCTCAAATAAGGATCAAAAACGAACAGTTGATCGTCTTTTTGTTTTCTGACATAAAAACCGCGAATTTCAGGATTAAGATACTACAACCGGGTGGATTACCCTTTATACAACTTGGGATTGAGCACATCCCTCAACCAATCCCCGAGCAGATTGATCACCAGCACCAGCAGCACCAGGAATATTCCCGGAAACAGGGTAATCCACCAGGATCCGGAAAAGATGTACTCGAAACCGGACCGGATCAAGGATCCTAAAGAGGGCTTGGTCACCGGCATACCCAAACCTAAAAAGGAGAGGGCCGCCTCGCTCATGATGGCGTTGGCCACCTGGATGGTGGAGATGACCAATACAGAGGTCATTGTATTGGGCAGCACGTGGCGAAACATAATCCGCCAGCGGTTCAACCCGATTACCCGTGCGGCCTCCACGTATTCCTTGTTCTTTTCACCCATGACCGATGCCCGCACCGTTCGGGCATACACCGGCCACTCCGCCAAACCGATGATGACGATCAGCAGGGGAACAGCCAGGTCTTCGTAGCGGCCGATGCCGAAGGCCAGTTGAAAGATGGCGCTGATGAAAATGGCCACCATGAGGTAGGGAAAGGAGAGCTGGATGTCGGCGATGCGCATGAGCACGGCGTCGATCTTGCCCCCCAGATAGCCGGCCAGCAGGCCGACGACCACGCCGAGGAATCCCTGCAGGACCGCCGCCCCGAAGCCGATGAGAATGGACAGCCGCAGGCCGTAGATCATGGTGCTGAGCAGGTCGCGCCCCTGGATGTCGGTGCCCAGCAGGAAGGCCGCCTCACCGTCTTGTGTCCAGGACGGCGGCAATTCCGAGTTCATGATGTCGACATTGGCCGGATCATAGGGATCGTAGGGCGAGACCACCGGTGCCAGCAGGCCGGTAGCCAGCAGTACCAGCAGGACCGCCAGGCTGAAGATGGCGGTTTTGTCCTGTTTGAAACTGAACAGCAGATAGGATGCCTTGAATCGTTGCCAGGTTCGGTTCATTATCTTCCCGCAATCCGGATGGTGGGATTCACCAGCCCGTAAATGATATCCACCACCGTGTTGACCACCACGAAAATGGCCCCCACCACCATCAGGTAGGCCACCAGCAAGGAGATGTCGGAGCGCTCCACGGCCTCCAGAAACATGAAACCCATTCCTTGCCATTGAAAAACCGTTTCGGTAAGGATGGTAAAGGCGAACATGATGCCGATCTGGACGCCGAACACGGTGATCACCGGCAGCAGGGTGTTCTTGAAGGCGTGGATAAACCAGATGCGTTTGCGATGCAGGCCCTTGGCCCAGGCAAACTTGATGTATTCGGTCTCAAGGACCTCCATCATCTCCGACCGGATCAGACGGATGAACAGGGGCAGCATGATCGAGGCCAGGGAAAAGCAGGGCAGGATCAGGTGCATGATGCCGTCGACGGTGAAAAAGCCGCTGTCCCACCCGCCCAGACTGACGGTCTCCCCACGTCCGTAGGAGGGCAGCCAGTTCAGCTCAACGGAGAAGATATAGATCAGGACGATGGCGGTGAGAAACACCGGCACCGACACCCCCAAGGTCGAAAAGGCCATGGTGAATCGGGATAAGGCGCTGCGCGGATAGATCGCCGAGAAGACACCGATGGGCAGGGAGATGAAGATGATGATCAGCGCCGCACCGAGAACCAGCTCGAGGGTGGCCGGGGCCTTGGCGGCAATGACCGCAAGGGCCGGCTTCTTATGGAAAAAAGACATGCCCAGATCCCCGTGGGCCGCATTTTTCGCGAACCGAAGGTACTGGGTAATAAACGGATCGTTGAGTCCCAGTTTATCCCGCAGCAACTCTCGTTCGGCCGGTGTAACTCGCTCGCCCACCAGGTCCCGGACTGGATCGCCGATCTCGTTTTTGATGGAAAACCCAACCAGGCTGATGATCAGCATGACGAAGAGGGCCTGGGTGACTCGCCGGATGACGAAGGCAAACATAGATTACGTTCCCTTAACCTTAGGGTATTCAGCGAAACGGCATTTTGCGGCCCAGGCCAGCGTTCTCGGGTTTTCGCAATCCTCGACATAGCGCTGCTACGCCTGCGGGTTCAAAAACCCTGCGGCCTTGGCCTGAACCACAATCTACCATTTCCTGTGTAGTAATCATCAAAGCTATAGGAGGGCCGTGTTGATTATTCTCCGTGCGTCCTCCAATTGTGGTTGTTCAGGTTTTTCCATTTGGCTACTTAACCACGATGTCTCCAAAATAGGGAAAATTCATGGTGTTGATAATCGGCGCCACCTCCACATTTGCCTTGGCGCCGTAGGAGTGGTTCTGCCAGTGGAAAGGCACGAATGCCGCATCGTCATAGAGGATCTGCTCGATCTGCTGCAGCATCGCGCCACGCTTGTTCAGGTCGGTTTCACTCTGGGCCGCCAGGGTCAGCCGGTCCACTTCCGGATTGCAGTAGTTGCCGCTGTTGTACTGGCCGTACCCGGTTTCCTTGTTGGGGCACATCATCAGGAATTCGGAAAAGTTGCCCGAATCCTCCGTGTCCGAATGCCAGCCGATCAATTGCATGTCGGCCACCTGGTCGTCGAATTCATCCCAGTACTGGGCCTTGGGCATGGTCTTCAGGTTGACTTTGATGTTGATCTTGGCCAGCATGCCCACCACGGCTTCGGCGATCTTCTCGTCGTTGACGTAGCGGTTGTTGGGGGCGATCATGGTACATTCGAAGCCGCCGGCAAACCCGGCTTCCGCCATCAGGGCCTTGGCCTTTTTCAGGTCGTAGCGTGGCACGTAGTTGGGATTGTATCCGGCATAACCCTTGGGGCTCTGCTGGCCGGCGGGGGTGGCGGTGCCCTTCATGATTTTTTTGACGATACCGTCATTGTTGATGGCGTGAACAATGGCCTGGCGGACCTTGGCCACCCGGAATTCAGGGCGGCGCTTCTGGTTGAGCTGCACGGTGATGATGCGGCCGCCGGGATAGGTGAACAGGTTCACCTTGGGGTCACGTTCGATGCGTTTGAAATCCTGGGGGGGCACCGGGGAGATGAAGTCCACGTCACCGGAAAGCAGGGCCGCCACGCGCGTGGCGTCTTCCTTGATGGGGGACATCACCAATTGGTCCACATTGCCCGGAGAGGCGGTGTCCCAGTAGTCGGAAAAGCGTTCAAGAACCAGCTTCACGCCTTGTTCCCGTTCGGCGACCGTGTACGGGCCAGTGCCGGATTCGTTGGCCAGGGCGAAGGAGGGGCCGATCTTGACGATGGCATCCTTGGGCTGCCCGGAGGCGTCGGTGCCGGTGTAGAACTGACTGTCCATGGGAAAGATGTAGGTGCACATTCTCAGCAGCAGGGCATAGGGTTTTTTGGTTTTGATGTCGATGGTATAATCATCAACGATGGCGGGTTCGGTAAAGAGCTCGAAAAGACCCTTGAAATCCACACTCTTTTTCAGCCGCTCCAGGGTGAACTTGACGTCTTTGGCCGTAAAGGTGTTGCCGCTGTGAAACTTGACGCCCTCTCGCAGGTAAAAGCGCATGGTTAACTCGTCGATGCGCTCCCAGCGGGTGGCCAGCCGCGGTTCGATGGACATGTCCTGGGCATAACGGACCAGCGGATCGAAGACCCAGTGGGAATATTGCAGCATGCCGCCGGAAAGCTGCACGTGGGGGTCCAGGGATACCGGGTCGGCATCCAGCCCCACTTTCAGGGTAGTGGCACCGGCAAGGGTCCCGAAGCCAAAAAGTACGGCAAGGGTCAGGGTTACTGCAAGACATTTTTTCATTGAGCTCCTCCTCCTGGTTGTTGTGATTATGGCAACCGTGCACCGGGTAATGCCTGCGGTTGGCCGTTATTCGGGCACACTTTTTTTATGCATTCGATCTGCCTCTGATCATCAGGTGGAACGCGGCCGATCATCGCCTGTGATCACGGCCATGGCTGCCGGATCGGGACGGTCCATATAAGCGGTGAATGCCTCAGCACATCCGTAGGATCTGAATAGCTGTGTGAAGTAACGGATCAGACTGTCGGGATAGTTCTTTTTCAGCTGTGGGTCGATGGCACTGCGGCACAACCGGGTTTCTTTTCTGAAAAGATCGATCATGGACGGTGAATCCGAGGAAAATCCCTGAAGGTTGACCTGTTCGCTGGTGGAATCGTAATTGTGGCTTTTCTTACCAAAAAAAAACACCTTCGGATCGTCGTGGTCGTCGCCCTGGATCATGTAGTCAAACCAGGGACAGCGTTCCATGATCCAGGTGCGGTGCTGATCCGGATTGGCCTGAATGGCGGCGGCGGCATTGGCGAAAAAACGCAGTGCCAGTTCGGGTTGATTCCCCTGATCCGCATCCAAGACCTTTTTAACGTATTCTTCCAGGCAATGCCGGCAGATATAGGTTTCGAACCGTGTCCCTGCGTCACAGCTCATTTGAAAAATTGCCTTGCGTTCCTTGAACAGTGCGCGGGTAAAAGCATGGTAGAAGCTTTTATCCGGCGGATCACTTTCGTTTGTGTCGGTCTTGGGGCCCAAATAGAGTTCATTAGGCATGAACAGGACCGATGGTGCTTTTTTCACCAGTATCTTGGTGCCTCCCATGCGCTCCATGGGAGAAAGCAGCAGTCTAACGTGGATGTCATCGAACAGCGAGAGGGTATTTCCCTGTATTTTGCGTTTCCGGTTATTTTCCAAGATTTCGGGAATGTCCGGCTCGTCCAAGGCCTGGTAGTCATATCCGGCCAAGACCGTGTTGATCTCTTCGATGGAATGGTTCAGGGCCAGCATAATGGAAGCGATCTTATCCTTGCCTGGCCGGTTGATGTTGTCGTTAATCAGCTTGGTCAGGTAGGTGTGTGAAATCCCGGAGGTTTTGCTGATGGTGTTCAGCTTGAGACCACTATCTCCGATGATGCCGCGGATGATGTTTTCAAAAATACGCATGATTGATAGGAAACATAACGGGTTGCCGCGCGTTGGCAACGGTGAAACGGATATATAATCAAATTGCATTGAAGATGCAATAATTTTTTAATTCAAGTTGGAACGAAAATAAAACAAGAGTGGGAAAGATAAAAAAAAGCTAAAGTTGCGTCAGGACGGTGCCGATGATGATTTTACAGCGGCACATCGGGGGATTGCCGCTGAATAGCGTTACCTCTTCTTCTTTCATCCAACTCCTTCTGCCTGCGGGGCGGTCCATTGACCGCCCCGTCCTTTTTGGGGCCAAGCGCTTGTCCCCACGCCGGCTACAGGTCTCCTTTTGCTCTAACCAGGGTATAGAGCAACTGGATGGGTTTTCCCGGTCGTCCGGGTTTTTTATCGATAATCACCTTCCAGGAGGAATGTTCTTCCAGTTTCCACATCATCTCGTGAATCTTTGCCAGAGCACCCTCGGCATCCCCACCGATGGTGTTGATGGTTTCGGATTCTTGAAAAGAGACATTCTCGTTTTCATTCGTGCCGGGGCCAAGACCCACCAGAACGGATCCCTCCCCGATATCCACCAGGGCGCGGTTGATCGCCGCCGACAAGCGGGGCGCGATGGGCGACAGTTCCATGTGAATCAGTTTTGATAGTTCATACGGGGTCATCTCAGGTCAAACTCCTATCGATTTTTTTATGGGTAGCCCAGTTATAGTATGGCCAGCAGACCATAGATATCCTCCTTGCGGGAATAAAAATCGGACATGATGCGGTTTACCTTCTCTTCTGGCAGGCCAAGTTGGTCGCAAACCCGATCATAGTGGCCGTATTGGCCACAGAACAGCTCTCCGTTAAGGTCGGACATCGAACACATGCTGTCGGCCAGGTAGACCATTGCGACTGCTTTAGAAATGTCGGTCACCTCGTCTGTCAGGTGGTGGTTTTGAATGGTGCCGGCCAGCGCTTCGCTGAAGTTCCACTTCTCGGCGATTCGCCCTCCGAGATGGGCATGATCGATGCCCAGTACCTGGCGTTCGGCCGCAACCAGACTCAGGCTGTCGATCTCCATGGCCTTGCGAATCGTTGCCATGGCTTCACCCATGTGTCGGTCCAGGACGATGACGCCGATGTCCTTGAGCAGCGCAGCCGTGAACACGGTGTGCTTTTCCGGGGCCTCTATGGTTTCAGCAATGGCGCTGGCCATGAGGGCGCAGGAGACGGACTGCTTCCACAGCTGGCCCTCCTCAAGGCCGTACCCCTGGTGGGCGGATTTCAGCGGTTTGGTTACACTGTTGAGCAGCACGATTTCAACCACCCGTTTCAATCCCAAAAGAACCACGGCATCATGCACGGAGTCTACTTTTTTCTTGAACCCGAAGGCAGCTGAATTAGCCAGTTTGAGCAAGTTTGCGGTTACCAACGGTTCATAAAGGATCAGCTCCGTAATCTCAGAGACGGGAACCTCCGGGTCGTCAACCAGATCCATGAGTTGATGAACCACCTGGGGTACCGGTTCAATCCTTTCGCTTTCCTTCAGTAATTGATCCAGTGACAGCATAGCGCGTTCTCCTTTACCTTAACCTCTACCTTTTTTTGACCACGAGTTCAAGCCAATCAAGATTATGACCATTCGCGTTCATGCTGCTCAACCGCCGTGAGCACAGGACATGAAGCAGTCGATCGTGATAGTCGTATACCCCCATATTCTCCTGACTGCGTTATTATTGAAGCAGATAAAAACGGTCTTATTGTTATTTTATAATGGTTTGGACACGAGGCGTGACGCTCATGATCGACAATACACCCTACATTATAGTGGACAACCGGAAAATCGCCCCTCTCCGGCGGTCGTCCAATCCGGATCCGGCATCTGCTGAGAGGCCCAATCGGAAGGACCAACCCTTCGGGGTTGTCGACCGGGTCACCATTTCCGGTGAGGCAATGGAAAAATGCCGGCAGCTGCAACGTATGGGTCAACAATAGCATTATTTACGCATCTTGTTTTCCTGACCCCCCCCATGATACCTTTTGATGGATGGTTATGCACCTGTGCAAAGACTCCAATAGGTGGGCGGGAAGCGATGAAGATTGTACTCGATCTCAAGCGTCATTGCATCGAAACGGAAATGAAGCGTTGCACGAATGCCGCTATTTCCCGATATTTCAAGGCGGATTCGGAGAAAACCGACCTGGAATATGAAATTGCGCTGCTTCAGCTGGCACATCGGGCGTTTGATTTTCTGCAGCTGAGAAGTCGTTGACCGGCACTTTCCGGTGGCAGTGGAATCCGTGTTTTCCTGACCCGGGATGCGGCTGGCCAACCCAATTTCCGTTTTGAAAGCATCTGCATCACCCCGCCCGCAAACCAGAAAGGATAATTTGGCCGACAAATCCCGGTGATTGCGACCCCACAGAGGTGCATCAGGCCGAGCCTTGGAGAGTCATTACAGGCATCTTATGGTGGCGATTGACCAATTCCGCTTTCCCGACAAGTTGTCCCGTAGCCTGTTTTGCAATGTGGCTGTTGGTTCAGGACGGATAGCGGGCAGGTCAGTAGGCAACCCTTTCAGGTAAAAATTGCCGGATCATCGAATTAATCAGGATTGGAATTATTTAATAGTCTAAT
>NZ_JASJGN010000230.1:0-10438 GCF_033791525.1 Desulfosarcina sp.
TGAGACCCGAGACACGCATCAATGACCTTGAAAAAGCCTGGCTCGGCATTCGAAACACCATTGAAAAGCTGGATGGCAGGCAGGCCGAGTTAAAGGATCTTCTGGATACCACCCAAAAACTTACGGAGCAGCTAAAAGCGCAGAAGGCCACTGCTGAACGGCAACACACGGTTCTGAAAGCCGCCAACAGCAGCGTTCCGGACACGAAGGTGCTGATCAGCGACCTTGACACCCTGATTCGCAGCAAGGTTCAGAGGGGTGAGATGCTGGAACGATTACGGACCAGTTACCTCGATCTGATCGCCAGGGTCGGCGAAACCCGTCAGGGATTTGTAGACCTGACGCAAAAATTCAGCCTGGGGATACAGGAAAAAAAGCACGCAGACCTCTTTCAGAGACCAGTCAATCCGCTCATCGGCCTCGGATGGACAAACATCGGGGGCGAACTGAAGCAGTTGGGGGAACAGATCCGGAAAATCGGCTCCCTGGAGTATTGGCTTGCCCTGGGAACCGATCTGCTGGAAAGCCGGGGGCTGCTGCCAGTAACCTCGGTGCTGCTTTACCTGTTGACCCTGATTCTGATCATGCGCCTGCGGCGCTTCTGCCGGCAACTCAAAGACAAATCCTTCGGTGCTGAATATCCCTGGCGCCGGATGGCCATCCGGCTGTTGACCCGCTCCATGCCGCAGCTGGGTACCGCGCTGTTTTTCTACATTTTTTTTCAAGCCCGGGGGTTCTTTGACACGGTTCCGGGCATCCAGGAAACGTTTTCCCTGTTGATCGTATGGCTCTTGACCAAGTGGGGCCTGAATTTCATCACCCTTCAATCACAGCTGGACCCGCAACTGCTGCCGACCGCCTGGGGTCCAAGCCTGAAAAGACTGCTGCGCCTGATTCGTTTTTTTGCGGTGGTTTATCTGGTGCTGGCATGGTTGGTGGGATCCGAGGGCGTTCTGCCGATGGTGGCTCGCATCACTTTCGAGGCCGCCCTGGTTGCCTGGATCCTTCGGTTTCGCCCCAAATTCAGAGCATATCCCATGCCTGGGGTAGTTCCTGCGCTCTGGCAGACGATGCTGCGCCCCACGCTCTCAGTGATGGGTCACATCATTTTCATCACCGGCCCGGTTCTCGAACTGGCCGGTTACGGCGCGCTGTCTCTGTATTGGTTCACCTCCTGGGGGGCAACGACGGCGGCGCTTTTCTGGGGCCTGCTCTTTTTTCTGATCCTGCGGGAAGGCGGCCAGCGCTTCTACAAGGGACCCCACACCCCCTCTGCCGCCTCTTACCGGTCGGCAGAGCCCATCCGCTGGGCCGTGTTTCAGCTCTGCTGGCTGTTGTGGGGCATCCTGCTGGTCATCACCGTCGTCCTGGCCTGGAGTGGCACCGAGACGGTTTTTTCAGGACTGGCGAAAGTCTTGCGATTCCCCGTCAGTGTCGGAGATTCCATCTTCACTTTGATGGGCCTTATCTCAGCCGCCCTGATCCTGTTTTTCACCCATCTGCTGATTCGATTGTGGCGCCACGTACTTTCAACCCGGATACTGGCGCAAAGCGGCCTGGAGTCCGGTCTGCAGCATTCGATGACCAGCATCACGGTCTACCTCCTGTGGGGCGCTGGGGTGCT
Source organism: Desulfosarcina sp. (assembly GCF_033791525.1). GTDB lineage: Bacteria > Desulfobacterota > Desulfobacteria > Desulfobacterales > Desulfosarcinaceae > Desulfosarcina. Next base: position 1,625 of record NZ_JASJGN010000230.1, read on the forward strand.
GGTTGCCCTGCATGCCTTTGGGTTGAGCAGCACCTCGCTGACGGTGGCCTTTGGCGCCCTGGGCATCGGGCTGGGGTTTGGTTTGCAGAACATTTTCAACAATTTTATCAGCGGCATCATCCTGCTCTTCGAGCGGCCCATCCAGGTGGGCGACTCGGTTGAGATCAACGGCATCTGGGCGGAGGTCAAGAAGATCCGGTTTCGATCCACCGTGGTGCAGACATTCGACAACGCCTCGCTGATCATTCCCAACTCGGAGTTCATCAGCAGTCAGGTGACCAACTGGAGTTTCCGAGACCTGACCCTGCGGATCAAGGTTAGCGTCGGTGTGGCCTATGGTTCCGACATCGAACGGGTCCGCAGCAGTCTGCTGGAGATCGCTGACAGAACCGAGAAAGTACTCGCCAATCCCCGGCCCGATGTGCTTTTCTCCGATTTTGGCGACAGCTCCCTGGTTTTCGTATTGCGGGTTTGGACTGATGTAGACAACATGCTTAAGGTTGGCACGGCTATCCGCTTCGAGATCGACCGGGTGTTCCGGGAGCAAAACATTGAAATCGCCTTTCCCCAGCGTGACATTCACATTCGCTCCAGCGTCACGGCTCAAGCCGCCAATGAATTCACCGTCGACGTTGAACCCCCGGATAAAAAGGCAGCATTGCCCCAATCCTAAGGTTGATAAACTCGTAAAAAGCCGAAATTTCGGTGTTGTTGTCGTCCCCGCGAAGGCGGGGATCCAGTATTAACAGGTATTTATAGATAGCGCTGAAAAAGCTTCACGACGTGCCCCGCCTTCGCGGGAATGATATGACAGGTGACTTTTTACGAATCCGTCAAGGTTAGTTAGCCGTGGTCGACCTCTATTGCTTTTACTAGCTTCATTATCTCTTTATTTGAAGGAATATCCGCCATCGAATGACCGTAATGCACATACCGGAGCATACCGGACGTATCAATCAGCATCTGTGCAGGCAGCCTGCCCAACTTGAACAAGCTGGCCTCTTGTCCATATAATTTTAGGACCCGATGTTCAGGGTCGGGCAGCCCGATGAACGGCAAATCTTCTTTATTCCAGTATTTTTGAAATGACTCGGCATTCTCCGGCCCAGCAACTATTATTTCTGTATTCAATTTTACAAAACGTTTATAATCTTGACGCAACTGCGCCATGTGCCTTTGGCAGAATGGTCAGAAAAACCCACGATTGAAAACCACGAGCACATTTTTTCGGTTGGTGAAATCTGAAAGAGATACGCTGTTTCCGTTAAAATCGAGCAACGTGAACTCAGGGGCCTGGGTATTCAGTTCGACTTTGGCCATGATTGGTTCCTCACTTTAACTGTTTTCGACAGGGTAAAAAGGTTAAAATCCTTCAGGTCTATTCGACCTTGTAGGTTATCGTAATCATCCAGGCCGCATAATCCGTGTACGACTTTTTGAGTACTTGGACCACTCTTTCTTCGAATGTTTCCTCGATGATTTTCATTTGTCCCGGCCAAAGCTTGAACTTGATGCGCAGGTACCGCCATTGGCCAGCCTTGGCTTCCTTGATCCCGAAGGTTTCCGGCGCAGCCAGGATGATGGATCGGTGCTGGTGATACATGCCCTTGGCAATGGCTTGAATCGCTTGGGATATCTCATCTTCATCGACTTCTTCCGGCAGTTGGATGTCCACGTAGGCACGGATACAGCCGCCGCGAAACTGGCTGATCACAGCAATATTTCTGTTGGGTATCAAAATCCGCTGGCCGTGCAGGTTGATCAGCGTGGTGAAACGGAGTCCGATGTTGTCGACCCTGCCGATTTCATCGCCCAGTTTGACCACTTCCCCGATGTTGAGGGCATCCGAAAAAATCAGCGTCAGACCAATGACCAGATCTTGCACAAATCCCTGCAGACCAAAACCAACAGCCAATCCGATGACCGTTGCACTGGCAAAATAGGTCGTCAATGAAATTTTAAATTCGCGCAGAACCATACCGACGGCCACGAAATAAATCGTAAAGGTCACGGCACTGACCAGGATGGTAATGATGGTGGCAATCTTGGGGTACCTGCGGGTCAGGTTCGCTTCCGAGGCCGTTTCACCGTCTACCTTCATGGTCAACAGCCGTTGGCTGAACCGGCGGATGGCCTTGACGGCGAAGTGGGCGGCCACCGTCAAAACGTCGATGAGAAGAATTCTCAACATCGGGTTAATTTGGGATAGGATGTCTGCCAAATTTATTTTTTTATCAATTGATTGATTTGATGGGTCTGTTGGGCAATTCAGGATTCGATTTGCATGATCGTTGCTGAGTCCTCCCTCTCTCCGGTTGCCGGGTTTTTGTGATACGATGCGAGGTAAGCGTTCACAGGTTCAGCGTTCACCGTTCAGGGTTTGTTTTCTATTGGTTGACCTTGTTCGTAGGCTAATAAATTCCTGATGAAATCGCCAATCCCAGAGCGAGTCACTCGGGCATGTAAACATTCACCAGATCAGCGTTTATCCTAAGTGGTTACTTTGGCTGAGGTTTTCGGTGCTCCCTGAACCGTTGAACCCGTGAACCGCTGCGGTGAAAGCATGGAGCGGGAAAGACAATTAACCGTTCAAGAAAGCGTCAGACAAAAAACATACGCCGTAACGGATTTACACTCAAGCAATAATTCCGACGGCCGTTTTTACTTTTTCAAAAAACAGCGTCGTCGTGACTGGCATGACCGTTTGAGAAGTCCCTGCGGGACTGACCTGAAACAAGGAGGGGAATGATGAATGAGGTATCCAACGGACTGGTATATGGCTACCGGCTCGGCAGCGGAAAGCTTGAAAATGCGCTGACATGGGCCGATGTCGACGCCTGGCGGCCGGAGCAGGGATTGTTGTGGATTCACCTGGATGCCGATCACGAATTGGTTCTGAAATGGCTGACGGGAAAAAGTGGATTGAGCCCGCTGGTCACAGAGGCGTTGCTGGAAGTCGGGACCCGGCCCCGCAGTGTGGTGAACGAATCGGGTGTGCTGGCGATTTTCAGGGGGGTCAACTGCAACCCTGGCGCAGATCCTGAAGACATGGTGGCCATGCGCATGTTCGTGACCGAACAGCGTATTATCACCATGCGGCGGCACCGCCTCATGGCGGTCAAGGACATTCACGAGTCGCTTCTTTCAGGCAGCGGGCCCACCACCGCCGGGGAGTTTTTCGTCTGCGTGGTGGACCGTATTACGGAACGCATCGGCGATGTCGTTGTGGACATCGAGGACCGGGTGGCCGAGGTGGAAGACACCATCGTGAGTGCCGAAACGGCCGAACTGCGCCCCCTGCTGGCTGAGCTGCGGCGTGAGAGTATCAGCATGCGGCGCTACATCGCCCCCCAGCGGGACATGCTGGCCCGGCTGACCCACGAACGGATCGCCTGGTTGACGGAGTCGGACAAGACGCTTCTCCGTGAAATCGCCGAACGCACAGCCCGCTATGTGGAGGATATCGATGCGGCCCGGGAGCGGGCGCTCATCGCCCAGGAGGAGTTGAACAACCGGCTCTCCGAGCAGATGAACCGGGCCATGTACACCCTGTCCATCGTGGCGGCGATTTTCCTTCCGCTGGGGCTGCTGACTGGGCTGCTGGGGATCAACGTGGGTGGGATCCCCGGGACGGAAAGCCCCTGGGCGTTTTTGATCGTAACGTGTTTTCTGGTTGTTCTTGCCATTTTTCTGGTCGCATGGTTCAAAAAATTAAAGTGGTTGTAGCGCGTGCGTTCCGGCTGACCCGTGAGCTTACCGCGTTCATCGGTTTCGAGCAGCCAGCCCGACCATCACCACGGTTTTTATGCAACGTCAGCGTTCATCTTATGGTGGATGAATAGGATAATAATCATCAGTGGAAAAAGATAGAAAAAAGCAGATTGGTTGAGATTTATCAGTGCTCGTTGGCTGTCAATAACTTGTTAATAACTGCTTTAATGTATTGTTAAGACCGGGTAAAATTACCTACCGGGAAAAACAGCGGCTGCCAGCGCATCACGCTATCCAGCGTTAAAAAAACGATTAATAACGGTAAAATACAAATTGTTAATAACGCTTGAAATTTCATTTATTAAATCTGCCTTTATCCGCGTTGACATCTTTCACCTAAATATTCCACATTGTCGGTAATTTTCAAGGGGGCGAACCTGGATAATAAATTGCCCGCTAATGTCCCCAGCCTAGCGGTTTGTTTTTCGTCCCCCTGAAGAGGGGCCGCTGTTCATGACGATTCGCAGTTAATTCCCCATAAACGCTATTTTAGCATGCAGAAAGTGATGTGATGAATCGTATTTTGGTCATTGACGATGAGCCGTGTATTTCCGACCTGATTCGCGAAGCGCTTACGAAATTTGGCTTCAAAGTAGAAACCGCGTCCAATGGGCGGCAGGGGGTGCAGCTCCTAAAGGATGCCTCTTTCGACCTGGTTTTGACCGACATGTGCATGCCGGATCTTGACGGCGCCAGTATCGTTCGCCACGTTCGACGTTCCAGCCGTCCACTTACCCCCGTCATCGGCATCTCCGGCACGCCCTGGCTGCTGGAAGGAACAGACTGCAATGCGGTTCTGCCCAAACCCTTTCTCCTGCAGGCCTTAGTAGATACGGTAAAACGCCTGACACGGTTAAGTCTGTCAACTGCCCCTAATCCCGCCGCCTTCCCCCTACCCATGAATGCCCAAACGGTCATGTAATTTTAACACAGGATCATATTCGTACAGAGGGGACCTTTTCGATAATCAGTTGCCTGGTCTGAATTTTACTCGTGAGTAGACATCGTCATCCATGCCGGATCGCTCACCGGCCTTGAGCCGATGGTAGCCCACTGCCGCCACCATGGCTGCATTGTCCCCGCACAGGTCAAGGGATGGAATGTGAACGGTGATGCCGGCCTCGGCGGCATCGCGGGTGACGACCGTCCGCAGGCCCTGGTTGGCGGCCACACCGCCCACCACGGCCAGATGGCGGCAGCCGTTTTGCCTTGCCGCGTGAATGACCTTGTATGACAGCACCTCAACCACTGCGGCCTGAAAGCCCGCGGCGATGTGGGCCTGATCCTCCTGATAGGTTTCCGGGTGGGTCTGGATATGTCGGCTGACCGCCGATTTGATTCCGCTGAAGGAAAAATCAAACTGGTCTTTGTCGAGATACGGCCGAGTGAAAAAAAACTTCTCAGGATCACCCTGGGCCGCCAGACGATCGATCACCCCCCCGCCGGGATAGCCCAATCCCAGCATCTTGGCCACTTTGTCGTAGGCTTCGCCGGCTGCGTCGTCACGGGTTTGTCCCAAGGGGTGAAATTCTCGGTAGGAGAGGACATGGTAGATGCTGGTGTGGCCCCCGGAAACAAGCAGCGCCACGAAGGGGAAGGGGGGCGGGTCGGGTTCCAGGAACACGGAATGGATATGTCCCTCCAGGTGATCGACGCCGATCCATGGAATTTTATGTCCGTAGGCAAACCCCTTGGCAAATGAGAAACCAACCAGCAGCGACCCGACCAGGCCGGGGCCCTGGGTTACGGCTACGCCGTCGATTTGGTCTGCTGTGATGCCTGCCTTGGCGACAGCGTCGTTGACAACGGGAACGATGACCTCGATATGCTTTCGGGAGGCCAATTCCGGCACCACGCCGCCATAGGGGTGGTGGACGGCCACTTGGGAGGCCACCACCGAGGAGCGTACTTCATGCCCGTCACATACCACCGCGGCTGCCGTCTCATCGCAGGAGGATTCTATACCGAGTACAATCATGGCCATTTTGATTTGTTCGTCCCCGAACTGGGGCGTCTAACACCAGGCGCTCAGGTCTTGCAGATCGGATGCTTTTTCTGCCCCTCGGCGATCCATTGAAACAGCCGGATCAACGGTTCTGTAAGTTTCTTCCACATGTCAGTCAGTATCCATTTTTGTTCCGGATTCTATCAATGTCAAACTGCCTAATAACACCTGTCGTGCAACTTTGCGAACAAACTGAAGTCGGACTCCGATCACCGTTCTCAGACGTCCGTCCTCTGTTCCTATACCAGTTGCACCCGGGTCCGGGCATTCTTGCGGGTTTTGGTCACTTCGCCGATGGCCCACGCTTTTTCACCGCTGCCGGTCAGGCGGTTGATAACCTCCTGAAGCTTTTCTTCGGGAACCACCGCCACCAGCCCGATCCCATTGTTGAAGGTGCGCATCATCTCCTTATCATCCACATTGCCGGCTTCCTGCAAAAACGGAAAAATGGGTGGGATGTCCCAGGATCCTTTTTTAATGGCGATGCCGCAGGCTTGGGGAATGATCCGGACGATGTTGTCCATGATGCCGCCGCCGGTGATGTGCGCCAGTCCCTGGATGGGCAGGTCCCTGACCAGAGATTGGATGGTTTCCGAGTAAATCCGGGTAGGAGTGATCAATTCTTCTCCCAGGCTTTTACCCAGCTCGGGAACGTGACTATCCACTTTCAGCCCCAACACCTCAAAGCAGATCTTGCGCACCAGGGAATAACCGTTGCTGTGCAACCCGCTTGAGGCGATCCCGATGATTTGGTGGCCGGGTCGGATTTCAGAGCCGTCTACGATTTTGCTGTTGTCCACGATACCCACGGCGAAACCGGCCAGGTCGTATTCGTTTTCCCGGTAAAAGCCAGGCATCTCCGCGGTTTCTCCACCGATGAGGGCGCAATCGGCCTGGATACACCCCTCGCCGACACCTTTAATAATGTCGGTGACCGTACCGGTTTTCAGTTTTCCCGTGGCCAGGTAGTCCAGGAAGAACAGGGGTCTGGCGCCCTGAACGGCAATGTCGTTAACGCACATGCCCACCAGGTCGATGCCCACCGTGTCGTGGCGGTTCATGAGGAAGGCGATCTTCAGCTTGGTGCCCACCCCATCCGTGGAACTGACCAGTACCGGGTTTTTCATATTGGCGGTATTCAGAGAAAACAAGCCGCCGAATCCCCCAATTTCGCCCATGACGCCGGTTCTTCGGGTTTTTTTGGCAATTTTCTTTATGGTCTCGACGAGGTGATCCGCCTTTTCGATGTCGACGCCGGCATCGGCGTAGGTCAGCTTTTTCTTCATTTAAACACTCCTGGCGTGTATGCGGCTGGTTAAAAAATACCCGTAAAACTAATCTGATACCGCCGAAAAGTCAAACCCAAAACCGAAGATGCCGGCAGGCTGAGGTCCGTGGAAAACGGGTTGTCGGGAGGTGGGCTATTGGGGTGTGGAAGGTAGATGGTCTATGCTGCTGATCCCTGCCCATACCGCCAATAATTTTTTGACAATTTTGACCGACTATTATACTTATTCTCTATATTCAGGGACTTTCTGACAGGCAGTTGGAAAAAAGGAATCGATCATGACCCGATTTGCCAGGCTAGACCGTTTGCCACCCTATGTGTTTGCCACCGTCAACCAGATCAAGATGGAGGCCCGGCGCGCCGGGGAAGACATCATCGACCTGGGCATGGGTAATCCGGATATCGGTACACCTCAGCACATTGTCGACAAGCTCACCGAGGCGTCCCAGAACCCGCGCAACCATCGTTATTCGGCCTCCATGGGCATTACCAAACTGCGCATGGCCATCAGCGACTGGTACAAGCGCCGCTATGATGTGGACATCGACCCGGAAAGCGAGGCCATTGTCACCATCGGTGTAAAGGAGGGGATGTCTCACCTGATCCTGGTGACCATTCGGCCCGGTGACGTGGTGTTCGCGCCCAACCCCACCTATCCCATCCATCCATACTCCTCCATCATTTCCGGCGGCGACGTACGGGGAATTCCTGCAGGGCCCGACCAGGATTTTTTCGAAAACCTGATTCAGGCCACCAAGCAGACCTGGCCCCGACCCAAGGTGCTGGTGCTCAGCTACCCCCACAACCCCACCACCGAGGTGGTGGACCTGGATTTTTTCCAGCGGGTGGTGGATTTTGCCAAGGCGAACGACATCATGGTGATCCATGATTTTGCATACGCCGACCTGACTTACGACGGGTACCAGGCACCCAGTTTTCTGCAGGCCAAAGGAGCCAAGGAGGTGGGGGTGGAGTTTTTTTCCATGTCCAAAAGCTACTCCATGGCGGGTTGGCGGGTGGGGTTCTGCGTGGGCAACGCCGAAACCATCTCTGCCCTGAAACGCATAAAAAGTTACCTGGACTACGGCATTTTTCAGCCCATCCAGATCGCCTCCATCATTGCCTTGAATGGCCCCCAGGATTGCGTGGCCAATATCCGCGACACCTATCAATCCCGACGTGATGCCCTGATATCGGGCCTGTCCCGGGTCGGCTGGGAGATCGAAAGCCCCAAGGGCACCATGTTCGTCTGGGCCAGGATCCCCGAGCAATATCGCAAGATGGGATCCGTGGCGTTTTCCACATTTCTGATTCGCGAGGCCCAGGTGGCCGTATCGCCGGGCCTTGGCTTCGGTGAATACGGTGACGATTTCGTGCGTTTCGCCCTCATCGAAAACAACATGCGCATTAGTCAGGCGGTGAGAGGTATCCGCAAAGTATTGTAGACTTCCAGACAATGTTTTGGGCGGCGTTATCGGTCGTCGCGGTATGGATCATACAGCTTCCTTCCTCTGGCCTTGCCAAAAACATTGTCTGAAAGTCTACATGAAGTCCTGCTATCTGGGGGCGCGCCTCCGGTTTCAGCATTGCTGTGCTCTTAGCCTGGACCAAAATCTACCATTTCCGAAAGGGCACCTGCAGAAGAAATCCGTTGACAGGCGGCGACGCTTCTTTTACATCAAGATCGAAATTGGTTGTCGAACCTTTCGGTGCCCGCACTCTGAATGGGGTGCAAGGGATAATAGGGAAC
>NZ_JASJGN010000231.1:0-6956 GCF_033791525.1 Desulfosarcina sp.
GCGCTGGCCGCAACGATGATTGCCGTGGATTCCCGCTCGCCGTCCGGCCCTGCAGTCGGTCCTTCACCCACACAAAACAACTCATATCCCCACAATCGACGGTTTTCGTCAAATATGGGCTGTCGGGCAATGGATACTGAATTGGAAAGGGATGACGGTTTTGATTCTTCGGGCATGTGGGTGGCCTCCTGATAGTGTAAACGATAGTTTGAGAAGCGAACCGCAGAATATCCAATGTTGAATATCGAATGTCGAAGGAATGGATCGCTACGCGATATCGATGGTGAAAAAGGGGATTAATTCTGCCTTTTCATGCTTGCTGTTTTTATGCTTTTTACAAAGATTGAGATTAGTTGATCGGTTTCATCAATTAAGGTGTCTAACCGAGAGGCTGGGTTGATAAGTTTTGCCTGGATGATGATCTTTAACCATACTTTGGATTCGCGCAGCTCTTTGAGACCAATTTTCATCTTGTGAAGGAAATCTGATAGTGATTCCGCCCCCTGGGCTTCACCGTAATTGGGTGCCGGAGCGGTACCACTTCGAATCAATTGCCCGCTGATATGGTTTCCGACCCTGGATTTGGGCAGGGCTTCTGCCAACTGAATGATTCTGACGGCAAACCCGATGAGCCTCTCTTCCAGATCGAAGTCATCCTTTACCTTCGACATTCTGCGGTTCCTGGTTGGACACTCGACATTCGCTTTTAATCTCCGACCGCTGTCAGCGGTTTCAACCCCCAGATGTTGTCGGCATATTCCATGACCGACCGGTCGCTGGAGAATTTTCCCATTCGGGCGGTGTTGAGGATCGATTTCCTGGCCCATTCATCCTTGTCCAAAAAGAGTTTGCTTACGGCTTCCTGGGCGGTCACATAAGCCCGGAAGTCGGCCAGCAGCATGTAATAATCCCCCCTGTGCAGCAGTGATTCCATAATGGGTGAAAAGAGATACGGGTCTTCCGGCGAAAAGTCACCCCGGCTGATGCTGTCAAGGGTTTGGCGCAGTTCGGCATCGCTGTCGGAGTAGCTTTGCGGATTGTATCCCCCGCTGCGAAGGGTGGAGACCTGGTCCGCCGTCAGGCCGAAGATGAAGATGTTTTCTTCGCCCACTTCCTCCATGATTTCGATATTGGCACCATCCAGGGTGCCGATCGTCAATGCCCCGTTCAGCGACATCTTCATGTTGCCCGTTCCCGAGGCCTCCATGCCGGCGGTGGAAATCTGTTCGGACAGGTCTGCCGCGGGGATGATCTTCTCTGCCTGGGAGACACAATAATTAGGCAGAAACACCACCCGCAGTTTTCCCTGGACCTCCGCGTCGCTGTTGGTTTTGGCGGCCACCGCATTGATCAGCTTGATGATGCGCTTGGCCTGGTGGTAGGCCGGGGCGGCCTTGCCGGCAAAGATGACGGTCCGCGGTACCATTGGTGCGCCGGGGTTTGCCCGGATACGATGGTACAGGGTGATCACGTGGAGGATGTTGAGCAACTGGCGCTTGTACTCATGGATGCGCTTGACCTGCACGGAAAACAGTGTGTCGGGATCGACGCCCACACCGATTTTTCTCAGTATATAACGTGCCAGCCGTTTTTTGTTGTCCCGCTTGGTTTTCATCCAGCGCTGGCGAAAGGCGGCATCTTCGGCCAGGGGTTCCAGTTCCCGCAGCCGGTCCAAGTCGGTGATCCACTCGGGGCCGATGGTGTCGTTGATCAGCTTCGCCAACGGCGGGTTGGCCTGGGCCAGCCATCGGCGGGGGGTGATACCGTTGGTGACATTGGTGAGACGGCCGGGAAAAAGGGTGTCGAAGTCTCTGAACAGCTCCTCCTTGATGATCTTGCTATGGAGCTCGGCCACGCCATTGACGGTGTGGCTGCCCACGATAGCCAGGTGGGCCATGCGGACCCGCTGCTGTCCGCCTTCGACAATCAGGGAAACGCGCTGCACAATGCCGCTGTCACCCTTTTTGTCGGCTTCGACCATGGTCAGGAAGCGGCGGTTGATCTCAAAGATGATCTCCATGTGCCGAGGCAGGATCCGTTGGATGAGGTCAACGGGCCAGGTTTCCAGGGCCTCGGGCAGTACCGTGTGGTTGGTGTAAGCGAAGGTTTTCTCGCAGATGGGCCAGGCGTCGGCCCATACCAGGCCCTCCTCGTCCATGAGCAGGCGCATGAGTTCGGGAATGGCGATGGCCGGGTGGGTGTCGTTGAGTTGGATGGCCACGAAGTCGGGCAGTTCGGAAAATGCCCGATTCATTTTCTTGTGTCGCCGAAGAATATCGGCAAGGGTGGCGGCCACGAAGAAGTACTGCTGTTTCAGACGCAGTTCACGGCCCTGCTCCATCTCGTCGCTGGGATAGAGGACGCCGGAGATATTTTCGCTGAGGACCTTGGCTTCGACGGCGCCGATGTAGTCGCCCTGGTTGAATTCATCCAGGTTGAACTCCCGGCTGGACTGAGCCCGCCACAGCCGCATGTTGGTGACAAAATCATCTCCGTAGCCTGGGACGAGGATGTCGCAGGCCATGGCCATGACCGTTTCGCCGTCGACCCAACGGTGACATTGGCGGCCGGAAGTATCGGTGTAGGTCTCGCTGCGGCCATAAAAGCGCACGGATCTTAAATATTCTCCCCGGCGGATTTCCCAGGGGGACCCTTTACGGGACCAGTTGTCGCACCGTTCACGCTGCCACCCGTTTTCGATCGTTTGGTGGAAAATGCCGTAGTTGTAACGGATGCCATAGCCGTAGCCGGGAAGGTCCAGGCAGGCCAGGGAATCCATGTAGCAGGAGGCCAGGCGCCCCAGACCCCCGTTTCCCAGACCCGCATCCCACTCCTCCTCTTCCAGCTCGTCCAGATCAAAGCCCATCTCTTCTACCGTTTGACGGACTTCGTCCACCAGCTTCAGGCTGATCAGATAGTTCATGAGAAAGCGACCCGGCAGGAATTCCAGGGAGAGAAAATAGACCCGTTTGGCCAGGGTGTCATATTGTGACCGCTGCGTACGGATCCATCGGTCGATGAGTCGATCACGAATGCTGTAGGCCAATCCCATAAAACAGGCATGGCGGTTAGGCTTTTCCGGGTCTCTGGCCATGGTAAATTTGATGTGACGCTTAATTTCATCTTTCAGCGTGATGCTTGAATTCAAGGCACTATGGCTGGCGCTGCTCGGTTCTGGATTCTTTGGCATGGGGTTATCCTCCTGGGAATTAAAGAAAACGAATGCCTGCATCGTTTATCGAAAAACGAATGATGGTCAGTGTCTACCCTGGGAGGGCTTAAAGGAGAGCCATGCAGACTGGAAAAACAGCATTCATGTGCGCGGTGCCTGTTTTTCTCCTGGGTGGTCATATGAATGGGCGAACAGGGAAGACATTTTTAAACGTTAACCCAATGTGGTCGCCAAATCAACGCTAATTCCACTCTCAGGCCAGCGTAATTGCCACCAAACCGTCTGTTTTCTCATTTTTCGTTGTAGCCGAACGCGATTGACTGCAGCACTTCTTTCCAATGCTCCGTTCTGGAAAGGATATAGTCCCTGCTTGCCTTCAGGTCGCAGATTTCGAGAATCGAAAACTGGAAATTGAACTGATAGTCACCCACCTCGCGGCTCAGCAGCCGTTGCAGGGTTTTGACCTCCCCATGGCCACTGATGGCAAAAGAGACCCATTGATGCCATATTGTGTCTCCGCCATGTGCGTTGCCGACAAAATGTTTGCCGCTATGGTTGTCCGTGACCAGGTAAACCCCGCTCACATTGCTCAATGCGGCCTTCCACTGCGGCATGTTCTTCCTCACGACGGTGCGTAGCATCCGGTAGGACAGATTAACCGCATTGTACCCCGGAAAGTCCGACACCCGCATCCGTTTTTCACGAATTTCAGACACCAGCAGCTTGTCGATATGCTTGGTACCGATCAGATGGGATGCGATAAATCGCTTGCGGAACTGAATCACCAGGCGACCCGTGAGATGCTCGACACCGGCCATCTCCTTGGTGCCATATTCGAACCAGCTATTTTCCCCCTGTTTGCGGTGCTTGACACCGAGCACCTGATACAGACCGGCAAACAGCCATTTGTCCTCATGCAGATGAATTAGAGAGATGATTTCATCGCATCTAAAATTCTGCTGGTTTTGATGTTCCTGCCACGCCTTGAACCGGCCTTCGAAGAAGGCCTCCAATGGGGAATCATCCCTGCCTGCCGCACAGTGGATTTTATAGCTGTTTAAATACACGCCGGCAATCTTGAGCAGATCGATGAATTTGATCATTTTGAGGCTCCAACTATACCCGGTTAATCGTAATCACCCTGTGACATCACTTGCACAGCCGAACAATTGTCCTCGATGACAATCGCCGATGTCGATCAAGACCGCGACATCTGAACCGTCAACGAAATGTCGCATGTTTGACCTAAAACGACGAGTCAATGCCATTAGGTTTGAGATTGGCTGCCCATCCCCGGCAAGGGAGACGCGCATTCCAAGGCCGTTGCGGTTCGACAATAGTCTGACAACGCAATCGTTGGTATCCAAATGCACTAAGCATGCCGTGCCTTGTGCCTGTCAATTAAAGTCGTCGGTATGTGCCGGTTGACACCTCCGGTCCGGTTGGCGTAGGTTGGCGCAGACAATACCGCAGGGACGAAATCATGCCATGAACATTCATCGCACCAACACGATTCTTTACTGCAACCGATGGGACGCCACGGTCAAGTTCTATCGCGACATGATCAGACTTCCGGTGCTTTTTCAAAAAGCGTGGTTCGTTGAATTCCAGTTGACCGACAACAGCTGCCTGAGCGTGGCCGATGCGGCACGCACGTCTATCGCCAGCGCCGGCGGGAACGGCATGACGCTGTCCTGGTTAGTGGAAGACATCGACGCCGTGCACGATCGAATGCTTGCAGACGGCATCGACGTCGGCCCCTTCATGGTCACGTGGGGTGCTCGGACTTTCTACCTGTTCGACCCAGAGGGCCACCGCATCGAGGTTTGGGCACGACCTTAACACCCTGCTAACGCTCAAACTGCACATCCATCTGATTCAGATTCTCCGGGTCAAAATCCTCTATCCCCTGGGTCCGCTCCAGAAAGTCCGCCATGGCTTTAGCCGCACCGGCATAAGTATCCATCGCCGATGCCATCCTGGCTGCGACCGGATCATCCTCTCCCAACTGGGAGATCATTTTTTCCAACAGTTGCAGGCCCTTATTCAAATGCTGCTGAATGCCGGAAAATGCAGCTTTCCGCATTTCGTATTTTTTTTGTTCGTTGTCGATCACCGGCAACAGCCGCCTTACCGAAAACTCCACCAGCGCATCGCGTGGCGCGTTGAATGCTCTTGAAATCTCATCCAGCAGGGAGAGGGACCTTCTGCTGATCACATAGGTTTTCTGGACCCGGTTTTCCGCCCCGACCCTCGCATTCTGAACCTCCTTTGCGATGGCGTTGAGGGAGTCGCTGTCCTGGGCCAGATGGTCGAACAGGGATTTTTGTTTGATGCCCAACTGTGCGGCAACGATGCTGATGGCCTCGATGCAGCCGGAGGATAGCTTGAAGGTCGCCCTTACCGATTGCCTGCCCCGAAGACCCGAACTGGTAATGAAGGTAAATGAACCGCTGTTATCTATCGTATTTTTCCGTGTCATTTCAGATCTCCGCAGGTGTCATTGGTATTAATGAATTACCTAATTCTAATTTATATTAAAAATAATGCAATAAAATAATTGTACCATAATATTGACAACGTTGATTCCATAAATATTGTTTGGTCAAAACAGACGGGCGGTTAAGACCCATAACAAAAGGAGGTATGGCAATGATCTACAGAACACTTTTCGGTGCCCCCAGTCGGCGTTTCGGTTCTTCCTTTGCAGACCTGGAGGGAATGCGGCATCAGATGGAACGCCTTTTCGAGACATACAGCGACCGGTCCCCCAGTCGCGCTGGAGCTGGGGTGTTTCCGGCGGTCAACATCACGGAAGATGCAGATGCATATTACCTCAGCGCCGAGCTGCCCGGCGTTAATTCAGCGGATCTTGACCTCAACATAACCGCCAATCAGGTGACCCTGGCTGGAGAACGCAAAATATCCGAAGAGGCGGAAGATGCCCGGTATCACCGCCGGGAGCGGGAAGCCGGACGTTTTTCACGGGCCGTTGCCCTGCCCGGTGACATTGATCCTGACAATGTCAAGGCCAGGATGGTGGACGGCGTACTGGCGGTGACCATCGCCAAGGCGGAAAAGACCAAACCCAGGCAGATTGCGGTTCAATAAACTGGAGGATGAAAGGAGGAACCGATCATGTCAGAATCCAAAGAGATGAAAGTCATCGAAAAACAGGCCTTGGCCTCACCTGCCGAGCAGACCAAGCCGGGCCCGGTGTTCACGCCCAACGTGGATATCTTCGAAACGGAAAAGGCCATTACCCTGCTAGTGGATATGCCCGGTGTGAAGGTGGAAGAACTGAATGTGGATCTTCGTGACGATACCCTTACCCTGACGGGAGATGTGCTCCCGAACGTTGGAACACCCGGTGAAAAGGTATACATGGAATATGAAACCGGACGCTACTACCGTCAGTTCTCTCTCTCCGAGGTTATCGCTCAGGAAAAGATCGATGCCAAACTCAGCGACGGGGTGTTGCGCCTGACCCTGCCCAAGGTGGAAAAGGCTACACCGAGACGGATTGCGGTTCAAGCCGGTTAAATGATTTTAACCTTGCCGGACCTCTTGGAGGATTCCGGCAAGGTTGCTTGAAAAAGATGAACATCGGTTAAGCTCAGGGCTCAAAGCTCAAAGCTCAAGGCTCAAGGTCGAACCCAGAGACCTGAGACCAGAACCCGGAAGGCGTAAGGCGTAAGACCAGAACCCAGAACTCAGAACCCATAAACCAGAGACCAGAACACGGAAGGCGTAAGGCGTGAGGCGTAAAACCCGAACCCAGAAC
>NZ_JASJGN010000232.1:0-3981 GCF_033791525.1 Desulfosarcina sp.
CTGCACCAGGTCTGCAACCGGCTGGACATCAACCTGTCGGCACTGCCGGACTGGAACTGCTGCGGGTCGTCCTCCATCCACGCGGTCAGGCCTCAACTGGCGGTGTCCCTGGCGGCCCGCAACCTGTTTCAAGCCCAGTCCATGGGCCGGGACCTGATGGTCATGTGTGCCGGCTGTGCCAACCGTCTGCGGGTGGCATCCAACCAGCTTCGCAGCGATGATACCAGCCGCCGGGTCAACCGGGAAATCCTGGGAAACACCCTCGACCAGGAACTGCGCGTTCACCATCTGATGGACCTGTTGCCCGGCCGATTGAAGGAAAAGCCTTATCGCGATGCCCTGCAACAGGCCCTGACGGGTCTGCGCTATGTGCCCTATTACGGCTGCCTGCTGGCAGCGCCGCCGGAACTCAAAAACTACCCCAAACTTCATGGCAGCATGGAATCGGTCATGGGTTGGCTGGGTGCTGATGCGCTTAAATGGGGATATCAGGCAAAATGCTGCGGGGCTTTTTTATCGGTGGCCAGACCGGACATCGTGGCGCCCATGGTCACGGACATCATGGACAAGGCCATTTTGGCGGGGGCCGAGTGCGTGGTCACGGCGTGTGCCATGTGCCAGCTCAACCTGGAGCTCAGAAGCCCTGCCCATCGGCGACTGCCGGTTTTTTCAATCGTGGAACTGCTGGCCTACGGCATGGGTTCAACAGACTGGCCCCATTGGTTCAAGAAACATCTCATCGATCCGCTGCCGCTGTTCAAAAACAAACGATTCGCGATCTGACAACATCCCATAACCATCCACAATCGCCCCTGGGCGACCCGTCTCGCCAGCGAGGCAGACATCCGGTTTGACACACGCCTCGAAAAAGGTCGGCCGTGGCCTTTTCGATGGCCGCGAATGACCTATGCACCGGCTTTCAGGCTCATAAAATACCCGCGCTCAAAATACTGGGACGTCCGGCTGTCCAAAACGGCCTCGTTTTCGTGAATGTAGCGCGAGCCGCTCCCCCAGGCACCGCAGGCCAGTACCGCAGTGTCACCGAGATTGAACTTGCGGCCGCAGGCCACACATCCCTGGGCGTTGGTGGCGTTGAGGGCTTCAAGGTCCATCATGATTTTGGGTTTGCACGCATTGATGTCATTCATTGTCTTTTCCTTTCGTTTCAGCCGGTTCGCTTCATCAGATAGAGTATTCATCATCCTGACAAATGCAAACCGGTGAGACCCCTGCCAGGAAGAAAAAGGGATTGCTTATTTGTCCCAAATTTGCTTTGGTCGGGCGTCCCTTTTTTAGCAGGCAGAATGTCTTGACTCGTGAGGACACGCGTTTAAGGAAATAACATGGTCACCACCTTGGGTGCGTTTGGAGCATTGTTTGCCGCCGCCTTTGTCTTTTTGACCGGCAACGGCCTGTTAAACACCCTGCTGAGCTCACGCATGGCCGCGGAGGGTTTTTCCACAGCCACCACCTGCGTGGTCCTGTCCTGTTATTTCACCGGCCTGTTGACCGGGTCATTCACCTGCCATCGCTTGATCCAACGGGTGGGTCACATCCGGGCCTTCACCGTGTTTGCCGCCACGACGACGGCTGCGGCCCTTCTCCACGGGCTTCATCTCTCCCCATGGTTTGGGGAATGCTGCGGTTTTTATGCGGCATCACAACCTTCGACCTGTTTATGGTCATCGAGAGCTGGCTCAACGAGTGTACTGAATCGCGCTACCGGGGGCGGGTATTTTCCATTTACATGACCCTGACTTACCTGGGCATCGGCATCGGCCAGCAGTTGCTCAATGTCGGAGACGTTCAGGGGCAAACGCTGTTCATCATCGCCGGTATCATCTTCACCCTCTGCCTGGTGCCGGTGTCGGCCACCGGGGGTGTCCATCCCAGTCTGCCCGAAACCAAGCCCTACCATTTCCTATCCATTTTCCGACGGGCACCGCTGGGCATGCTCGGGTGCATGGTCGCCGGCCTGACCAACAGTGCCTTTTATGCCATGATACCGGTGGTCTGCACCGACATCGGCCTGTCGCTGCGTCAGCTGTCCTGAATCATGTCCATCACCGTGTTCTGCGGCCTGGCGGCCCAGTGGGCAGTGGGAACCCTGTCAGACCGGTTTGACCGCACCGTTGTCCTCACTGTCATCGCAACCGCTATCGCCGTTGTCGGCGGATTTCTGTTCGTTATCGGAGAGACATCGTTTGGAGGAATGGCGGTAGGGATGGGACTGTTCGGTGCATTGATGTTTGCCGTCTACCCGATCTCGGTGGCCCGGGCGCACGATATCTTCGGTGGGCAGGAGGCGGTGGCCGTCAGCGCCGGCCTGCTTTTCGCTTACAGCATCGGCGCCAGCGTCAGCCCCGTTCTGGCCTCCGGGATGATGGCCCTGCTGGACTCCCCATTTGGCCTTTTCGCGTTCTGGTTTTTTATAAACGGTGCCTTCGCCGTGGTCACCCTCTATTTGAAAAAGCAGGAAAAGGTAGAAATCGTGGCGGTGGAAGACCAGGTGGCCTTCGTGCCCATGAAAAGTACGTCCCCCGTGGTCATGTCCCTGGACCCACGCAGCGATCTCGAAATTGACAGATACTGAAGGCACGTCGCGCAGGGGATCTCAACGCAGCGTACCGGGCCGACGCCCCCCATCCATGGAAAACGGATCGTTGTCCGCTGAGGGCAGGCTGACGACAATCACGTTCTCAGGCTCAAATCGAATGGTCGTACGGCTGTAAAGCGAATACCAGACCCCCACCTGTTTACCCTCAGGATCGGCAATCACCCCGCCCAGGATGGCGGGCGTAAACCCCAACTGGTCGGTCATGGCGTCCACCAGCCGATTCAGTAGCTCGGGAGTCATCTTCACGGACCGCCATAAGCCTGGCTTTAGGGTGTAGGTCCGGTGAATGGCCAGGATGGCCGTGGGACGGGCCTCGGGACCGGTGGCATAGTAGGCGTGGTCCGCCAGCACCTCGTGGCGCTCGAAGGTTTTGCTGACATCGTTGCTGCGCTGCAGGTTTCCGTAGGTACCGGCGCAGGCCACTGTCAGGGTCACCAACAGGGCCAATAGCGGACGCGAGTCCCGAATGCGTCGTGAAAGCTGGGTCTGGTTGGAAATTGAGGACATCCCGCAGGCAAACTGGCTTTAGCTGGTGGTCTTTAACAGGTCAATTTCCCTGTGATGCAAAATAGGCTGCCGCACCCGGGTGCAGGGGGAGACCGATATCCGGACCATCGGATGGCTTCACGGAAAACTGACCCAGTGCGGGATGGATGCTTTTCAACTTATCCTGATATTGTTCCAGGGCAGCCATAATCGAAACCGTGGTCTCGGCATCGAGGCTTTTAGACGCAACCAGCAGAATGGTCGTTGCGAATGTTGAAATCGGGTTTTTAATAGATGGATAGGTCTGCGCGGGGATCAGGGTTCGTAGAAAAGCTGGATGTCCGTCGACCATTTTGGCAATGTCGCTGTCATCCATGTTCACCGGCGCGGCGTTGCAGAGTTCCAGCAACTGCTGGAACTTTGAATCCGGGTGCACGCCGATATTGACCATGGCCTGTATGGAACCATGGCAAAAAGCCATGGTATCCTGGGAAAGGCTGGCCGGTAAGGCTTCGAAAAGTTTGAAGTCCGCCGTCGTCCAACCCTTGGCAGCCATGATCCAATCTACTGCCCGGCGCTCCTTCGAGCTTGGCGCCCCGGCGTTTATTCGTTTGCTTTTCAATTGGTCCAAATCGGCAATATCCGCATCCGATCGTGAAATCAGCAATATCGGTAGGTCATAAAGCGGTAATAGGCCGCCCAGGTTGTCATAGCGGATATCCAGAAACGCAAACTGGCCGGTCTGGTTGATCGCATCGGCCAACAGGTGCGAGTCGGTTAAGGCCATATCCAGGGAGCCCCCCTGAAGGTTGGTCAGGTTATGGATGCCATCCGGGGCCGGAAGAACCTGGCAGTCCAGATTCTCGGCGTGCATGCTG
>NZ_JASJGN010000233.1:0-4268 GCF_033791525.1 Desulfosarcina sp.
AAGTGCGCTGCCTACGGCACCCGCGATAGCGGTATTCTCAGGATGGAACATGAATGTTCGCCGAAAGGATGGCGATCGATTTATTGTTCGCTCGCTCAAGCTCGCTATCGCGGCCCGCAAGCCTTGATCTCGGGCTTTTTACGAATCCGTCGGAAATGTGACTTTTTACGAGTTCATCAACTGTTGCCCATCCACAAATGATTATTTTGCCCGATCTCAGCGTTGCGCGAAAAATTTTATCCTCGGAATATCAACTATATGCACCCCAAGGGCACTTCTTACAGGGCGCCGCCGGTAAAATTTTTCGCACGCCTTGATCTCGACCAAAATCCCTCATTTCTGGACGGACACTAACTGGCTCCTATAGGGAAATGTACCCCAAACGCCCATGAAAAAGTCCAAATCCTACATCAAGACCCTTGACCGAATAAAGGTGTCCAAACTTGCCGGGCGGTTGATTCGGGACATTGAACGAATCATTCCGCCTGACACGGCACTGTTTCATGAGGCGGTAATCATCGCCGGTGCTCCCGAGGCCACCCAGTCAATGCGCTACCTTCCCTTCAACCGGCAGGTCCATGCTGACGGAGATGTGACCACCTCATTGTCCCTGGTGGTCCTTCTTAACAATCTGCGCATGGAACGGTTTTTTCTCAGTGGATTCCGGGAACGGATCAGCCGGCTGGTTTTCAAACTTTCTTTCAATGTCATGGACCGCTACATCAGGGCCATTCGCCTGGATCATCGCCTGTTGCGCATCATGGCAACAGCGGACGGGGAGTTCAGCATCATGGGCATCGTTCAACGGGACGAAATCCAGCGAAAACGCTTTTTCACAAGACGCTGCCGATTTCTATGCCCCCTGCTGTTGGTTCCAGTAACCGACCCTGTCAGCCTGGACTATATAGTCGAATTTGAACGGCGCCAGACCATCAAAAAGATTAAAATCCCGCTGATTCCCCTTTACCGCAACGGCCCACCCCCTGCCCATGAAGGCATCAAACGCCTGCCTACTCAAAAATAGGTAATTCATTTCATAATCATGGGGATCGGATAGGAATAAAAGGAAACAGTTTATCTTTCCCTGCATGCTTCGTTCCCTGATGGATAAAATCCAAGCAACCCATGCGCAAAAAACCCTCAGCTGCATCATCACGCCCGATCCCTCGACGATAGGCGACGATATTACCGTCAAAAGGCATTCGGCAGGCATCGATCGACAGGGTCCATACACGTTAGCGACAACGAAAAGGGCAACTGATCTTTTAAAAACCGTCAAGTTAGAGAGTCCGGCACAAATATTGTATGTTAAAAAACGGGTGCTTCCCCCTGGCATTGGAATGGACCTGAAAAAATGGAATCAGCCCGGACAGACATGAATATGGCCCAGAACGCTAAACCATTGTATCCCAAAAAAGAGGCGTCCAGTCCCGCCGGTGCAGCCTGGTTGTCCGGAGAAGAGGTGATTGAGCAAACCGGCATCTCCAAAAGAGATCTGATCCGTTTCATTCAACTGAGGGTGTTGCCCAAATCAATGATGCGGGTCTCACCCGTCGGTCGCGACGGCGCACGGAAAAAAAGTTACTTTTCAAGGTCTGTACTTGGACACGTAGCCATGCTGAAGCTACTCAGGGACGAAGGGCATTCCGTGGAAACCATCGCCACTGAATTGCGGGAAGCGGCAGAAGGCGCCCCGGTAGCCCAGGACCCACCATTGCCGAAACCGCAGCAGGCTGCGCCTTCAACCGAAAAAAAACCGGAAAAAACCACATCACCGAAGTTTCACCTGCCCGCTGATACCATCGCGGCCTCCTCATTTTTGGTCAATGCTGGTTTTCGCATCGGATGGATCAAAGTGGATCAGGGCGATCGGCTGTCCAGAGCCATCAGGAATGAATTAACCGACGATCCCTCCGGAACCGTTTTTGACATCATGCTGCGTGCCTCCTTGAAAGAACTGGTTTTCAATTGGCAGCCGCTGTTTTCATTTATCTATCGATTCTTGCAGGAGACCACATCACCGGATACCTTCAACAGGCTGGCTCCCACGGTTTCACTGAACCTGGAAGATGCAGGTCTGCCGGGAAAAGCCAGTCCCGACGCGGCAAAAAGAGGTCCTATAGATAGCTGCCCGATTCATCTTGAGGATGACGAAGGCCGGATTCAGACGATGCGAATTTATGGGATGGCCCTTGCGGAAGGGACGCTCTTCTTTTTGGATCAAGACCGCTGGCAGGAGGAGCATCACGTCGACATGGCTGGTGTACCCTATCCCGCCTCGCCAACGGATGCCGACGCCGCCTCCGGGAAAACCCCCTTCAGTGTAATCTCGGCCCGGCTCGATGATTCCCGAAGCATCGTCGATACCCTGCTGCCGGAAACCTATTTTCAGATCATGACCCGCATCTGGGACGAGAGCGATCGCGTTCTGGCATCCTACGGCGGACACCGTGCCAAACGCAGCGGCACCGAAGTGCAATACATCATCCCCCGGCAGGCGGACACGGATCCCGCTTATGATGCCATATGCTGCGCCATTGAACTCAGAGACAAGATGCGTGAACTCGAGGCATCGCTGAAAGCGGATGGTGGATGGTTTGCCGATATCCGCCTGAACATCGGCATCAGCAGCGGAAGGGACCATCTCCAGCAGGAGGATCTGACCGCCAGCATGGCCTTCATGCTCCCCGGCGGAGCGGCGGACCAGGCCTTTCATCTCTCCGCCATCGCCCATGGGGGTGCCATCTGGATTACCAAATCGGCATTCAGCCATCTCACCCCGCAGCAGATGAAACGAATCACCTTTGGTATCTATCGCGACGACCGGCTGATCCGCAATATCTTCGCGCAGGTCTCAGAGCTTCCGCATGCCCCCGACACGCCGTCCCTGGGGCGGGGTATCCGGTCGCTTTCCGTCACGCGCATTATCGCCCTGCAAGCCGACCGCAGCAGCAAAGATCACCACGAAAATCAATAGAATTTCAATAATTCGAATTTGGTTTTAGGCCAAGCTACGATAAGCTTCAGGAATGACTTTACGTCATAATTTTTCCGGTCCATGCTTGGATTGAATGAATTGAATGGAGGTAAAACTCGATTGGTATTTTGATATCTCAGCTTTTTTGACGTCTCTGAAACCTGTGGTCCGCCCTAATGACTCCCCAAAATACCTCAATCATCAATTACAATTTTATCAAGTCCCGGCTCTGGGGCAGGAAATTGCAACTTCATCCCCTTAAGGGCATTCAGGGCTATTTCAGCAATTACGTAGTTACGATACCATTTTCTATCAGCCGGAATTACATACCAGGGAGCCCACTCTGTACTGCATTCTGAAACAGCTTTTCCAAAGGCTTTCTGATACTCATCCCAAAGTTTACGCTCGGCCAGATCCCCTGAACTGAACTTCCAATGCTTGTCCGGTCGGTCCAGACGGGACTGTAGTCTCTCTTTCTGTTCTTCTTTACTGATATGCAGACAGAATTTCAGGATCGTAATACTATTATCAGAAAGATATTTCTCAAATGTGTTTATCTGTTCATAACGACCCTCTATAACTTTCTTGGGTGCAAGGTTATGAACACGCGCAATAAGTACATCCTCATAGTGAGAACGGTTGAATATTCCGATCATTCCTTTCTGTGGAACCTTACTGTGAATACGCCACAGGAAATCATGCCCCAACTCTTCCGCTGTTGGAGCCTTAAAACTGTGGACCCTCACGCCCTGGGGATTGAGCGGACCGAAAATATGACGGATGGTTCCATCTTTGCCGCCTGTATCTATCGCCTGAAGAACGATCAACAGAGAATGTTTGTTCTCGGCATATAGAACCTGCTGAAGTTCAACCATTCGCCGACTCATCTCTGCAAATTTCCTTTCGCATGTCTCTCTATTTTTAACTCCAGCCTTTGACGAAGGATCTATATCATTCATCTGAAACTTTGAGTCAGGCTTGATTCTGTATTTCTGAGAGAAATCCACCATTTTTTTTGACATAACAACTTCCTAAATATCTTTGTGTGTTTACCTTGTCTGCATTGTACAAATTGCAATCCGCAACTAATATCTTCAAAGAACAAATGTAAAACCAGATTACAGGTACGTTGAGAAAAGCATCGGTCCCGAAGAACTCCAGATATCAACTTTCTTGGATGTCTTTATAAGTAAACCCCAACGTTGCAAAAGCTGGAGGGCTTCAGAGCCAAGGCGTCAAGGGTGAAGCTGTAATCGGCTACCGCGATCCCTTGACAACACGGGATCTGAAG
>NZ_JASJGN010000234.1:0-4514 GCF_033791525.1 Desulfosarcina sp.
GCATATCGCCCACGTGCTGGATCATACCGACGGCCGCATCGAAGGCCCGGACGGCGCCGCCGAGATCCTCGGGCTCAAGCCCAGCACGTTGCGCCATCGGATTAAGAAGCTGGGTATCCAGCGCAATAATTGACGGATCCGTAAGAAGTCCGATCCGCCTGAGGCGGACAAATATCTGCGTTACGCTTGATCCCTCGTTAACGAGAAGTACTTTAACAATGGGTTAGGATTAATCGGCGAGCAACAGGATATGACAAATTACCGAAGCCTTAAATACCATTCAATGTTTCGGTTAAGCCTTTTTGCACCCCCATTGCGTAAAATGCCTCTGACGCCCTATCGTCTTCTGGCGATAGTGTTCTTGCTGACCATCCTGGTTTCGCTATTTGCCGTCGATCGAGTCATGGCATCCCGTCCAGATTATATCGATAGCGAACGTCCGGCTGCTTTTTCAAATAGGGATGAAGAATACCCATTGGAGGCGTTTCAACCCCAAGATGCAATTCTACGACCCTCCGTATTCCTTGAATTAAAAGAGAAGACAGCATCTTTATCACCCTTTTGGCGAGACACCCGCATGAATTTGCACATCCGCTCCTATTATTTTGCGAGTGACATTGCGGACACCGCAAACGAAGAGGCGTGGGCTTTAGGCGGCTGGTTGGAATACGAGTCAGGTTGGTGGAAAGACCTTTTGAAGGTCGGTGGGACAGGCTACACGTCCCAAAAACTCTACGGGCCCGAAGATAGGGACGGTACGCTCCTGCTCAAGCCCGGTCAAGAGGGATTCTCGGTTTTGGGTCAGGCCTATTTGCGGGCCCGAATCGCTCAAGGCGTCGATCTTCGTCTATACCGGCAGAGCTTGGAACTCCCTTATATAAACAAAAATGACAGCCGCATGGTCCCGAATACCTTCGAAGCATATACCCTTGATGGCGAATCGATTCAAAAAACGGATTTCATTGTCTCGCATGTCACCAAAATGAAGACACGCAACGCATCGGAATTCCGTTATATGTCCGCGGTCGCAGGTTTTCCTGACACCGACAAAGGCCTTACCATGGGCGGCGCCAAATATTCCTTTACCGATGATATCTATATCGGTGCGATTAGCCAATACTCATGGGATTTGTGGAACACCGCTTATGCCGAAGCCACTGGGGTTTGGAATTTAACCGAGGCGGTAGAAATCGGCCTCTCGGCCCAGTACACCGATCAGCGAAGCGTAGGGGATGCGTTGGATGGCGCATTTAGCACCTCTGTATATGGGGCTCAAGTGGCATTGAGCTACAAAGGGGCTATCATAAGCTTTGCTTTTAGCGCGACAGACGATGAAAGACGCATTCAAAGGCCCTATGGTGATACGCCTAGTTATGTTTCGCTCATGGAAGCGAAGTTTGACCGGGCCGGGGAGGACGCATGGCGAATGGGGCTTTCTTATGATTTTGGATTTGCCGGTGTAGATGGACTCAGTGCTTTCGCTGACTACGCAAGAGGCCGCACACCCGATTCAGGTCCAGCCGCATCACCAGACCAGGAGGAGATTGATCTCACTGTGGACTACCGCTTCAAGAAAGGCCCGCTTGAACGACTTTGGCTCCGGTTCCGCAGTGCGTTTTTGAACCAACAGGGCCCGAATGCGCAAGACATCATAAACTTCAGAATCATCCTAAACTATGACCTTCCGATTTTGTGACCGTTCAAGAGATATCGGGTTGTCCGGCAGAACCATATAGACCCCAGTGTCGCAAGATTTACTTGGACTGACAACCACAGATAATGGTATCTGTAATTTGGTCAGACTGGTCATTATCTCAATGTATCTTAGTTCAGCGAATTTCTGTGATAGATGATTTTTTCTGAAGTAATCTGCACCGAACTGGCTTTCCGGCTGACCACCACATGGTGTGGTAAGCCTTTTTATGTGCCAGTGCCAGCTACTGGCAAGAAACATGTAAGTTCTGCAAGAGCAAATAGCTTCAGTTCTTGTGATCTATCCTGCAACACTTCGCACCTGTACGTATTATGATTCATTGAATCTGGTTTCGTCTCCCAGAACACGATATGCCTGTATGGGATAATGGAATCCCTTTACTTCAATCGTGCCGACTTCATCACATGGAATCTCTTCACTTACAAGCGCCCATGTGGCGTTGGAAAAAGAAAATCCCCGGGTTGACAGGCCTGTTTCAATCGTGAGGCCAGGTTGGTATTCAGGCCGATGGCGGAATACTCCATGAAACTTTCCGAACCATAGTTGCCCACATTGGCCATGCCGGTGTGAATGCCGCACCGAATTTGAAAGGGAAATTGGACCCCCTGGTTCCACCACTTCTCTCGCAGGGTTTTCATAATCTTTTGCATCTCCATAGCCATACGCAAGCACGCCAACGAATTCTCCCGCTCCCCCATTGAGTCCGGCGCCCCAAGATGGCTTAGATACTGTCATCGGTATACTTGGGGATGGTTCCGCCCCATGTCCTCACGATTATAGCCATTACCCCTGAATATTTATTGAGCAGCCTGGCTAACTTCTTCATGTTCAGGTATCCACGGGTTCTCCACTTCGTGCCGGCGATATGGCGCAGGCGAGCCGCGACCAGCGCATTAAGGCCGAGTTCCAACCCGAGAAAGCACCGACTACGTGTGTTCGGCGTCTGACCTCACGCTGCATGCGTTCCAGTGGATTGTTTGTACGGATACGCCGCGAGTGGGTATCGGTAAAATCGTATTTTGGGTTAGATTATTTTTTTAGGTTTGATTTTCCCTGAACAAATGACACCTATCTACCTATCTCTGACTTTTTTATTTGACAATGTCTCGATATTAATTAACTTAACATTAAACTAATTTAAAGCGAGGCAATAGTGAATCCTAAACCCCAGATAACAGACCAACAGCGGACCATTCTCAAGACCTACACGCAGATGATGCGGGCTTCGGATGCTGTGACAGCACAGATGCACCGTCACCTTCTGGATACCGGTCTTACCCTCAGCCCGTTCGGCGTGCTGGAGGTTCTGTATCACAAGGGGCCACTCTGACAGCGGGATATCGGTCAAAAGATTCTTAAAACCAGCGGCAATATGACAATGGTCATTGATAACCTGGAGAAACGGGAGCTGGTTGTCCGAGAAAAAGATCCGGCGGACCGCCGCCGGATCTCGGTGAAATTGACGGAAAAGGGTTTGGACCTGATTCAGGCCCTGTTTCCCGCACACGCCGCTGTGGCTGCGGAAACGTTTTCGGTACTCGAATCCAACGAGTTGGCAACCCTGGGCAAGCTTCTTAAAAAAATCGGCAAAGCCAATGCCGCCCCGCCGGAAACGGATAAAAGGAGGACCTCATGAGCACAACCATCATACCGGCCGACCAGCGCCATTTTACGGATATGGGCTGGCTGCAGACCTACTGGCTCTTTTCTTTTTCAAATTATTACGACCCTGCCAACATGGGACACGGTAAATTGCGGGTTTTCAATGACGATGTGGTCCGTCCCGGGGCCGGATTTCCCACACACCCCCATGAAGAGATGGAGATCATCACCATCGTATTGAAGGGTGAAATTTCCCATAAGGACAGCATGGGCAACGGTGGGGTGATCCGGGCAGGTGAAGTCCAGCGGATGTCGGCGGGTACGGGGCTGACCCATTCCGAATACAATGAAGCGGACCGTGATCTGCATTTTTTCCAGGTCTGGATTCTGCCAGACGAGGCGGGTCTGCGCCCATCCTATGAACAAAAAGAGTTTACGGAAGATGATTTCAAGAATGTCCTGTTTCCACTGGCCTCCGGTCAGAACCACGCCAGGGCCGTCAATTTTAACACGGATGCTACCATCTACCGGTCACGGCTGGATGCACGACAGCTGCTGGAGCATCGCACTTCGCCTGACCGTAAGCTTTTTGTTTACCTGACATCGGGACGCTTGCAAGTCAACGGCGAGGCCCTGGCGGCCAAGGATCAGGCCCGGTTGGATGGCATCGACCGCCTTGAGCTGAAAGCCGACCAGGACGCGGATTTCATCCTCATCGATGTATCGGACAAATGAATAACCGAAACATACCGGATAGAAATAAAAAGGAACTGCTATGAATTATAAAGAGATTACCGAAAAAAGACGTGCCATCAATTTATTCGATCCCAACCGAAATGTAACGAACGAATTGCTAAGTGAGATGATCGATCTGGCGGCCCGGGTGCCGTCCAGCTTCAACCTGCAGCCATGGAATCTGATGGTGTTGCGCGATACCGCTGCCAAGGAAAAGCTCAAGGCCCTGGCCTGGGACCAGCCCAAGGTCGTGGAGGCGCCAGTCACCTTCATAGTCTTAGCGGACAAAAACGGTTGGCAGGAGGGCCACCCCACGGTGGAAAAAAAAACTGGCAGGAAATGTTGAACAGCGGAGCCATGGGACCGGATCAGCGTGATTGGTTTCTTAATGCCGCCAAATCCCTCTACGGCTGGAGTACAGAGGCCAGTCTGGCCTATGCAGTGAAAAATGCGGGTTTTTTCG
>NZ_JASJGN010000235.1:0-15194 GCF_033791525.1 Desulfosarcina sp.
CACGCTGTTTTTTGGGTTGACTCTCTTTCTTGCGCGCTTGTTTTTCGAGCTTGATTTCGGCCATACGGGCGATCTGTGACTCCAGCTCGGCGAGACCTTTCAGCTGCTGCTTTGCCTGACGGATTTTTCCCTTGATATGCCTGACCCGTGAATCTCGTTTTATCTGCGTCTCGTTCATCCCCATTGATTTCAGCGTTTCCTCGTGCACCGCCAACTGATTTTCGGCAGTTGCCTTGTGTTGCTCCACGTATGGTTTCCTTCTCAGCATTGTTCGTTTTCCTTTGTATAGGGGTTCGCGTGTCGCCTGTCCAACCGATTGACATGACGAATAAATTTATGAAATCATAGAATCAATGTACAGGATGTCGAGAAACTATTGCGCTTGGCCATACCGTGTTAAAATTCGGCTCAACGTGCTCATTGATCACCCATCAACTCCGCTTTTTCGCCGCGTTTTGCCTTGTCTTGCCTACGCTCACGACGTTTATCAACACCCTTTTAAGGTTTCACCGGGCACTATCTACTATAAGCTTCTACATAACAGCACGCAAGGCGCATTCTCGTCAGTGCCGCCAACAAAGGTGCCAGGATGAGTTGGATTAAAAAATTTCTGTTGTTCGAAGAACACACCTGCCCATGGTGGATGGCCTACTCGTGGGACCACAGGCTGCGCAGGTGGTTTCACGATACGCATGTCATTTTGAAACCCTACCTGTCTGAAGGCGATCGTGTGGCGGATATCGGCTGTGGAATGGGATATTTCTCAATCGCCATGGCCGACTATGTGGGCGCTTCGGGCAACGTATTCGCCGTGGACCTGCAACAGCAGATGCTCGATGTGTTGAATAGGCGCGCCCGAAAACACGATACCGGGCAGCGAATCCAGACCGTGCTGGCGGGCAGTGAAAAAAAATATATCGACGGACCGCTGGATTTCATCCTCACGTTTTGGATGCTGCACGAAGTCGAAAACAAAGCAGCCTTTTTGGGGGCCTGGTATTCATTTTTAAAGGACGGCGGAACCTATCTGCTGGTCGAGCCGAAAATTCATACCTCCCGGAAACTGTTCGATGAAGAAGTGAAATTGTGCAGACAGGTCGGGTTTGAACAGATAGCGCGTCCCCACGTCCGGGTCAGTCGTGCAGCGCTTTTTATGAAATGAAATAAAGGCCCATTTTTCACAGGAGCGGCTTCCAACCGTGATCACATGGCATTATCGCGGCTGGAAGCCGCTCCTACATCATCCCGTTTCCTTTCGGATATATGGCTATGCAGTGCCTGCAAAAGCTTTTTACGACGTCATCAATATTGAAGCGGACTGGCCGCACATATGGAAGGGTCGCCGCCGAGTTATTTTTGCAGACTTTTTTGATATTCTGTTGTATAAAATGCCCCCGACCACCTTGCAGGCCAGTAGCTCGAATTGGTAGAGCACCGGACTCCAAATCCGGGTGTTGGGGGTTCGAATCCCTCCTGGCCTGCCAATTTTTATCTGTACCCTTGTTTGACCGACAACTCCATGAGATTCAAAGACACCCTCAAGGATTTCTGTTACCGCCAACTCTTTCCCCGGGCCGGTCTGGTGCTGGTCAAACTCATCTCCCGCACCTACCGCTACCGGCTGGTGGACACGCACCACGAACAGGGTGCGCTCGATGCCCACGGCACAGTGGTCTACGCCTCATGGCACCAGCGGTTTTTCCCGGGCATCACCTTCTTTGCCACTCGGAAGGCCATCGCGATCATGATCAGCCAGAGCCGGGACGGGGAGATGATCGCCCGGATGGTGGATATCCTGGGATGGCGGTCGGTGCGGGGGTCGTCTACGAGAGGCGGCGTCCACGCCCTCAAAGAACTCCGGTCTTTGACCAACCGGGGATATCGCGTCGGGCACATCGTCGACGGCCCCCAGGGGCCTTTCGGGGTGGTCAAACCCGGCCTGATCACCATCGCCCAGTTCTCCGGCGCACCTATCCTGCCGGTGATCGCCTCTGCCGAGCGGCGCTGGGTATTCAACAGCTGGGACCGCTTCATGGTTCCCAAACCCTTCTCCCGGGTATTCCTCCGTTTCACCCCGCCCATCCATGTTCCCCGCAGGCCCGATTCCGACGCTTTCGAATCCCTTCGTCAGGATGTTGAAAAACAAATTAAAGAACTCACCATCCAGGCCGATAACTGGTGGAGAAGCCCGGAAACGATCAGGCGCTATTTTCCCTGATCGCCCCCTTGCGCCGGACCCGCAACCCAGAGGATTCCGATGTCGGAACCCATGTTCAAACTTGTCTTCACCGACCCGGAGGACACGCCGCCGGATCGGGTCTACCTGGAGCATTACCAGCTCAGCGAAGCCCCCTTTGCCATCACCCCGGACCCGGAGTTTCTCTTCTCGGCCAGCTGCCACCACCAGGTGCTCGACAAGATCGGCTACGCCATCGACGGGCGCATGGGCTTCGTCCTGCTCACCGGGGAGGTGGGCACCGGTAAAACCACCTTGTGCCGGGCGCTGCTCGATCGGCTGAGCCTCGACGCCGAAACCGTCTACGTGATCAATCCGTCGCTTTCCGGCCATGAACTGCTGGCCAGCATCCTAGAGGACCTGGGTACAACCCCGCCGCCGCAGGCCACCAAAAAAGCGCTCATCGACCAGCTCAACCAGCGCCTGCTGGCCGACAGTACGAACCGTCCCTTTGTGGTGATCATCGACGATGCCCAGACCATGACACCCGAGACCCTGGAAGACCTGCGCCTGCTGTCCAACCTGGAGTCGGACAAGCGTAAACTCATCCAGGTGGTCCTGTCCGGCCAGCCGGAACTGCTGGACATGCTGGCCAACGATCGGCTGCGGCAGTTGAAGCAGCGCATCGCCGTGCATTGCCGCCTCAACCCGCTCACCGTTCAGGAGACCGGCGCGTACATCTCCCGGCGGCTCTTCGTGGCCGGCAACACGGGCCAGGTGTGTTTTTCCCATGCCGCCACGCAATTGATCCATAAACGGTCCTGCGGAATCCCGCGGCTGATCAACAAGATCTGCGATTTCACCCTCACCGCCGGCTACGTCAGCGATGCACCGGTCCTCGGCCCTGCCCATGTGAACCGGGCCCTGGCCGAGCTGCCGGACCTGGATATTCGCGGGGCCCGAAACGGCGGCCCCATTCTGCGCTACGGGTTGCCGGCAGCCGCCATGCTGCTGCTGGTGCTCTTTGCCGCCGTGGTTTGGGCCCTCCGCCCCGACGACCGTACCCAGGCTACACCGGCCCAGCTCCTCCCCGCGGCAATCGAGGAGACCACGGGGCTGGCGCCGATATCACAGCTGCCTGATTCCGGCGGGGTTTGCCTTGCCCCCTCGCCAATCGAACCGACAGCCGGTGAGGCGGCAGCAAGTGAAATAACCGCGGTTACCACCTGTACGACGGGCGGCGCCAGTCCGCCTGTTCCAGTTGAAAAGAAACGGGTCTTGCCCCAACCCCCCTCACCCGCCACCTATGCGCTCCAGTTGGGATCATTCCGCACAGTGGCGCGCGCCAGGCGCAGCGTGGCCCAATACCGCCGGAATGCCATACCCGCTCACTGGCAGGCAGTGGAGGGCGGGCAGTGGTACCGGATCCTCGCCGGCAAGTTCGAAAGCCGGAACCAGGCCGTCCGATACAGGGACGCGCACCAGTTAAAGGAGGCCCGGGTCATCCATGCACCCTGGACGGTCCGGGTGCTGCCGGGGCGGCCGGACCTGACGGAGGCCGAAATTCTTAGATTTATTTCAGAAATCGGCTATGACAGCCTAATGGAAACGGGCCTTGCGGGCGATAATAAAATCTATACCGGTCTTTTTGTATCGGTTGAAGACGCAGCCGTGACTGCCAAACGGATAAACAGCAGCGGTCAGATCCTGGCCCAGGTGGTTACCCGCTAGTCCGGGTGACCGTCTGGTAGCGTAAAACCGGAGTCATTTGCATGAGCCTGATGAACGACGCCCTGAGGAAAAAAAAGCATGCGGCCACGGGAAGCCCCGTTGCCAAGGGCTTTATCGAGGTATCCGGCCAACCTCGGATAACCAGGCGCTGGCTCGTCGTTCTGGCAGGATTGATCCTGCTGACCATCGGGGTCTTTTACGGAAATTACCTGATGCAGTCCGGCACGGGCAACACCCTGCTGGTGATGACGCCCCAGCCTGGACGATCCTTACCGCTGCCGAACCATCCCATTGAGACGACGTCCGACGTCCAGCATCGGTCCGCTGGCGAGCCCCAGCCGGCATCGGCAGACCGTCAGACGGAAACCGTGGTATCCGAGGATCCACCCGAGGGAAATCGCCTGGCCACGGCCGAGGTGAACCCGGCGCCACCGTCGCCGGCGGTCAGCGGCGACATGCCGGGCACCCGCACCGGCGAGACCGCTGCTGCGCTGCAACCGGCCGATGAGAAACCGGCCGTCCCGTCTGCCGCCGAGACCGCGTTGTCAATTGAAGCGATTGTCGAACCGTCTCAACGGGAACCGAACACCATCTCCCGCGCCTTCGAACCCGGTCCGATTCAAACCGACCCACGTGAGAAAAGCCGGCCGGTGGCATCTCGGCAAACCCCCTCGCCCGCGGCCGTTCAAGCATCTGAGACCCCCGGCAAGTTGAAGGCAGGCGCGGCGGTACGCAAAAACGCCCCGTACCCGGCGGAGGAGGATCTGTTTTACAAAAAGGCCCGCGCCTACCATCGCAACGGCCGCCTATCCGAGGCCACCCGCCTTTACCGGCAGGTCCTCAAGACCCGTTCAAGCCACCCGGACGCCATGCTGAACCTGGCCGCCGCATACATGCAGCAGGGAAAATTTATCCAGGCCGCACCCCTTCTCGAACGACTGGAACGGTCAACCCCCCGCCCCCAGGGCGTGCTGTTGAACCTGGCCATGGCGGCAATCGGCATGGGCGCACCGGAAAAGGCCCTGGACTTCCTGGACCGGGCAGCCGCGCTGTCGGATGCAACCCCCTGGGAAATTCGTTTTCACCGGGCTGTGGCCTTTGCCGGGATGAACCGGCTCCCCGAAGCCCTGGACCTGTACCGCGAAGCCGAAACAGAACGACCCGATGATCCCCGGCTTCAGTTCAACCTGGCGGTAACCTGCGATGCGCTGGGCTTTTATGCGGAGGCGGTGGCCCATTACGAGGCCGTTCTGCGAATCCCGTCCGAACCGTCTGCAACCGACAAGGAAACCATTAACAAGCGCATCCGGACCCTCAGGCGGTATCTCAAAACCGCCCAATCAACGGCAACAGGGCAGTAAGATGGCAAAACGCATTGGCGATATTCTCATCGACCTGGGGTTCATCGACCAGGATCAGCTAGAGATGGCCCTCACGGAATCCAAAAAAACCGGGATCATGCTGGGCGACGTGCTCCTGCGGCTGGACTGGGTCACCCAGGAACAGCTCCAGATGAGCCTGGCGGTGCAAAGCGGCGCCAAGCTTCTCGACACGGATGCCATCAAGGTGGACCCCGGCCTGATCGCCCAGGTCCCCCAGGAGTTCGTTACCACCCACAGCATCATGCCGCTGCAGAAGCGGGACGACACTATCCTGGCCGCCACCAACAACCCTTTTGACGTGGTCGCCAAGGACAAACTGGCCCGCATCACCGGCTGCAGGGTGGAAACCTACATCGCCTCCAAGGACTGGCTGGCGGGTGCCATCGAGCTTTACTACAAGACGGCTCTGGCCATCGACGTCGACATCGACCGCATCACGCGGGCCACGGTGACCGACGGCGAATTCGAAGAAAACCAGATCGTCCTGCTGGGGGACCGGCTGATCGAAAAAGGGCTGGTGCTGGGCGCCAGCGACATCCACGTGGTGCCCGACGTGAAGCTGTCCCGCATCTACTACCGGATCGACGGCGTGCTGCAGCAGAAGTTCCTCTTTCCCATCCGCTTTCACAAGAGCCTGCTCACCCGGTTCAAGATCATGGCGGACATGGACATCTCCAACCCCAACATCCCCCACGACGGGCGCATTAAGTATTCCGGTGAAATCGGAGAAATCGACCTCCGCGTCTCCACCTTCCCCACCCATTTAGGGGAGACCGCGGTCATGCGGCTGCTGATCTACAGCAAGGTGGTCGGCGACCTGCGGCGCCTGGGCCTGGAAGAATCCGATTTCGATCTTTTCCTGTCACATATCAAGCGGCCCTACGGCCTGGTCGTGGCCACCGGTCCCACCGGTTCAGGCAAGACCACGACGCTCTACTCGGCCCTGATGACGGTCAACAGCCCCAACATCAACGTGATGACCGTTGAGGATCCCATCGAGTACATCATCCCGACCATTCGCCAGACCGCCGTCAACCCCAAGGCGGGGCTCTCTTTCGGTAACGCCCTGCGGTCGGCCATGCGCCAGGACCCAGACATCATCCTGGTGGGCGAGATCCGGGACACGGAAACGGCCGACCTGGCCCTGCGGGCATCCATGACCGGTCACCTGGTTTTTTCCACCCTGCACACCAACGACGCCGCGTCAGCCATCAACCGCCTGCTGGACCTGGGGGTGAGCAAGGGCATTTTGGCCTCATCCCTGAGCCTGGTCATCGCCCAGCGCCTGGTCCGCAAAATCTGCACGAACTGCTGCGACCACGCCGAGCCCACCGAACGACAGATCGCATTGTTCGACCAGCACGGCATTGCCCCGCCAGAGCGTCTGGTAGTCCCGGTTGGATGCGACTCCTGCTACCATGCCGGCTACCGCGGCAGAACAGGCATCTATGAAGTCATCCGCGTGGACCGGGAGATCCAGGCCCTGATCTTCTCCGGCGCGCTACACAGCACCATCGAAGAGGCGGCCGTGAAAGCCGGTACCAGCCTGATGCTCAAGCAGGCCCTGAGAAAGGCGGCCGCCGGCCTCACCTCCTTCGAGGAAGTCTACCGGGTGGTGGCCGATGCCTAAATTTGTTTACCAGGCCATAGACACTGCCGGCCGCCTGTTAAAAGGAAGCGCCATTGCCGCCAGCGAAAGTGAACTGGAAGGCAAGCTGCTGGACAAGGAACTCACCCTGGTATCCAGCCAGCTGCACACCGACGGGTTCCTGGGCAAAAGCCTCCTCGGGGAGCGCATCCGCCAACGCGATATCATCGAGTTCTACCACCGGCTCTACCAGACCCTGGAACTGGGCCTGCCCATGCTGTCGGCACTCGAGGAAAATGCCGTCGGGCTGCCCTCACGGCCGATGCGGCGTATCGTCGACGAAATACGCATCGCCATCGAAAACGGCAACACCTTCACCACCGCCATGTCCAAGTTTCCCAAGGCCTTCGGCAAGCTCGACCTGGCCATCATCCGCATGGGCGAGGAAACCGGTGTACTGCCCAAATGTCTCAAGGATCTCTCCGCGTTTCTGGAGTGGAAGGAAGAGATCCGCTCGACGGTCAAGCGGGCGGCCATTTACCCCTCGTTCGTGATCATCGTCATCGTGGCCGTGATCGGCGTCTGGGTGGGGTATGTGCTGCCTCAGCTGGCCGGCCTGCTGGTGCAGATGGGTGTCGAACTGCCCACCATGACCCGCTTTATCCTGAACCTGAGCCAATTCTTCAGAAACTGGTGGGCTGTCATCACCACTGCGATGGTGCTGTCCGCCATTGCTGTCTACGTCCTTCAACTCACCGAAAAAGGCGGGGTGCTGTTTCACCGCCACCTTCTCAACCTGCCGGTCGTCGGCGGGGTAATCTCGAACATCGCCATGGCACGGCTCAGCCACAACTTTGCCACCATGTACCAGGCCGGCATGTCCATCAACGGGATCTTCGAGATCCTTTCGGCCAACGTTCTGGGCAACCGCTACCTGGAAATGCTGCTCAAAAAAGCATTTGACGCAGTTCAACGGGGCGACGCCATCTCGGACGGCTTCGACCGGGCCGGCGGTTTCCCCCCGCTGCTGCTCGGCGCCATACGCAACGGCGAAACCACCGGCACCCTGGATGTCTGCTTCGAACGGTTGGGCAACTACTACGACCGGGAGGCCAAACGGACCGTCCAGACCATGATCGCCACCATCGAACCCATGTCCATCATCATGCTGGGCGGTGTTTTCGGTTTAATCGTCCTGTCGATTCTTTTGCCGCTTTATGATGTGATTGGGAAATTCTAAGGACGTCGGTCTCTGGTTTGTGGTTATCGGTTCGGCATTCAGGGGAACAAATGGCATCATTAAAAAAATTTGAGGATATCGAAGCTTGGCAGAAGGCCAGAGAATTGACACGGGCGGTATACGCCCTGACAGGCTCGGGGACATTTGCCAGAGATTTCGGTCTTCGTGATCAGGTCCGGCGGGTCGCCGTATCCGTGATGTCAAATATTGCCGAAGGCTTCGAACGGGGCGGTTCTGCCGAATTTTCTCAATTTCCTGCCATTGCAAAGGGCTCTGCAGGCGAAGTCGAAGCCCAGCTTTATGTGGCCTTTGACCAGAAGTACATCTCCAAAGCGCAATTCGATTCAATCAGAGCCATAGCCGCCTCAACCAAAAAACTGATTGCCGGCTTCATGAACTATCTCAAACAATCGAAAATCAAAGGCCTGAAATTCAAATCTCAACCACAGACCAGAAACCATAAACCAAAGACCCGTTAATAATCCTCCCTGATCTGATCCACCGTCAGGGCCTGGTCGTAGATGGCCACACCGTCGATCGATCCCGTGAAGAAATGCTGGCTGCCCTCGTTATCGGCACCGATGGTCAGGTCGATACCGGGCAGCACGGGCAGGCTCACGGCCACGGCGGTTTCGTCCAGGCTTCCGTCGAAGTAGATGCGCATGCTGTCGGTGGCATCGTCGTAAACAAAGGCCACGAAATGCCACTGGTCCGGAATCATGGAGATGGATTTGCGCGTCACCGTGTAGCTGCCGCCGTCGCCGATGCCGCCGTAGGGCCGGCCGTTATCCACCCCCAAAAAGTAGAAGTAGTTGCCGGCGCGCCGTGAGACGATCTTGGCATGGGCCCCCGGCGAGCGCTCACGGATCCAGGCGGCCAGGGTCAGCCCGCCGGTCAGGCGCAGGTCGGGATGATCGGCCACGCGGACATGATCGTTGCCATCCACGCTCAAGGCGGCGTTGGGCAGGCCGAAACGGTCCGCCGTGTAGGCCCCGCCGACCAGCGTGCCGTCATGCCCACCGCCCCCGCCGTCGTCGGCGGTGCCATTGAATCCGTAGGATACCACCCGGTTGGGGTGAGCAGGCCCGGCCAAGAGACCACGAATTTCCGCATCGGTAAGGGCCCTGTCGTAAACGGCCACGTCATCGACATCCCCGGTGAAATAGCCGGCGGACCCCTCGGAATCGGCACCGATGGACAGGTCCACCCCGACGGTCGGCGGAAGGCTCTGCGTCACCGTCGTCATGCGCTCGGTGCCGTCGAAATGCAGGAACATGCGGTCGACGGCATCATCGTAGACAAGGGCCAGATGATTCCAGCGGTCGAGGGACATGAGCAGGGATTTACCCGTAACCGTGTAGGTGACATCGTCACCGATGCCGCCGTAGGGATGACCGTTGTCCACCCCCAGAAAGTAGAAATAATACCCGCTGCGACGGGAAATGACCTTGGCATACTGGCCGATGGCGGTCTCTTTGACCCAAGCCATCAAGGTGAGCTGGCCGGTCAGGTGAAGGCTGGAATGGTCACTCACGCGCACGTAATCGCCGGAACCGTCAAAGGAGAGCGATGCCCCGCTGCCGTCCGGGGTGTCGGTGGTCCAGCCGGTGTTTCCGACCAGGACCCCATTGTTGGGACCCGCGCCGTCGCCGGCCGTCGGACCCACGCCTTCGTTGAAATCCCATTTGGAGACCGGTGAGGGTCCGGCAGCGCAGGCGGTCACACCGATATCAAAGCGCCGCTCCACAATAGTTCCTGCTGAATCGGTCAATGTCGCTGCCAGCGTGTATGCACCGGGGGTGGCCGAGGTGCCGCTGAGGTCGCAGGCCGCGCCCGCCGGGACGAGGGTCATCCAGGCCGGCAGGCTGGCCGCCCCCCAGGTGTAGGGCGGGACGCCGCCCTCGGCAAACAGGTCGCCGCGGTAGGGTTCGCCGCTGCAGCCTTCGGGAAGCTCGTTGTTGAGTAAGGCCAGCCGGCCGGCCGTGCGGTCGTAGCAGCCGGCCCGGTTGCCCAGATCGGCCAGCGATACGACCTCGGCCAGGTCCAGCACGGAAATAGCGGCGTTGCCAGCATAGGCCCCCGAGATGCCCGGTGTGGTATCGACACTCACATTCTCACCGCCGCTGATGATGAAAAACGCCGTATCTGCCGCACCATCGGCAACGATCCCCGTCGACTCCCGGCCGCACAGCCCGCCGCCGGCGGAAGCGGCCAGATTGCCGTCATACACGTAGACCAGCGCACGCCGCCAGGGATCGTCGCGAACACCGGCGGCGGTGACGAATTCCGCGGCCGTGGGCAGGCGGCCGCTGGCCACGCTCCAGGCGATGACGGAACGGGATGCCCGGTCGAGCAGGTTGCGGGTCGTTTCGGATCGCATCCGCCGGCTCGTGGGGCCCACCAGATGCATCCCGGCACCGATCAATGCCCCGGCGATCACGAAGGTCAGCACAATGGGCATCAGGGCCATGCCGGCCTGGCCGGTTGCTGATCGAAAGAATCCGGAATTTGCCATGGACATGCGGTATAGTAAAGGTTCTAGTCTATTAATCCTGAAATTCGTGGTTTTTATGTCAGAAAACAAAAAGACAGATAGCAAATAAATAACAATAGCCAAAATCCAAATGACAAATAAATAACAATGACTAAAATCCAAGATTCCAAACCTTATGATTTTGAAGAAAGGACATTCCGATTCGCTAAAAATGTAAGGTTTTTCATTAAAACATTGTCAAAGACAATTGCAAGTATCGATGATGGCAAACAACTATTCAACCCTGAACCTTTGAACGCTTAAACAGTTTCGAATTTGGCTATTGTTATTTGAATTTTATTTGAGATTTGGTGCTTGCAATTTGTTTTTTCCGGTTTGTCCGGGTTAGGGGTTGACGGTCAACACAAAGGACCGGCTGGTGCAGTTGTCCAGGCTGGCACCGCCGGCGCAGGCCGCGTCATTGCCCGGATTGCTGTTGTCACGCACCCAGACGGTCAGCAGAAAGCTTCCGGCGACGGTTGGCGTGCCGTTGATCAACAGGTGGTCGGCGCGCGTCCAGACGGCGCTGCTTTCGGCCAGCACGGCGCCATCGGTGTCGAATCCGATGTTACCCGTGTCCGTGTGGTTGCGAACGTTCAAGCCGGAAGGCGCCGCACCGGTGGGCGTCTCGACGCACCAGAGGTAATCGCCGCCGGCGGCAAAGGGAACGCCGCCGTCAACGTAAACCGCCGCCGAATAGGGGCTGGTGGTCCGACCGGGAGGCAGTTCGTTGTTCATTATCGCCAGCTGCGGGCCCCGACAGCCGATCTTGCCGCGCAGCTCGTCCAGGGTGGCCCACTGGAGGATGTCGTCGAAGGGCTCGACCCGGTTGAGGTCGGCGGCATAACCGTCCACGTCGCCCACCCCGTTCGGGTAGACGTCGATGACCGTGGCGGCGTTGACGGCCAGGCTGCCGGCGGTCTGGTTGTTGAAGTTCTCACCGCCGCTCAGCACCAGAAAGGCCACGTTGGCCACAGAAACCGGAGCGCTGCATGCGGCATCCGGGCACTGGCGCAGGGTAATCCGGGTGGTCCTGCGGGTGCACATGTCGCCGGTGGTCGGGTTTCCATCGGCCAAAACGGAATCATATATGTATTGAACGGGCCGACTCCAGGCGTCGTTACGTTTTTTGATGACGCCGGGAAACTGGGCCGCTGTGGGCAGGACACCCCGGTTGGCGGCGGCATGGCCGACAACCGCCTCGGCACCGGCATCCACCGTTTCGGTGGACTCGATCCGTTTGGCCCGGATGGAGAGCGGACCGATGAGCGAGGCGCCGAAGCCCACGATGAGCCCGATAATGACCATGACCATGGCCATCTCGATGATGGTGAACCCGGCTTGGCGGTTTTTCATGGCATCCCACGCAAGGATCGATCGTCCTCCTGGTTTACGACACTACGGATACCACCACCGCCTTCCCAAGCATGCTTCCTGCGGGAGGCGGCGGCATATTCTCAGGTACACAGGCAGATACGGGCAACCTAAAGCGGCAGGTAGAAATAAGTCACCGGACTGGTTGCCGCCGCATAGGCCTCGTTGGCACGGAGGGTTCCCGTATTGTATACGCCGTCGTCATACTTGGTGTCGATCTCCAGAGCCACGTCCCAAGGCAGGTTGTCATAACGGATATAGTGATTGGCACCGGCACCTGGATTGGCCCAGTACACCAAGTAGGTACCGCCGAAGGCGTGTTTGGGCAAATCGCTGGTACCGTTAAATGTCCCATCGATGATGCCCGCGTTCACCAGGTCTTCGAAGAGTTGGAAGTACTCAGCCCCTGCGATCAGGCCATTGCCATTGCCGTTGTGGGCGTCACCGGGCGGGCTGGTGGCCAGGTTTTCGTCTCCGGGATAGGCACCGTATTTATCGTAGAAGGTGTAGAAGGCGGCCCGCACCTCGTCTGCGGATTTGACCACCCGCTTGACCTTGGCGTTCTGGATCATCGACTGCCCCTTGAGGACCCCGCCGATCAGCAGTCCGATGATCACCAGCACAATGGCGATCTCCACCAACGTAAAGCCTTTTTGATTCCTAGTCATGTCACTTGTCCTCCATTTCCAGTTTACAAGAATAAAAAGATTACATTCATACTATCGGTTGTTCATCTGCTTCACTTTAGCGCTGATTATTGAATAACACTGCCCAGTCGCTACGGTCACACACGGTCCTGGACATGGGGTGTAATAAAGATCACCAGTTCCCGACTCTGAACAGTGTCATCCACGTGCTTGAACCATCCGCCAACCAAAGGAAGGTCTCCCAATATGGGTAAACTTTCAAGCACCGTATCTTTCACCTGGCTGATCAGTCCGGCCAACACTACCGTGTTCCCCCCACGGACCCGCACCGTTGTAGACAATTCCTGCAAGTCGATGATGGGATTGGTAATGGTTTGCACGCTAAATGCGGACGTGGGCAGTTCCACCTCAGTCTCCTCTTGAATTCGAGTGATAGTAGGGACGATATTCATGGTAACGGTGGCATCGGTGGCAATCTGGACTGAAATCCCAAACTGTAAGCCGAGAACCGCCCGCTTGATGCTGGTACCGAAGGTAGTAATTCCGGTATCGTCGTCACGGTCAATGCCATCGATATCTCCGTACGGGAACTGAAAACCTACTGTCAGCAAAGCCGATCGGCCATTCATTAAGGAAAGGTGCGGGTTGGAAACCACGGATACTTCCCCCTGGGTTCTTAAAAAATCGACAACGGCACTCAGCGACGACTGATCGGCCAGAGTGAGGGTGCTCCCGCCGTTGATGTTTAGACCGAAGCTATCCACGAAAAAGCCCGATCCGGAAGTGAAAGCGACGTTGACTGCCGACCAGTCGATACCCAACTGGGTGTTGTCCTTGAGCCGGACCTCCATGATCTTGGCCTCAATGAACACCTGGCGGGTGAGGGATTCGTGCAGGGCGTCCAGGAACCGGACCATGGCGGCCACCCGTCTGGGTGTGTCGGCCATGTAGATCAGTCCGCCGTTGCGATTGATACGCACGATGCCGGCTTCGGATTTGAGCGTTGCCAGG
This sequence comes from Desulfosarcina sp., assembly GCF_033791525.1. Classification (GTDB taxonomy): domain Bacteria; phylum Desulfobacterota; class Desulfobacteria; order Desulfobacterales; family Desulfosarcinaceae; genus Desulfosarcina. The sequence goes on from NZ_JASJGN010000235.1 coordinate 13,683, forward strand.
GTCGCATCGATGGCCGACCAGGCGTCCGATGTTTCCCCGGTTTTACTTGATTTTATGACATACTTGCCGCTGACCCCGGCGTCTTCGACACTGGAAGCCAGCATATCCCCTCCCACCTGGATATCGGTTTCGCCGGGCATGTCCAGGTAGTCGAAGGAATAAATCCGCTCCATGAACGTCCTGACATAGAGCACCTCCTCCTCAACGATCCAGGCGTAACCGGCACCGTTTTTCACCAGCATGTCCATGGCTTCGGCAAAGGTGGCCTGCTTCAGATGGACCGTGACCCGCCGCGACAGGTCCACGTCCGACTCCACCGACAGATTCAGCTGGGACCCCTGCATGACAGCTTCGATGGCCGCAGTCAGGGGTACATCGTTCAGCGTCATTGAATACAGGGTTTCCGGAAGGTCCAGTTCTGCGGTCCGGGGCAGGATCATCTGGGAAAAGGGCGGCGGCCCCGGCGGCGCCGGATGAGTTTCCCGCTTCAGGGCCGCCTTGATTGCATCCCGATCGACAATTTCTTTCAAGGGTTGCCTGGGCGGCGTCACAGCACAACCGCCAAGAAATACCAGGGCCAGCAGAATCGTGCCAATCCGTTTTGTGTCTATCAGTCTTTTCACATTTCCCCCCCTGAAAGCAGGTGGTCGGTGCAATGGTTCATTGTGCGGTTAACGAATAGGCAATATCCGGCGCCTTTAAAAACCAGGCTTGATCTCGCCTGACCAGCGAGACGCCCCTACGGGCGATCCGCATTACCGTGAGAGTGCCGAGTCGGTCCCCTTCGGCACAGATGCGTCCGTCCAATACGGCCAGCCGCCTGGACCCGCCATCGCTGGATCGACTGGTCATAATGCCCGTCAGTGCCGGCAGCGTCACCGGCGCAGGTGCCCTCTTTCTTGCATATGACGGCGGGGCAGGCGTTTGCTGAAATGCCGGTTTTTCTGCTTCCACAGCCACGGGTTCAAACCAGCTTGTCAGCAGATCCATACCGGAAGTAATTTTTTCAGCCTGGGTGGTTACCAGCATGCGATAGTTCCGGAACCCCTGGTCCGCGATGCGGACCCCGCTGGAATTACCGGCAAGCGGTTCATCCAGCAGCGACATGAGCATGGTTCCGTTGACGCCCAGCACCACCAGGCCGGCCAGAATCCACAGGCCGACCAAAGCGTGTATGCGGTTGCCCAATCGATGCATGTCAGCCTGTCCTCTCCGCTTCGGCAAGTGTGTAGCGGTAGTTGAAGACAGCCTGGAGCCGGCTTGTCCGGTTTCGATTGTCGTAGGAGATATCCATGCGCTCGATCACCAGATAGGGGTAAGCATCCTCCACAGCGGCAATCCATCCCACGATGGCCGGTACCGGTCCGGCAGCAAGAATCGAAATGGACACCGACCGGGGGTCCTGAGTGTTGTCATCCGCTTCCACCTTCATCTGCTGGAGACCAAAATCCCAGGAGAGGCGCTTCAGATCATTCTCAACCACCAGAAACCCCAGGCCAAACGATTTCACCG